>JAKFCJ010000130.1:0-3422 GCA_036676705.1 Bacteroidota bacterium
GCTCTTCTCCTCAGGTACCCACAGGATATCCTGAACCCCTTCCCCAACGAACATTTTTTTAAGCACAGAATCCTTCCGGACCAGGTAAAGGCCATCGGTTGTCCCTGCCCAGATCTGCTCGGGGTTTCCTGAACGCGACAAACGCCTGCACCAGCCGTAAAAAACCATTTTCATGGTGTCTCTCGAGCGGAGATCGGTGCCATAATGAAGTCCGGAGGAGGAGGCGAGATATGCAAAATCCTCGGTTACGAGTATGTCTTTGGTAGCAGGGAAACTAAAATTGATCTGCTCCAGCCTGTTGCCGCGAACCTCAAATATATAGTTGTTAAAAGCGGTATAAACAGAACCTTTATTATCGCGGATCAGGGCACTGATATCAGCCTGGACCGGGCCAGCGATCTCGATCATCCGGTCATAGTCTTTGGGGATCCGGCCGATTCCCCCGCTCAATCGCGAGTAATACACACCCCCTTCACCATCCGGAACCAGATAAGTGAACTTATAGGTGCTTCCTCCCATCCGGTTATTCGGGTACGAACGTATTTGTAGCGAGGGACAATACAGCAATCCATACCCCAATGTACTAAACCATAAGTTGCCTTCCGGGTCGAGTTCCATGTCTGTGATGGGCAGGTCACGGAAAATCCATTCTGATTTCTTGCTGGCCGGATCGTGGATGATCAGGCCGTCATACAGCATAAAGTAAAGTTTCCCTTCAAACTCCTTAAGATTCGTGAGCTTTTTATTTTTCAGAAGACCTTCCAGTTCCGGGTCTGGGTAGGCTACAAAGGCTGTGTCGCGGAGGATAAGTAAACTTCCATCCAGAATATCACAAAGCCATGTATGTACAGTGCCGGGGGTAATGATATGACGGTTCAGGGTTTTGATGCGTGCGTTGTTCAGCGCTACCGGATAGGTTTTGAATCCATTTGGTCCGATCTGTACGACCTCCTTTTTCGAAGTAAACCAAATGGTCTCTTTCGAACTTCGTGAATTCCGTGTATTGGAAAAATCATCCCTCGAGAGGTATTTGGGGGTTCGGTTCGTCCACTCCTGGGTTTCGGTATTATAGGAAAAAACACCCTGGCTGCCGCTTAGCCAAAGCTGGCCGTCAAAGCCTGCGCTAAGCGGTGAATAATGATGGGGCAAGACCCATTTAGGAACAGGGATCGCTATAAAACTATCGCCCTTTGCTTCGAAAATATCTCCGAGAAAATTGAATATGAACAGATGTTCATTGACTACGGTGAAGCCCGTTAAGGCTTGTCCTGCCCGTTTGTTTGGCGAAAAGGATCGAAAATGATGCCCGTCATAGCGGAAAACGCCTATTTCAGTGCCTATCCATAAAAATCCCTTTTTGTCGAAGTAAACATCGTAGATCTCATTACAGGGCAGGTTGTCAAGATCACTGATCTGGCGGAATTCGGGCGACTGGGCACTGCTTGTTACTGCCGTAAAACAGAGGATGACTAAAAGCAAACAAACGCGAACCATTTCTCGAATGTAGAAAATATTCGCCAATCAGAATCTATCGCTCAACATCATGATGGCCGCACCAAAAGCGATACCGCTCAAAAAGAGGTTCCAGTCGCGCGATTTGATCTTCAGGCTTTTTTCAGCCAGATAAAAAAAGAGTAACATGGCCACGACAATACAGAGTTGTCCGAGTTCAATGCCTAGATTAAAGGCGAAAAGGGGTAGAATGATATCCTCCTCGCGGCCCAATAGCGCTTTAAAATAGGTACTGAAGCCCATTCCGTGAAACAGGCCAAATACCAGGGCTGCGGCATATTTGAGCCGGTTGGCTGTCAGGTCGGGTTTGGGGATCAGGATGTTTTGCAGGGCGGTTATGGCTATGGTAATGGCGATTATTTGTTCGACAATATCCTGATCTACACGAAATACATCCAACGCACTAAGGGCAAGGGTAAGTGAATGTCCGATGGTAAATGCCGTAACCAAAATAAGCAGCCTTTTCCAGGCCTTCAGATCATAAGCAGCACAAAGTGCAACAACGAACAGAATATGGTCGATTCCCCTGAGATCGAGAATATGATGGAAACCTAATTCGAGGTATGTCTTGAACACCGGTGTATTATTTTAGCAGTTCCCATTCGACACTATCACCATCTTTCCAGCCATATTTATCCGATAAGCCGGCATTTACTTCGAGCACATATTTGGCCGGGGCAGAGGAGGGGATGGATTTTTCGGAAAAGGGGATCGTGTTTCGTTGTATGGTGACGATGGTCTTTTGCTCGGAAATAAAAATGATGTCAAGCGGAATAATGGTATTCCGCATCCAGAAAGAGCGTTTGGAAACATCCGGAAAAATAAAAAGCATGCCCCGGTTTTCTTCCATTTTTTTTCGGTACATCAGCCCGGTAGTGATCCCATATTCGTCATCCACGATCTCGATCTCGAGGGTTTTCAGGGTATCGTTTTTATCCAGGTTGCGGTAGATAACCAGGTTGCCTTCGTGCTTGAATTTGGGCTCCGTGGGGGCCGTAACTATTTCGGTTGGAGGGATTGTGCGTTTTTTACGAAAAAAGGTACTGTAAACATAGAAGCCCGCAAAGAGTAGCAGCAATAACAAAAGCGACCAGGCTATCCATTTATTTTTCATGCGGGAGCAAATTAAGGATTCTTTTTTTCATTTTTCGGCACCGGATCGTAACCATGGGTTCCCCAGGGATGGCATTTCGACAGGCGCTTCATTCCCATTCCCAGTCCTTTTAATGGCCCCCATTCTTCGATGGCCTGCGCCGTATATTCCGAACAGGTCGGGGTATGCCGGCAGTTTTGGCCGAGGAGGGGGCTTATCAGGTATTGATAGAGGCGTATTGGAAGGAGAAAGATGTATTTCATAATAAAGCTCCAAGCTCCAAGTTCCAAATGTTTACGTGTTTTTTGGAATTTGGAGCCTGGAATTTGGAACTTATTTCAGTGAACCAACCATATCCTCCGGCCTTACCCACTGATCAAACTGATCGGCAGTAAGCAGTCCGGATGCTACAGCAGTTTCCTTCAGGGTTTTGTTATCTTTATGGGCGGTCTTCGCAATTTTCGCGGCATTTTCATACCCGATATGTGGATTCAGCGCGGTAACCAACATCAGCGAATTGTCGAGATGCTTTTTTATTACCGGCAGGTTTGGTTCAATACCGATGGCACATTTTTCAGTAAAAGAAACGCAGGCATCGCCGATCAACCGGGCTGATTGCAGCACATTCGCGGCAATAAGCGGTTTAAAAACATTCAATTCAAAATGTCCGGTGGCGCCTCCGATGCTCACGGCCACGTCATTGCCGATAACCTGTGCGGCTACCATGGTCATGGCTTCGGGTTGGGTAGGGTTCACTTTTCCGGGCATGATAGAGGATCCGGGTTCATTGTCCGGTATGATAAGTTCGCCGATCCCA
>JAKFCJ010000131.1:0-23384 GCA_036676705.1 Bacteroidota bacterium
CTACCCCCAACTTTTCACTTTTCACTTTTAGCTTTTCACTTTTAAATACCGAAAGCGCGCTATCCCCCACTTATGCAAGCGGTATTGGATGGAGGTAAGCAAAACCCCCAATCCATACTTTACACTTCGGCTAAAATTAATGGACGAAGCTTCATCGAAATATTTGGTCGGGCATGTCACCTCGGCTATTTCAAAACCTGCCATAAAGACCTGGGCGGTCATTTGGTTGTCAAATACAAAATCGTCGCTGTTGGCCTCGATGTCGATCTTTTTGAATACCTCGGTACTGAATGCCCTGTAGCCGGTATGGTATTCGGAAAGTTTCTGGTTGATGACAATATTCTGGAATAAAGTCAGGCAGCGGTTAAAGATGTATTTATAGATGGGCATGCCTCCTTTTAAGGCCCCTTTACCCAGAATGCGTGAGGCGTAGACGACAGGAAAAACCTCATTGGCAATGATCCCGGCCATCGAAGCAATGAGCATCGGAGTGTATTGATAATCAGGATGTAACATGACAACAATATCCGCTTCCAACTCAAGCGCCTTGGCATAACAGGATTTTTGATTGCCACCGTAGCCACGGTTTTTTTCGTGGCGTACGATATGACGGATGCCGAGTTCTTTTCCCTTTTCCACGGTGGTATCCCGACTGGCATCATCGACCAGTACCACTTCATCCACTATGTCCATGGGAATTTCCCGATACGTTTTTTCCAGCGTTTGGGCCGCATTATAAGCGGGTAGCACCACCACCAGTTTTTTGCCGTTGATCATCGCGGCAAAAATAGACAAAAAGCTTAGTCTTTCTTCCTGAATCCCAGCGACACGGAATTGATGCAATACCGCAGGCCTGTCGGGTTTGGTCCATCGTTAAAGACATGACCCAGGTGTCCGCCGCAATTGGCACAGACCACTTCGGTGCGCACCATGCCATGGCTTTTGTCGAGTATCTCACGCACTTTCGACTTATCTATACTTTCATAAAAAGAAGGCCAGCCGCAGTGTGCGTCGAACTTGGTAGCCGAAGTAAATAACTCAGCACCACAGGCCTTGCACACATAGGTGCCGGAATCCCAATGCTGGTCGTATTGGCCGGTATGGGGGCGTTCGGTGCCTTTTTCACGCAGTACGCGGTATTCTTCGGGGGAGAGTATTTCTTTCCACGCGGAATCGGTTTTTGGGAGGGAGTCTTTGGGTATCATGGATGTAGGGGAATTGGGGTTTGGGGATTGGGAATTGGGGGCTCCGGTCTGGGGTCCCTGGCAGGAACTGAGCAGAAATAAACAACACAGGCCTTTCGTTACAGCTGATATCATAGTATGAATTAACACTTTAATTCTTCTTTATTTACTCGATAAATTATCTTCCAAAATAGTGCCGTTTCGAAACTAATTCTTCTAATTGCATGCGTATGTTCCGGTATGCAACTTTATTTCTTTTTTTCTCCTGTATGTTATCCGCCGCTACCGGACAAACAACTGCTTATCGCAATTTCACCTATAAAGACGGATTGCCAAGTTCCGAAACCTATAGTGTGATCCAGGACAGCAAAGGGTTCATTTGGGTCAGTACCGACCGTGGCATCGTTAAATTTGACGGAATTCAATTCACGACCTTTACCAGCAAGGAGGGACTTCCGGATAATTCTGTTTTTCGAATTTTTGAGGACGATAAAGAGCGTATCTGGTTTAACACCTATTCGTCGCGCACCGGTTACCTCAGGAATGATACCACGCATACCTATCCCTATAATTCGGTCATAAAATCAGTACTTCCCTTCCAACTTTTGAATGGCCTGGCCCTGGAAGAAAACGACGACCTCTGGTTTTCGAAGTTTGATCCAACAGGACTCTTCCTATTATCCCGGATCGACAGGTATGGAATCTTGCACACCATCAATCCGGGAGTGAAAAGAATTTATATATCCCGTAAGGGAAATTGTCTGCTAAGCGGACCTGTAAGCCCGGGACCGAGAGAAATAATCCAATTGGAAACTGGTGAAAAGATTGGCAGTATAACTTTTGATGAATTGGTTACAAATGATGTCTACGCCTCTCCCTTTGATGCATCGGGCGCATTTTTTCTTTTCGCACAAGGTAAGGCATGGCGTGTTTCATCAAAAAAAAGCACTTTGGCATTTACCTTCAACGGTTCCCTTTTGTGTGTTTATGTTGATAAACAAGAGAACATTATGCTGGGATTCAGGAACCTTGGTCTCCGGATGTTCACGAGTGCAACGAATTACACGGAAAGCAGGTGGCTGATCTCCAATGTTTCACCCTCATCAGTTTGGAAAGATCGGGAAGGAGGCTTATGGATGACGAGCCTCGAGAGGGGACTTTTCTATTTTTTTCCTTTTCTTCCTGTCTGGTACACGGAGCAGGACGGTTTACCTACATCAAAGATCAACGGTATTAAGGTGATTGGAGACTACCGTTTTCTCCAATTGGCAAATGGCCAGTTGATGGTTCTTAAGGGAAGAGACTCGTATTCACTTAAAAAACATGAACTGATCGATTCTGTACTTGACAATGACTATAACCCAACTTACGGACTCTTTTTATCCGGAGCGGATCGCATAAAACAGATTCCCAGTTTGAAGCAAACCCATTTGGGGTTTGGAAAAAAAATCAGTATTGGCCCCTCTGCGGTATGGGTAATTGCACTCGGAGATCTTTTCAAATACAACCCAAATGGCGTGCGCACAGACACCCTTTCCTTTGTTAAACTTTCCCGGCCGACCTGCGCGTTTGAACTTTCCGGTAATCGTCTGCTTGTTGGTACCCTCGACGGGCTCTATATCCATGATAATAGCGGGATCCGCTTCCTTGGTGCCGGAAACCCATTGCTGAGACAGCGTATAAGTTCTATTGATCGGATCAATAGCCAGTATCTTATTCTTACTACAATCGGTAGTGGGGTGATCATTCTTCGTGAAAATACTGGCGAAGTAGTTCACCATTATACTACTGACCACGGTTTACCCAGCATGATGTGCAATTCCGCCTATGCGGAAGAGGACGGAGTGGTATGGGTGGCTACCAACAGGGGCATCTGCAGGATAAACCAGATATTGGATCCTGCTTCTGTTTCTTTCAAAACACTCGACCTCAATGACGGGCTCATTTCGAATGAAGTGAATGAAGTCACTATCTTTAAAGATGAGATCTGGTTGGCGACCCTCCATGGTCTTTCCATTCTGCCAAAGCAAATTGCCGATGATCAGGAAATGAGCATCCCCCTTTACATTACATCAGTTAGTGTGAATGACCTGAGAATGCACCCCGGCAGTGCTGGAAACCTTTCACCGGAGCAGAATACGATCCGGATTTCTTTTACGGGACTTCACTTCTGGCATCCTGAAAAGCTAACCTACTATTACCGCCTAAGAGGTGCAGATACCAATTGGTACAGAGGAAAGGACCATTTTGTTATGTATAACTCGCTACCCCATGGAGAATATGTCTTTGAAGTCGGTGTTCTGAAACCCGATGGTTCGCTTAGTCCGGGTTTCGCAACCTTTTCGTTTCGCATTCGCCCTAAATTTTATCAAACTACCTGGTTTTATTTTCTCATCGCCTGCCTTTTTATCGGACTGGTATGGATCGCCTTTCAATTCAGGGTTCGCTTTGTTATGAGACAGGAGCAACTGAAGAATGACCTCGCTCAGTTTCGCGACAGGGCGCTGCGAAACCAGATGAATCCCCACTTTGTATACAATGCCCTGAACTCCATACAGAACTATATTTTAAAGAAGGATACCCTGCACTCGGCTTCCCTGCTGGCCAAGTTCTCCCGACTCATGCGGCTCACTTTCAATAACACAGACCAGGACCGTATCTCTCTTGCCAACGATCTCTCGGCTTTAGAACTTTATGTCGAACTGGAGAAAATACGTTTTGAAAATCCATTCCGTTTTTCAGTAATGACCGACCCCGAATTAAATCTGCAAAAAGTTCTCATCCCTCCCCTGCTTATCCAGCCCTTTGTGGAGAACGCCATTGTTCACGGAATTTCAGCACGCCCGGGGGGTGAAATAGTTGTCCGTATTGATAAGGCTGAAAACCGCGTCCGTATTCAGGTTATCGATAACGGGGTCGGGCGCATCGAATCTGGAAGGATCGGGGAAAGGAAGAAAAAATATACTAGTCCTTTGTGGCTTCCGGACAACCCACGATCCAGTTCCGGCGTCAAAACTACGGAAACGAGGATCAATCAGCTCTGGCCGGGACATTCCCGTTTTTCCGGCTTCAGGATCATCGACCTGTACGATGAGGAAAATAAGTCGTCGGGTACCAAAGTCGAATTTTATATTCCCCTGCATCATGATTAAAACCATAATTGTTGACGATGAACTTTCCGCCATCGGTGTAATAGAGAGCCTTATTTCGGGGTTTTCGGATGACATAACGATTTGTGCCAAATGCACTTCCGTAGAAAGTGCCGTTCAGGCTATTACCAAATACCTTCCGGAACTTATCTTCCTGGATGTGGAACTCCTTGATGGCAGTGGTTTCGAGGTGATCGAACAATTTGAGCATCTGCCGGGACGTGTGGTATTCATCACTGCCTTTGAGAACTATGCCTTAAAGGCCATTAAAAGCCATGCTTTTGATTATATCCTGAAGCCCATAGACCCGGTCGAATTCCAGACCATGCTGGACCATGTTACCTTTGAAATAAGATCCGGCAGCCCGGTAATTGAAAATGCCGGTATGATGCGTTTTATGCTCGAAGCCATGAAAAATAAGGTTGCCATTCCCACCCGGAACGGTTTTCAATACATCGATATTCCGACTATCCAGTATATTCAGGGTGAAGGAAGTTATGCCAAAATTTTCTTTAACAATAGCGAGAAAGAGATCGTTGTGAGCAAGATCGTCAAGGATTTTGAAGCCATTCTGGCCGACCGCGGTTTTTTACGTGTCCACAAAAGTTACCTCGTTAATATGAACCAAATAAAAGAGCTGCGAAAAGACGATAGTGGTTATCTTGTCCTTAACAGTGGCGTTAAAATTCCTATCAGCCATAAGGAAAGGGAAAAGGTCCTTTACAATTTGAGGATGTTCTCTAATATCGTTTAAAGCGGAAGGGCCGCCTCTACGACAGCCCTTCTGCACTTAATCCAAATGTATTTACCGCGTAATCGTGATCTGTTGAACGAATTTCTCATTCTCGTTCACAACCTCCACCGAATAAATCCCGTCAGACACATCCTTAAGTATGATTTTTACAGGTGCATCGGTGAACACATGTTCTCGGTTATACACTTCACGCCCGAGCTTATCTCTCACCACAACCTGATAGGTTCCGGTTTGTTGATCCAGGCTAAGTGCAAAATTGCCATAATTCGGGTTCGGATAGACTGTGAGCCCTTTTTCATTGATGGAGTTCCCGTTGCCCGGCATGTCAGGCTCAGGCTGATCCCCCTCGGAGATATCTCCTGCACTGCGTTTCCCTTCTACCGGGTATAACCACATACATTTTTTACTGGAACAACGTTCTATCTCAACTCCGGCTGCATTATAAATGCAGTTGGTAACTGTAAGGCAAACCCACCATGGCCCCGGTGTGGCCGCAGAATATGTATGCCTTATTGTGGGTAAAGTGGTATGGATGAGAGTGCCATCGCCAAATTCCCACAAATAGTCGCATACCGTTCCGTTGAATGAAGATGCATCGGTAAAATCAAATTCGCCGATCGATCCGGCAACCGGAGAAGTGGTGAAGTCCGCAATTACAGCACAGGATTTTGGACAGACCTCAACATCCTGACAAAACCGTTCGCAACAGGTTTCACCCTGGTCGTCTTCATAGAGCATGGTCAAACACACCTCAAACCCTTGATTGTTTATAACATTATAAGTATGTATAGGATTTAATTGTCCGGAAGTACTTCCGTCGCCAAAACTCCAAAGTGTACCAACATGGCTGGAAAATCCAGTACTCGTATTGGTAAATGTTACCGGATTGCAGCCGCTGAAATAGAAACTTGGATTGGAAATACAACAGGAGCCTACTGTGATGAAAAATTTATGTTCTTCCGGACAGTTTTTCCCGGGTACAAATACTTGTAAAGTCCATTCACCTGTATGTAAGGCATGAGCAGGTAATATAGTGGTAGGGCTTTGGCCGCCATGAGAAGTAACCCCATTTGGCTCTATCCAATTAAATGTTGTTCCCGGACAAGTCCCTGGGTCAATATAATCCAGAAGCAGGTTGAGATCATCTCCACATGGAACAACTGTTGTCGGGTGAATGATATTGGAGGGGTCAGACCATTGGTTTACATTCACCGTATAATACAGGGTCTCCCTAACACAATTGGCGCAAGAAGAACCAGAAGGATCAGAAATTTCAATTTTATATGTAGTTGTGCTACATGGGCGTGCTTCTACACTACTTCTATTTCCATTAGCATTAATATAATTGTAAGGAATAGGGTCCCAGGTAGCCACATAGTTTGAAGGCATGGGACTTGATATAGTTGGGGTAACCTGTTCTATGGTCAGCGTTGTTTGGCCCGTGCCGGTAGTATTACATCCATCGATTGTATTGTTTCCGGTAATGGTAAATGATGTTGGCGTGATACCGGTAATATCTTCTACTCTTATATCATCTACTTCTACGCTATAGGTTGTGGCCCATTGTGCGTTGCCAGGAGGAGGAGGTCCCATTGGGTTTACGGCGTAGAGGAGGAGATTATTGTAATAGGCATTAGCGGTAAATGTTGCGGTAACAAACACCCAGGGGCTATAGCCGCTCATATTGCCATAATTTGGCCCGCAATAGCTTTGGTCGATCAATTGCTTTGTAGCTGCTTGTGCTGACCCCAAGTTGCCACCTGATACGAGGTTTTGAGCCGCATAAACGTATAACCTTCCGAAATCGTTAGAAGGCCAGCCTGAAGCATTCCTTACCCAAAAACATACCCGGTATGTATTCCCTGCTTCAAAATCATAACATGTAAAAGCATCGTTCCCCTGGCTTAACACTGAAGATAAGAAAAGCGAACTACCCGTAGTGGCAGGGGGTACATTGTTTGTGCTTGTTATTAAGGTCCCGTATGCTGCATACCAATCCGTGGGGACATCCAAATGAGGATCTGCTATGCAGTTGGGCGGAGACGTACATTGTTGTGCAAATAGCTTATTTGCAAGCAGGCATATCTGGATTATTACCAGGAAAAATATCTTCATTTTCATAATTCTAAATTTAAGTCGTTGTTAATTAGGTTAAGGGATTTCAATATCTTCACACCACTGTTCGAAACAATTCGCCCCATACAATGGACAATACTCCACTCTCAGGCAAATCCGATTGGTAGTTCCGCCAGGAGGTGGTGGTGGAAGGGTGATCAGGGGGTTCTGCAAGGTCGAAATAAGAATACCATCTACATACCATTCCCAGCCACATGGAGTTCCACTGCCTACAGAGTGATCTGTGAACTGCACCTGCCGGTTGCCAGGGTCTACGATAGTGTAACTAAAGGCTGCCTTTGGGTCGCAACCAAAATCACAAACGTCAAAATCCTTACACACCTTGGCGCAGCAAGTCGTCTCACCGTCATACAATACTGCGGTCAGACAAACTGTGGTAGGGCCAAAATGGGAGGTATATAAATGAGACGGGTTTTTAAGGCTTGAGGTAGCGCCGTCACCGAAATCCCAATGCCATTCACCCTGTAATCCATTTCCATTTGTAGTAGTAGTCTGGTTGACAAAACGAACCGGGTTGCAATCAACGATATCAAAGTCAACAGTTACGGCACAGCAGTCCATAATAACCGTAGCATAAAATGAATCTACACAACCACGTGGGGAAGTGACTACGAGTAAATAAACCCCCACATCAGCCCTTATTGAGCTTGGCATATATAAAGATGGACGGGCAGATAACACAATTCCCGGATTCCTTGGACCGTACCATGCATAAGTAGCACCCGGACATGGGATACTATCGCTGTACACCAGGTCGATATGTTCATAACAAAAAGGAGAACTGTTATTTATGATCGTTCCCTTTGCCAGCACATTAACGGTCACCTGCCTTACAACAATTGGTGAACAAGGAGAATTTGTACATGGATTGTGTATCTCTACCGAATAGGTTGTAGTTGAGCACGGTGTTGCGATCACCGAGGGTCCTGTTGTAGAACTTAACCCATCAGAAGGATACCAAAAATAGGTAGAGCCTGGTAATGCATTCTGGACGATCAATATAGAAGAATCACAAGGACCAATGCTATCAAGGCTGGCGGTTAGCGAGAGGCTTACCGGCTGGGTTTCATTGATCTGAATATCATCGACCACAACTTCATATAACTGGCCATTTACAATATCATCGGGCGAAAAAGGATATATCCAAAGCATACTGTAATCGGCGTTAGGAGTAAAGGAAACTGTATATTGTTGCCAGCTTGTGGTATTTATGTGCGTACCATGGATCAGATGTGAACTGGCCGGGACGGATGGAATTACCGCAGATGTTGAATTAATTACCAATCCATTGACTGCCCTTAGAAATAGATTTCCGTTATTATTTCCTGTAGTGTTCATGACACGGAAACAGATTTGATACGTATGCCCCATGTGAAAATTGTAACAGGTAAAAATGCCTTCACCCCTGGCCACCCCGCCTGGCTTTGTCCTGGCCCACATGCTAACACCGTTACCCTGATATCCGGCAGTAAGTGCGGGAGTTCCGTGAGAAACCCCCCAACCTTCCACATCTGTACCACTCCCTGTATTCATATCCCCAACTATATTTGGCGTGTCGGATTCTATGTTTCCATTTCTCAGGCATGCACCGTCGATCCAGATGTCATCCACAGCGACTTCATATTGTAAGCCATTTACAAAGTCATTGGCCGAAAATGGGTTTATCCAAATGCCGGTGTAGTCGGCATTTGGCGTAAATGAAACCATATACTGTTGCCAGGTTGTCGTATTTATATGGGTATTGTGGATGACCTGTGAACTGGTCGGAACAGCCGGAATAACGCTCGAGGTGTTAAACGTCAATCCATTTACCGCTCTCAGGTTAAGATTTCCGCTATTATTTGCTGACGTGTTCATGGCCTTAAAAGAAATTTGATAGGTTTGGCCCTGCTGAAAATCGAAACAGGCAAATATTCCCTCCCCATGGTTAGGCCCCCCCTGGGGAGTTCGGGCCCACATCCATACCCCGGAACCCTGAAATCCAGCGGTCATGGTTGGAGTTCCGTGAGAAATTACCCAGCCATTTACATTCGTTCCTACTACGGTGTTCATATTTCCGCTTATAGCCGGGGTGTCGGTTTCCAGATTACCATTGACCAGACATGGAGGTGGATCTGGGCAAAATTGGGCAGAAAGGTTTGGCATAGATAATCCAATTACAAATACCAAAAAGCTTAATTTTCTATACATGATTCGGACAAATTTGTGATCGTTTAGTTGGGATTATGATTACCAAGATTAGAGAAATCTAACCTGCAGTAGGTAGACCGAATAGTAAAACAAGGTGCTCACTCAGTAAACGTTCATTCTGAGTTTGTGTACCTGAAAGCGTATGGTGGTATTGGTCGGCTTAATAAAAAAAAATTGGCGCTTATCATATTGGCGTAATCCGGCTACTTTCCTTTTATTTGAAGGATGTTTTCTTCGGAACTCAGTAAAAAACCAGCTTTCCTTCTCTTTTGTTTGCTACTTATATCGGCCATAAGTCGTATTCCTCTCCTTTTCCCGGACCGCATGGTTCTTGATGGAGACGAGGCCCTTATGGGACTAATGAGCATCCATCAGCTGGAACTGGGCGAAACTCCCTGGTTCTTTTGGGGACAACGTTATGGCTTTAGTTTGATCGAGGTGAGTACCATCAGTTTGTTCCATCAAATAGTGGGATATTCTGATCTGGCTGTTAAAACGGGGATGTTATTCCTGTGGTTGGTGGCATTGAGTGGCCTGTTCATGTTCCTTAAGGAAAAAATTTCTGCCCGTTGGGCCTTTGCCCTGGTCCTGCTTTTTGCCCTGCACCCGGTGTGGTTTTATTGGAGCCTCAAAGCCAGAGGGGGTTATCTGACGGCACTCGCCTCTTCCGGGTGGTTATTTTATCTGGCGGCAAAACCATCGATCCCATCATGGATACGTGGACTGGGAATAGGCGTACTGATGGCGCTGATCTACCATGCCATGAAATTGTGGTTTCCTTCCAGTCTGCTCTTTGTGGTAGCCTTACTTTACCAGCAAAACAGAAAAATTCCGCTATTTTCCATTGCCTTAGTCGGGTTTGCAAGCAGCTTTTCCCTCATGTACTACCTGTCACTCGGCAATCCGGATTATTGGAATCCAACGGTATTGGATCCTTCGCTTTGGCAAAACAATCTTAGTCTCGCCAAACACCGCCTGCAGCAGTTCTTTGAAGGGAATTATTATCTCGGGGATATCCATCCTGTAAAAAACTGGACCTATATCGCCTGGCTGTCTGTAAAATGGCTTCTGGTGGCGAGTTTTATACTGGCTGTTCTGCAGTGGAAAGAAAGAAAGGACAAGCTTGCCCACATGCTCTATTTTGCCGCGGCATTCGGTCCGCTGGCTATTTTAATCTTTACGAATGCGTTTTTTAGTCCGCGTTACCTCCTGCCCGCCCCCTTCTTTCTATTTTTCTGGTGTGCACTTCAATGGAACAGGTTGCGGTATACGGGTTTATTGAAAGCCATCGGTATTGCAGCGTCCCTCATCTTTTTGGCCGGCTCCTGGCAACTAACGCAAACCGATTATTTCCAAAAACGGGTGCAGGAACGCAGCGACAAGATCGAGTTGAGCCAGAAACTGGTTGACGAGGGTTATCGCCATATTTTTTGCAATACCCCGGAAACCCATTGGCAGCTCATGTATTACAGCCAGGAAAAATTAATCTGCACTGGCATATATCCCCATGACCGGTTCCAGGCCTTTCCCAATGCGGTCCGTGAAGCCTATCAGGCCGGTAAACCGGTACCTGTGCTTGCGGGTGATCCCCGTGCCTGGCAGGGACTTGACACGTTCATGGAGCCCTACGGATCCCAATACCTGATCCGTCATCCCACTCCGGCAATACTCGACTCTCTGGACATCGAAATGCGGATTTTGTATTAAAAATAGCGGAAAATTCGCCGTCCGTAACAGCAAGGACCTAAAAATACC
Organism: Bacteroidota bacterium; assembly: GCA_036676705.1. Taxonomy (GTDB): domain Bacteria; phylum Bacteroidota; class Bacteroidia; order UBA8524; family UBA8524; genus UBA8524. The sequence continues at coordinate 11,169 of JAKFCJ010000131.1, forward strand.
AAATTGTAGGTATATCCCTCCGCAACAATTAGCCTTAATTTGGATCAATAAATAGCAGTAAAATGGCCAATAGAGCAACACAGTCCCTGACAGCAGGTATGAAGATCTTAGGAGGTGCTAACCTTCCTACCTATACCCTGGAGTATTTAACACCAACGAGCAAACATGCCGTGGGAAGCTATGAAACCATCGTAATTCCTTATATCGAGCTCGGAAGGAGTTCCAAATGCGGGGTACAATTCAGCGACGATACCCCAACGGTAAGTCGCCGGCATTGCGCTATCGAAAGGAAAGGTGCTGAAACAAGCATCATCAATCTTTCCGAATCAAACCCTACCCTCATTAACGGTCGCCCGGTTTCCAGCAAGTATTTCCTGAATAACGGAGATGAAATTCAACTTTCGGCTGAAGGGCCTAAACTGCGTTACAATACCACAAAAAGCGGTACGGCTAAGATCGGCTTCACCAACAAAATGAACCTGGTCATGCAACAGGCCATTAAGCCTTACAAAACGGCAGCCATCACGGTACTTACCTTATTTATTGTAGCCGTTTCTGCCGGATCTTATGCCCTGGTAAAACTCAACCAGGAGAATGTGGTTTTGGCCGAAAAAATTGAAGACCAGGCCGAGTTAACCAGCCAGCAGGCCGATTCGCTGGCTAAACTGAATGAGGCGAATAAAGCACTGGGTGCCATGATGCAGATCTCGGATGAAAAGCTGAAAGCTGAACAACAGCGTTTGATGCGGACGAACCAGGGTTTGGTTTCCCAACTGAGTGACTTACGGAAAAGAAATGAAGAAGTTATCGCTGCCAATAAATCCGGCGCTGACCTGATCGAGCCCTTAAAGGGGTATGTTCTTGCCCTGTTCCTGAATAAAATGACCGTGGAATACGAAGGCAGCACCGAGACCTATGACCTGGGTGGTGACTGTATGTGTACCGGCTTTATCACCAATGACGGCAATTTTGTTACCGCCCGCCATTGTATCGATGCCCCGCTTACCGACAATGAAGTAGCCAATTTCGTCGATAACAGCGGAGGAAAGGTTACCATGCACTATACGGCCATGTCGTACGACCAGAGTATCAAGTTCGACTTTACCAACCGGGATATGAAAGCCGATTATTCCAAAGACAAAAAATACCAGCATACCCTCCAGGGTGTATCCGGTACCCTGCGTGTTCCCGACTACTTTAGCGGTGCGGATTGGGCCTTTATGCCAACCAAATATACCTCAGGACTTCCTTTTGATAAAACCCTGTCATCCAGCCTGAAATCAGGAGATCGTTTGATCGTGTTGGGTTATTCTTACGGAATGACTTACCGAACCGATGGCAACCTGGAGCCTTATTATTCAACCGGAAACGTGGCTTTGAGTGGCTTACAAAATGGAACCATCCAAACCAGTGAGGCCGGTTTTGATGGAGGAAACTCAGGCGGACCCGTATTTGTGGTAAGGAACGGGGCCATCCAATGTGTGGGTATTGTTACCGGAAAATGGCGAAAACCGGAAGTATCGGTTACGGAAAGTGGCGATTATACCCAAACCATGGTCGATGCCAATATCCAGATCGTCACGCCACTGATTAACTATTGATCCATGAAAGTGAAGACCCTTGTATTTTTATTGTTCTTCCTTGCTTCGACTTATACAGCCACTTGCCAGATCATCCGAATCAATAACCAATGTAATCCGCTGATCGGTTCCCTGGAGCATGTCGTCTATATCGTACGTCAGGATTATGCCCTGAAAGGAAGCGATGGGGTGCTCTATGGACAAAATAACCAGGAATATTTTGGCTACCGCTATGGTCCGGCAATAGTATGGAACGGACAATTGTATATGAGTCCGGTAACGTATTACGCCCATTTGCGTGACACTTCGGCCACCAATTATGGTGCGGAGTATGTTCCTGTTCCGACTACCACTTCATTCAAACATTTAGCCCAGGAGTTGTTTACCAAAATTGATCCTGCGGAATTAAAAGCTACACCCGAAAAAGCGACGGTGGTTATGACAGACAGTTTGAGCGGTTCGCAACCGATCGGTATTACGAGTATAAGCACAAAAAAGACGCTGCTGGTTACATTCGAATGCAGGGATGCCGAACTTAGCGATACCTCTAAATTCAAACTCAACTTTCTGTATGCCGACGTCATCCGGGAACCCAATGGAAAAATGCATATCAAAGAAACCAGTCTTGGAAATTCAGTACGTTTTGCGCTGGTATTTGACGAAATAACAGAAATTGGTGTTGCGCGGCTTGAGTTCCGTGGCTTTGCGGAGACCATAAATGGTGCGGTGCAGATCAATCCTGTAAAGGTGGAAGAAACACCGGAAACAAACGACAAAGGAAAACCCAGAAAAAAATAATGGCACTAAAATTCACCCTGTTTGGCAATACCCATGTTGGTAGCGTTCGCGACCACAATGAGGACAATTTTGCCGTATGTTCAGACCTCTCTGACAAACTCTGGAGTTTTGCCAAAGACGAAGCCCGAACGCTGTCAGAAAAAGGCGCCTTATTGGTAGTTGCCGATGGAATGGGCGGTACCAATGCGGGAGAAGTGGCTTCCGATATTGCCCAGAACAGTGTAAAAAAGGCATTTGAAGCCTTGGAAACGATCCCGGCGGGAACAAAAGAGCGGGAAAATTTCCTGAAAAAAGTGATCCTTCAGGCACATCAGGAAGTGGTCAAACATCAGGAAGAAAACCTGGATACAGCCGGAATGGGGACTACACTGGTAATCGCCTGGGTGATCGACGACATGATCCACGCGGCCTGGAGCGGGGACAGCCGGTGTTATGTTTATGATGAAGGAAAAGCTTTAGTGCCCTTTTCAGAAGACCATTCCATCGTTTGGGAATTGGTTAAAAAAGGTGATCTCACTGCGGAGGAGGCTCGTCTTCATCCAAACAGCAATATCATCAGCCAGAGTCTCGGCGACCCTAAAAATGCACCCAAACCCGATGTAAAAACCCGGCCTTTGTATGCCGGAAATAAAATTCTTGTATGCAGCGACGGTCTAAACGGCATGATCAGCGATGGCGAGATCCAGGATCATTTGCAACGCGACCAGGATGTAGCCCAAACCTGCCGTGAACTTGTTGAGGCAGCCAATGCCGCCGGAGGACATGATAATATTACCTGTTTGCTGCTTGAGGTAAAAGAAGGCGCTACAGCTCCTTTCGAAACTCCTGGAAGTCAGCCAACCCAAACGGCGGTGTTGCGTAAAAAAGTTAAATACAATTATGCCATTATCGCCATCCTGGTTGTTGCCCTGGCTTTATTGGCCTATCAATTCCTGCGCAATTCCGATCCTGTAACAACAGGACCGACTACGTTGGCTCTTCAAACCATGGCCGTACACCCGGAAGATGACCTGGTCATCGATATCAACACCCTTTTGGCGAAAAAGGTAGATCAGATCGAAAAAATTATCTGGCCTGAAGGCAAATACCAATTAAGTGGGACCATGTTAACCCTCAGCGGGCCTGTATCAACCAGCGATACCCTGTTCATCAGCTATACCCTGCCAGATGAGGATGGGAGCTTTTTAAGTCCGGTACTCTTTACAAACATGGGTGAAGATCCCGGAGAAAGCGAAAGAGAAATTGTACCTGAACCCCCTGTTTTTGGACAGGATGAAGTTATAGCCCCTCCTATCCAATCCCCACAAAGGGAAACTGCGCCGACCGTTCAAAGGGATACGGCAAGGTCACCAACACCGCAGCGACAAAGAGACAGCGTTATTGCGCCCCAAAGGCCGCGATTGAATCCGATCAACAATACCGATACGACCAAATAACCAGCGAATTATGAGATGCCTTGAATGTGGATACCAAAATGACGAAAGCGTAAGCACCTGCACCAAATGTGGAACCTTGCTCATGCCTTCATCTAAAATAAAAACACCGGAAGCTCCCGCCAAAAAACCGGCAAGCGAAACGCCTGAAATTAAAGTTTCAGGTAATCCTACAGTCATTGGAAAGCCTGTTGATATGAGCGCCTGGGATGAACCTGAGACCAATACTCCTAAAACAGTAAAAAACCAGGCCTATTACACGTGTGATGCCTGCAATTATTACCCCTTAAAGGAGGAAGTATCGGCCCAATATGCCTGTCCGAATTGTGGAAATACCGGAGAAGCAGCCAAAAGTGAAACGAAACAGGCAGGCACCATGAAACTCGGAGATTTCCAGCTGGGTGAAGCGCAAATTTCCGTGACCCTGAGTGAAGAGGGCGGAGAAAAAAACATCCGTATGGAGGGTGAAGAACTGAAGCTTAACCGCGAAAATCTCGACCCGAATAATAAGTCCATCGCCTCAAAAAAACATGCCCGGCTGCACCTGGAAAAAGGAGAACTCTTTCTGGAAGATGAAAGCAGCAACAAAGCCACTTTTGTTCAGGTTTCAGGAAAAGTAAAGTTGGAAAACGGGATGCGTATCATCCTTGGAAATAAAATGTACACCGTAAACATAGAAGAAAAATAATGGCAGCTCCGGGCGTGATCGACATACGGGAAGGTTCCGTTATCCAATCGGCGAGCAAAACCTATACGGTTGACCGCCTGCTGGGTGAAGGAGGCTTTGGAAGTGTGTACTTGGTACGCGACGGGAGCAAACCCTATGCCTTAAAAATTACCAAAATGTGGACGTTTATGCCCAATGAACGTCTCGAATACGCCAAACGTTTTAAGCAGGAATTTGAATACGGATCCCGTCTTCAAAGCCGCTACCTGGTGAAAAGTCACGATTTTGACCTGGCCAACGGCAACCCTTTTTTGGTGATGGATGTGTGTGCCGGAGGATCCGTACGGGACCTGATCGGCAAAGCAAACCGTCCCGAAGAGATCGACCAGGTGGCGCATGGTATCCTTTGCGGGTTGCGCGACCTGCATTCTGAAGGCATCATACACCGCGACCTGAAACCGGAGAACATCCTTTTCGACGAGCAAAAAATTCCCAAACTCTCCGATTTCGGAATATCTGCTTCCGTTAAAAAACGCCACACGGTTGCCAACTTTTTGGGCCATGCCAAAGAAGTTTTTGCCACAGGCACCTATTCCCCACCCGAACAGATCGACCCGCGACTGGCTATGAAAGTGATGGGTCCGGCCAACGACTTTTTTGCCTTTGGCGCCCTGATGTACGAACTGATCGCCAGGGGCAAATTTCCTTTTGGTGATTTCGAGGATTTTATGGAGAATATGCCGGCCTATGAAAAAAGGAAAAAAAACGAAGATTGGGACCGTGCTACCCTGGTGCAATCCGGAGTGGATTCAAAATGGGTGGGCATCATCGAACGATGTTTAAAAGCTAAACCTGAAGACAGGTATCAGTCGGCTAATGATATTATACGCGCCATTGGCTTTGACCCGGAGCAAAAGCGGCAAAAGGTGGAAGTTCGTCCCGACAGCCAATGGAAATTTATCGTACAAAACGGGGAAGAGATCGGACGGGCTTATCTGGTTACGAATCTTTTAAACCGAAAAAATAAAAAGCCGCTAACCCTGGGTTGGTTTAATCCTGAAGACCCTTTCACCAACGATATCGGCATTGCAGAAAATTTTACCCAATACATATCGAATTACCACGCTACACTGGAGTACCTGCCTGAACAAAATCGTTTTCGGATAAAAGACGGCCAGTTCAGGACAAAGGACGGAGTTGAAGGCTGGTACCGATCAACCAATGGTATCCTTGTTAACGGCAGGCATGTCGATGAAGCCGGAGTTGTACTGGAACCGGATGATATCATCAGCATTGGAGATACCACCTTAAAGACTACTATTTTCTAATCACTTAATCATCGCAAAGCATGAGCACCTATTCACCAAACGACCTTTTTGCCAACCGGTATTTATTACTCGAAAAAATAGGCATTGGAGGCTTTTCCGAAGTATGGAAAGCCGAAGACCAGATGGCGGAAGATACCGTAGTGGCCATTAAAATTTATGCTCCTGAAAGGGGTATGGACGAACTGGGACTCAAACAATTCAGGCGTGAATATGCCGTGGTGTTAAATCTCAACCACCCGAGTCTGCTTACTGCACGGCATTTTGATGTGTTTAATGGCAGTCCCTATTTGGTGATGCCCTTTATCAGCGGTGGTTCTGTCTATAACCAGTTGATGGAACATGGTCCGTACAGCGAAGAACAAATGGCCAAGCTGATCGCCCAGATGGCTGATGCATTCCATTTTTTACATGATCATGATGTGCTCCATCAGGATATCAAACCCGATAATATTCTTATTGACGGTCGCGGAAATTACCTGCTTACCGATTTCGGGATCAGTTCCCGCTTAAGAAGCAGCCTTCGGAAAAGTACGACAACAGCCACAGCCATGACCGTTGCCTATGCCCCACCCGAGCGTTTTCAGGGAAGCCAGGAAGCATTGGCCGCGGGAGATATTTTTTCTTTCGGTGTACTTCTGTATGAATTGGCTGTTGGGGATGTACCCTGGATGGGCGCCGGAGGTGTTGTAGTGAAGGCCAACTCCGAACCTGTTGAATTATCGGGCGACTATTCCAAACGTTTCCAGCACCTGGTACAGGCCTGTTTGCGCTTCAGACCGGAAGATCGGCCCACGGCAGCCGACCTGAAAGCCTGGGCCCTCGAATTTATGCGTGAAGGCGCCTGGCCGGAAATTCCCCAGCCGAAAACAGAAGCTACTGTTGAACCCAAAGAACCAGCCCGGGGTCGGAGCACCCAACGTATGGATGAGATTCCATCGGAAAAACCGGAAGACAAGGGCAAAGAAGCTGCTACACTGAAACATGCAGCAGATGCCGTACCCGGTTCTGAAGGAGGAAAAAAAGGCAAACGCGGACTGGTGGCTGCGGTTATTGCCGTACTTCTGGTTGGCGGAGCTTCTGCCTGGTATTTTACCTCGGGCTCAGACAATGCGGATGGAACAGAAATAAGCGTACAAAAACAGCAGTTCGATTCCCTTCTGAAACGGGCCGACAGTATCGCCATGGCCAATGACCTGGGCGCCGCGTTGGTGCTTTACCAGGATGCCTTAAAATTATTTCCGGGTGATTCGCTTGGCCTGGCCTCTTTAGCCTGGTGTGAAGGACAAATTGCGCTTTTGGCGAATGCAGATTCAACCAAGGCCGATACGACCGTTGTGGCGAGTATCGTTCCACCCGGTGAAATTATAAACCCAACTAAACCGGTTAAAAAGGAAGAAAAGAAGGTAGAACCCGTAGTAGAAGAAAGGAAACCTACCGAAGATGAATTGAGAAAACAACGCCTCAAGGAACTGGAAGGGCAAAAAGTGGAAAAAACGGGAGATTTCGACCTGACTGACATGTACTCTTCCGGCAGCAAGTACGATTATAAAGGTGCGGTTCGGAATGGTAAACCCCATGGTTATGGCATTGCCTATTTTGACGATGGAAACCGCTACGAAGGGAACTGGGACAATGGGGTAAGAACCGGAAATGGTACCTATTACTTTGCAGACGGGACCGTTTACGTTGGAGGCTGGAAAGATGATGCTTTTAGCGGAAGAGGAAAAATGACCTGGGAAGACGGGGATAAGTATGACGGCAGTTATGCCAATGGCCGGCGGAATGGATTGGGCACTTATACCACCGGAGGCGGCGATATCAATAATTGTCCGGATTGCCGCAAATACCAGGGCTATTGGAAAGACAATAACAAACACGGCATGGGCAAATGTTTCGACCGCAACGGAAACTTGCTGTATGACGGTGAATTCCGTGACGGAAAACCGGTGGATGATTATCCGAATCGCTAGGCTGTGAAAATTGCGCCTTAGTGTAGGTTAAACGTACGGCTCACATTAAATCCAAAGTACAGGTTGCCTGTAAAAAAGGAGCCTGTGCTTTCCGTAATAAAGCCCTTTTCGATCATCGCCTGGGCATTGGTAACATGGAGTTGAAATACGTGACCACCTGTTTCGATGTCCACTCCAACCGCTACACAGGTTGCCGGTTTTAAACCATTAATAGCCGGCATTTCAGCCCGGTTTAGTACAGGGTATACTTCTGCATTCAACGAGAGCCGGCGCGTGAGTTTATAGCGCCCGCCTATACCCAGCGCATACACATCATTCGATTCAGCAACTTTCGCAACCAGGTTATAGTGGATCAGGGTTGGCATGAGTTGCAGGGAAAGATCTGCATTCAATTTACGTGCGACCAGGATCTGGTGGGTATACGTTAAACGTGAAGTGAAATAATTTTCCCGGTTTGGTTCCGCCCATTTTAGGCCATTCACGGCTATCCCGGATAAGAGGGTTACCGATACCGGCATCGTCCATTTTCCACCTTTGCTTTGCTGCAAGACCTGGTATTTCAAAAATCCGTCAACAGACTTTTGATAAACGCTGCGGCCAATTCCGACACATAAGCGATCGATGGTCGAATACTCCAGTCCCAGCCGTACGCTTGCCTGATCCAGTCCGAAAAAATTGTAGGCTCCATCCCGGATATTTCCAAACCGGTGACTGATCAAAAAGGCCATCTCTCCTTTTGCAGGCACCTGAATGGTATGTCCGTTGATCAATCTTGTACCCTTAAAAGTAGCAAAGGCTATTTCTTTGGATGGAGGAGAGATCGAGTCCAGGCTTTTCAGCAGATCATCCTCCTCTTCCTGTGCAGAAGCCAGCAAACCTAATCCCAGGGCGATCAATAACAAATGGGTTCTCATAAGGGCTTGAGTTCTCCTTTGATCTGGATATCGATCTGTTCGGCGATGTTCTCCAGTTTATCGTTCTTGATCCCGTAGTCGGCCAGTTTTACCTGGAATTTACAACTCACACTGATGGTTTCTCCTTTGATGGTTAGGGTCGCCTTTTCGGTGATGGATTTCGATACTCCGTGCAGGGTAAGCTTTCCCTCTACGTTTACCTCATAGGTTCCATCCTTTTTCCAATCCACCGGTGTGCTTTCGCTGATCTTTCCGCTAAACGTAGCTTCCGGAAATTTCTCTGATTCGAGGTAGTTCTCATTAAAATGTTCTTCCATCAATGCCTTTTCAAATTCAAAAGAACGAATGGGAACTTTTACCGCAACGGCTTGGGTTGCTGTATTGATAAGCATGGTCACCTGCTTGTTTGCCGCAGAGATATCCTCCAATTTTGCCTTTGAATAAAAATTAGCTGTAGCGGTACGGGTAATTAACTTTTGTGCTTCTGCCTGGAACGTTACGGAAAGCAGCACGAACATCATCCATGTTTTCATCGTATTAGTTATTAGGGCAACCTGCTTTTTCCCAGATCGCGATGGTTTTAATTTTACATTCACTTAGTTTAGGGCTCAGTTTGGGCATGGGACTCACTCCCATATCATGCCGGATTGCTGCACCAACACGGCCATTCAGCACCATGGTTTTTAGCTGATCATAGGTTTCCAGGCTTACCCCTCCAGAGGCTGTTGCTGCATTGTGGCAAGGCAGGCAGTTCTGGCTAATGATCGTACTGACCTGCACCGAATAGCGCACATTCGCTGTATCGCAATCGAATTGGGAAGCGAAATAGAGATTTTCCTCTTTATCGTAATAACAGGAGCCGAAAAACACAAACAGAAGGCTTATGCCGAAAATGCTCTTCATCATTCTAGTTGTTAGGTGCCCCCGCATCGATCCACTTTTTTATTACGTTTATATTGCAGTCGCTCATGCGTGCGCCCCCGTACGGCATTTGCTTGAAGCCAACCTGGTGTGAACTTACTCCGTATAACATTCCGTTCAAGGCTAAGGGCTGCACGGTGGCATAAGATTCCAGTATAACTCCTGCCGACGCTGATCCGGTTTTGTGACATCCCACACAATTTCTTTCGAGTATGGGTCTAACCCCTGCATTGTAGGTAAATATCGTGCTGTCGCAGTCGGAGGTACAGGCATTGTTTCTGGCCCCTTGTTGTATCCATTTCAGGATCAAACTCTTTTGTTCCGGGGTTAATGGACTTTTGTCCAAAGGCATCCGTTTCTTCGGGTCAGTTTCATTGATGACCTCCCACAAGTCGCTTTCAGAAGGATTACCCGGAGTTATCACGTCGGATTGAAAAAGGGCGAGGTACGAATCCAGCCTCACTCCTTCTGCCGCGGTGATGGCATCATGGCAACCCGGCATGGCGCAATTCGACCCCAACAAAGGGAGTATATCGTTTTTAAAATAAACCGAATCGGGATCGCATTTATCCGTTTGGGTAGGTATCCCTCCGCCCGGAGGGAATGGAGGTGCCTCATGAACACAGGCCTGCATAAAAAGGAGCATCATCAGGACCAGGCCACCCGGATACTTGAGTGAATTCGCTTTCATGGACAATTATTTAACTACAAAACAATTTTTACACTTGATATCTCCGGGCAGCTCAAATTCTTCATCGGGCGATAAATACCCGGCATAAAGGCATTTAAGTTTAACCGTTTGTCTGGCGGCCAGGGGGTTGGTATCTGATGGATCCATCATACAACTGAGCTGAAAACTACTTTCATCTGATGTAAAGGTGAGCATGCTAAGCGTATCTACCTCTTGAACCTGCCCTATTTCTCCCGTCAATTCAATGACTTTTTCAAAATATTTGGCATGGGCCAGGGAATCTTCTTCGGCAAATCCTGCGATCATATCCTTCACCTCCAATTGGAAATCAGGTTTTGCCGACTCAATATTTTTATGGGGTTTATTAAATACCCAGATCACTCCGGCTACTCCCATCAAAAAGAGGAGGCCGAAAATGATCCCGATTTTATTTCCGTTTTTCATTTCTCAGTAATTGATGCTCCAAAAGTGCAGTGAATGATCAACATGACGGAATGATGGGCGACGAAATGGGAAATGAAGGGAACGAAATGGGATTTTACGCCTACCGTTTAAGAACCGGTATACCAGTTTTTGAAAGCCTGGACCTTTTCTGCGCTGACCAGAACCTCTTCTTCGGGCTGAAATTCTAGCTCCAGTTTAATCCGTGATTTGCTCCAGAGAATAAGTTGGCGTATGGCTTTTTCATGGATGATGTTACTGCGGTTCACCCTGAAAAACTGCTCATCAGGCAGTTGTTTTTCGAGCTCATCCAGGGTTTTTTCAAGAGGATAACGATTTCCATCCAGCGTATACAGATAAATGTTCCGGTTTACCGACTGAATCAGGGCAATTTGACCGAGATCAATACTTTTCAATTTCGCGCCGATACGAATAAGCAGCCTCTTCATGTCGGGCTCAGGCTGTAGCTGTTTGATCAGTTGCTGCAATCCATGCAATTGACCAATTTCCATCCCTTTTTTAAGCCGTTGGAATTTCTCCATAACGGAAGAAAGATCTTCCAATACAACCGGTTTTAAGAGATAGCCAATGCTGTTCACTTTAAAAGCCTCTATTGCATAGTTATCAAAAGCCGTTGTAAAAATGATAGGCGTTTCTGCTGAAAGAAAGGGGATCACTTCGAAGCCTGTTCCATCTTCCAAATGGATATCCAAAAAAACCAGATCAGGGTGAAAACCACTGCGCAGTTCTTTTTCAGCCCCGGCCACACTCTCGGCAAAGCGAATTTCCCTGAGGGGAATATTCAACTCTCCCAGGAGCCTTTCCAAACGCCGGGCGGCTATTTCTTCGTCTTCTACAAGCAGTATTTTCATGGGTCCTTACTGAGGGGAACTTGTACCATAAATGCATCGGGTCCGTTCACAATATCGATCTTTTTCCCGGTGCGAAGTAATGACCGGTCCTGGATATTTTTTAATCCGGTAACGGTACTTTCATTTTGTGATCCGGTTTTTAGGCGAATTGGATTTCGCACCCGGACGTGAAAACGATCCGGTGTTTCGATAAAGATAGGTAAGGGATCTTTTTTACTCAGCACATTATGTTTTAATGCGTTTTCGAACAAGATCTGAAGGGTCATGGGTGCAATATAAAGATCAAGGGCCTCGGGAAGAATATCCCTGTGAACGACAAATTTTTCTCCGAATCTTTCCCGTTGCAGGGCTTCATAATTTTCAAGCAGTTCCAGCTCCTCCCTTAAGGTGATGCTGTTTTTATTCCTGAGCAGCAGCATGTTCCTGAAAAACCTGGCCAGCTTCTCCAGGTAAGCTGTTGCATTTTTTGAATTGGTATCGATCAGCCCCTGCAGGGTATTAAAGCTGTTAAAGATAAAATGGGGATTGACCTGATTCCGGAGCGTTTCGAGCTGAAATGCCAATTTATCCCGCTCCAGTTTTTCCAGGCGTGTAACCCGTT
>JAKFCJ010000132.1:0-26098 GCA_036676705.1 Bacteroidota bacterium
AAGCATATCCATATAAGGCATAAAGGGATCTTCGTCTTCGGCGGCTTTAAGGGCATTCATGGCTTTTTCCGGATCCTTATTGAGGGTATTAAGAAGGGCCTTATTCCGCAAGTGCAAGGCCTGATAATCTGCTTCATGTTTTTCGAAAAGATCCATTAAAGCGAGCGCCCCTTCCCTATTGCCCAACATCAGCGCTGCCCAGGTCAAATGATTTAATACAGCCAGAAAAGTTGGATCGATCAGATAGGCTTTTTCAAAACAGGATATGGCATCTTCCCATTTGCATAAATGAAGCAAATAATAGCCTTTGTTATTCAGGGCATCGGCTTCAAGAACATCTCCCTCCAATTCCGGAAGTGCTTTGTTGACACGGGTAATTGCGCCGGAAATATCTCCGGAAGCGAATAAATTTTCTGCCTCCGTAAAGGTCATCAGAACCTGGTCGGGTATGCTCATCCTGCGGGCGATTCAAGTTGCAAAAATTCCATAATGGTGCCGTTCAATAAACGCGATTTAGCTTCTTCCGGCAAATCCGACTCTTCGATAAACTTGCCATGTTCCAGATCGCCCAGTGGGAAAGGATAATCCGTTCCATAGGCAATTTTATCAAGGCCCATGGTTTGGATCAGAAATTTTAAGGCATCAATATCATGGGTAATCCCATCCACCCAAAAACGACCCACATAATCGCGGGGATCCCGGATTTTATTGATATCGCAAAGGTCCGGGCGGCAGTGCCAGCCATGAGAAACCCGGCCGATTGTAAATGGAAAAGATCCTCCTCCATGGGCAAACATGACCCTGAGCTTGGGGAATTTATCAAATATGCCTCCGAAGATCATCGAACAAATAGCCAAAGAAGTTTCAGCGGGCATGCCCACCAGCCAGGGCAAAAAGTATTTCGGCATCTTTTCCTGTCCCATCATGTCCCAGGGATGCACAAACACAGGCATGTCCAGACGCTCACAGGCTTCATAAAAGGGATAGAAAAAAGGATCATCCAGATTTTTGTCTTCAATATGACTACCGATCTCCACCCCTTTTAAGCCGATGGCTTTGCAACGCTCCAACTCCCGGACAGCGTAATCCATATGCTGCATTGGCAAGGTTCCCAGGCCAATAAAACGTCCTGGGTGATTATTTTGAACCCCGGCCAAATGGTCGTTTAAAAACATGGACCAATCGCGGGTATGTTCGGGTATGGCCCAGTAGTTAAAAAGTACCGGAACCGTACAAAGCACCATCGCATCTACGCCATGGGCATCCATATCCTTTAAAATGGCTTCCGGGTCCCAGCAGTTTTCCTGGATCTCACGGAAAAATTTCCCGTCATCGCGCATCATCCTTGCCGCCCCCGGTTTATGGTGGTCGAGCCAGATAAACCCGCCGTAGCCGTATTTATCTTTTAAAGAAGGCCAGGATTTAGGGAGAATATGTGCGTGCGCGTCGATTTTCATGGGATGGTGCCGGTCGATCCGACAAAAGTACGAAAAATCAATGGTCCCGATTTTGCCTCCTCCCATCTAAAAGCCCTAAATTGCAGCATGAAACATCTTTTTGTTCTTATCAGCCTCCTTTTTTTGCGGGCCGATCTTTCCGCTCAAACAACTTTTATCCATGAACAAGATTGGGAATCCATAAAAGAAAGCGCCAAAAACAACCGGAAAATGATCTTTGTTGATGCTTATACCGACTGGTGTGGCTGGTGCAAGGTGATGGATGAAAAAACCTTTTCGAATGAAGCCATCGGGAATATGATGGATCAATACTTCATCAATGTTAAACTGGAAATGGAAAAGGATGAGCTGGGAATTAAACTGGCTACCAAATATGCCATTTCATCCTTTCCTACTTACCTCATCTTTAATGAAAATGGTGAAATGATCTACCAAACGGTAGGTTATCAGGATCCGGCCAGTTTTATGACCACCCTTTCGAAGATCGTTACCCCCTACAATCATATACAAAGACCCGGCTACAGCGCCGATTTCGCTACCACTTACCCGGAATTTTACCTCAAGGTAATGGGACATTCAAAAAAGAAAAACTTCCCCACCACCGAAGAGTTAAACAAATGGATATCAGCAAATAACGACCTGAGTGTAGAAGCAAATTGGACCGTTTATCAGCGGTTTTATTTTGATCTTAATGCTAAAAACAGAGAACATTTCTGGGAACAAAAGGCTGTGCTGGATACCCTTTATGGCGATGATCTCACAAATGACCTTGCTGCCAGTTTGCTTTTTATGGAAGTAAAGGACCTTGTTGCCAAAAATGATCCTGCAAAACTGGAAGCCCTTTTAAAGGTGAAATTGCCCCTGGTAAATGAGCCGAAAGAAACCGGGGAGAATATCCGCCTGTATTATGCCAAGGAGACCAAAAACTGGAAGGAAGTGAACCGGTTATTGAGTAAACTCTATAAAGAAAAGGGAATAGAAAGCACGGATTGGTGGAATGAACAGTGCTGGCATGTTTATGAATCGGCAGATGATACCCTTTTAATTGCTCAGGTACTGGTCTGGATCGATGCCGTAGTCAAAAAAGATCCGGACTTCAACTACATAGATACCCATGCTGCCTTGCTTTTTAAGGCCAACAAACTGGAAGAAGCCAAACTGAAGGCGGAAGAAGCCATTAAAACCGGTAAGGCAGCTAATAAACAGGTTGGTGAAACAGAGGCATTATTGAAAAAAATTGAAGCCGCCCTGGCAGCGCGGGAAGCAAAGTGACCGGTGTCACCAAATTTGGTCTTTGTGCCAGGTATCTTGCAGGGTGATACAACGAAATCCCCAAAAAGGATGTCTATATCAAGTAGCGTATGAAAACAACCTATTTTACTTCTATTCTGCTTATCAGTGCTTTCTTCCTGCTTTTCGCCTGTGCCGAAAAGGAGCCTGCTGCCACTCCACAACCCCGGGGAGGCGAGATGAAGGTACATATTAACCATACCATAAACGGAAACATTGCTGAGCGCGACCAGTTCCTTTATATGACCGAAGCAGGCGACAGCTTTCAGGTTACGCTCTTGCAGTATTATCTCAGTAATTTTGAGTTTCATAGTCCCGAAACGGGATGGAAAAAAATGAACAAATACCAGCTTATACGCCTGAACGAAGCGGGGACTCATGACTTTACCATCAAAGACCTGCCTTTTGGCGCATATGATTCCGTTCGTTTTTATGTGGGACTAGACAGCGCAACCAACCACGATATTGATAAAGAAGCGGATCTTGACCCGGGCAATGAAATGGTCTGGACCTGGAACACGGGCTATATTTTTTATATGTTCGAAGGAAAATTTATCAATAACAGTACGATGATCGTGCCCTTTGCCTATCATATTGGCCTGGATGCCTACCTGATGAAATATGAGCTTCCTATCCAGAGCGTAAAAACACTATCGACCTCGACAACGCAGGCAAACCTTGAGTTGCAGCTGGAAATTGACCAGATCTTTCGCTCGCCCAACCTGATCGAATTGAATAATGTGGCACCTGTTTCGCATACATTTGATGAACCGGCTTTGACAACACTTTTAAAAGACAACTTATTGGATGCCTTTACGGTCAAGTGATCATGAAAAAATCATTCTACATCCTCCTTGGAACAGCCTTGTTAAGCTTCTGGTTGCAGTCTTGTTCTCCCGACGATCCACCTGCCTCTGAAGAAGGGCCAACCCCTTTAACACTGGACATCCCCGGAAACTGGCCCAAACCAAACCTCCTGGCTGAAAACCCGATAACTGTTGAGGGAGTGGCCTTAGGAAGAAAACTTTTTTATGACAAGATGCTTTCCGGCAATGAAACCCAGGCCTGTGCCGATTGCCATAACCAGGGGGCAGGATTCACTGACGTGCAAAAAAAATTTAGTGTCGGTTCAAATGGAGATATTGGCACCCGTAACGCCATGCCTTTGTTCAACCTGAACTGGGCCAAAGGGTATTTCTGGGAAGGCCGGCAACCCACCCTCGAGTCGCTGATCGAAGAGCCCATGGAGGCCCATAATGAAATGGACCTGGATATTGAAACGGCGGTGATCCGTTTAAAGGCCCATGCCGAATATCCTGAGCTTTTTCAAAAAGCCTTTCCAGCCCAGGGCGTTACAACAACAACCCTGCGCTTCGCCATCGCCCAGTTTTTGCGCACCATTATTTCCGGCGGCAACACCAAATGGGACCAATACTTTGCCGCCAACCGGCTCAATCCGGAGAAACTGATGACCGACCAGGAAGCCCGGGGTTATCTTGCTTTTATCTCGGAAGAAAAGGGCGATTGTTTCCATTGCCACAATCCATTAAGTCCTTTATTGAACAACAGCAGCGACCGGGAATTTGCCAATAACGGCCTCGATGCACAGCCCGATTCCGGTCGTTTTAAAGTAACCGGCAATCCCAATGACCTAGGCCAGTTCAAAACCCCTTCCCTGCGCAATTTATCATTTACCGGACCCTATATGCACGATGGCCGTTTTGAAACCCTCGACCAGGTACTTGAACATTATAATAGCGGGTTTAACTATTCGGCTACCATCGATCCCTTTTTGATCAAACATGCGGATAAGGACAACAATTTTGCGCCTATCCCCAGGCTCACCCAACAAGACAAAGACGATATCATCGCTTTCCTGAAATTACTGGATGATGAGACATTGTTGACAAACCCGAAATGGTCGAAACCCTGACGTTAGTGCTCTTGCTTTCGCCGGATTATTTGACGCAGAGGCGCGGAGGCGCGGAGGTTTTTGTTGGCTCGGTAGATTGCTTACGCCTGAATATTCCTTACACTGATATATTAACATGCAAATTCAACCTACTCTGCGTCTCAGCGCCTCCGCGTCCTCTATGCATGCGTCAGCCGGCGTGCCTCCGCCTGACTAACTAAGTACTTGTTTAACGAGGGCGGCGGCTTCTTTCAGCTCGATGGCCGAGAATACTTTCAAGCCTGAATCGTCGATAAGTTTTTTACCTTCTTCGGCATTGGTTCCCTGCAAACGAACGATGATCGGCACGGGGATATTTCCAATGTTGTTATAGGCATCAACAACCCCTTGTGCAACGCGGTCGCAACGAACAATACCGCCAAACACATTGATGAGGATCGCTTTTACGTTCGGGTCGGACAGGATGATACGGAAACCGGCTTCAACGGTTTGGGCATTGGCGGTGCCCCCTACGTCTAGGAAATTGGCAGGTTCGCCACCGCTAAGTTTAATAATATCCATGGTCGCCATGGCCAATCCGGCGCCGTTTACCATACAGCCTACGTTTCCGTCAAGTTTTACATAGTTCAGGTTGGATTTTTTGGCTTCCACTTCGGTAGGATCTTCTTCGGTTTCATCGCGAAGTACTTCCAGGTCTTTATGCCGGAACAAGGCGTTTTCATCCAGGCTCACTTTGGCGTCAACAGCCAGGATTCGGTCATCAGAAGTTTTTAATACCGGATTGATCTCGAACATATCTGAATCGGTATTCACATAAGCAGCATACAAAGCCATGACGAATTTCACCATTTCTTTGTTGGCTTGTCCCTCAAGGCCGAGGTTATATGCGATCTTCCTCGCCTGGAATCCGGTAAGGCCGGTAAGCGGGTCTATCCATTCCTTATGGATCTTTTCCGGAGTATGTTCAGCCACATGTTCGATATCCATGCCGCCTTCGGTGGTATAGATGATCACGTTCTGGCTGGTTTGGCGGTCCAGTAGAACCGACATATAATATTCTTTCGGCTCAGAGGCTCCCGGGTAATACACATCCTCTGCAACAAGGATCTTGCTTACCAGTTTGCCTTTCGGTCCGGTTTGGATGGTCACGAGGGTATTTCCGAGAATATTGGTTGCTATCTGTTTGGCCTGGTCGAGGTTTTTAGCCAGCGCTACTCCCCTTTGTTCACTGCCAATTATGCTTCCTTTTCCGCGCCCGCCGGCATGGATCTGCGATTTTAAAACAACCCAGCTTTGTCCGGATAAGGCCTGCATTTGTTTAGCGGCTTCAACGGCTTCATCAGGGGTGGTGGCTACGAGTCCATTTTGAATGGTTACACCGTATTTCTTCAAAATTTCCTTAGCCTGGTATTCGTGAATGTTCATATTCTCGTTTTTTAAAAGATGGGCAAAAATAGGTTTTGAAAAGCTAGGGCGCAAGGAGGAAAAAAAGTTACATTCGTCTCACGCACACCCTAGCTTAATTCTGATGCCTTTTAAAAGAATCTTTCTCAACCTCCTGATTTTCCCACTGTTTCTAACCTGTTTTCAGGGTCTCCGGGCACAAAACACGAATACCTATATTACTGAAGTTGATACGAGTTTGACCTATAAAGTCACCAAATATTCCCGGGTGTATTATATTGGAAAGATCCTATCTATAGATGAAAGAGAGGTTGTGATGATGATTCCTGTTCGCGGGAAACTTGTCATCCCTGCGCACGAAATAAAATCCATCGTAGCCCTCGACAGGAAAGACTTTGATAAGTCGGGTAAATATATTGACCCGGAAGCAGACCTAAGTCATTTTATCATCAACACGAATGCGCTGGGATTAAAAAAGAAGGAAGTTGTAATCAGTCTGAATTATCTCGGTCCGGATATCATTTTTGGACTGAGCGACCGGAAAAGTTTGCGTATCAGTACTACCTGGTTCGCCGCCCCAGTTGGAATGACCTATAACTATCAATTACCCATAGCCGACAAACTCAATTTTTCCGTGGGCCTAATGGCCACCTGGTATTCCTGGATCGCCGTTGAAGAGGGGATCATCCTTCCTTATGCAGGGCTTAGCCTGGGTACAGCCCGAAAAAACATTACCTTCAGCGGAGGTTACGGTCGTTGTATTAGCTGGTCTTGGGCCGAACCCTACAATATGCCCTATTATTCAATCGCCGGTATTGTTCCGATTGGCAAAAACTGGAGCCTGTTGTTTGATTCTTACCTGACGCAAGAGGTTACCGGACCTGAATATATTGTTAATACCCGGCAAACCAATACCTACACGACTTATCAGGGCATGGCACTCGTAGCTACCCGCTGGAATTTTGTACGATCCGCACATGTTCAATTTGGAGGCGGTGTATTTATATGGGATAGCGATATTTTTCCCGTCCCGGTTGTTCAATTATTTGTAAAGATTTAGCCCGAGGCCAACAATCCATTTTCTTATCTTCGCCCCTCATGGTAGAAGCAATCGGCATCCGCAAAAAATACGGTTCCCTCGAGGTTCTTAAAGATATCCATCTTAAAGTAGAAGAAGGAGAGATTGTAAGTATTGTTGGAGCTTCAGGAGCCGGGAAATCAACGCTACTTCAGATCCTCGGCACGCTTGATTATGCCGATGAAGGCGAACTTAGGATACGAGGCGAATCCCTGCGGAAACTGGGTAAAAATGCCCTTGCCGAATTTCGCAACCGCCATCTGGGCTTCGTTTTTCAGTTCCATCACCTGCTTCCTGAATTTACGGCTTTGGAAAACACCTGTTTCCCTGCCTTCATCCAGGGGATCTCTAAAAATGAAGCGGAACAAAAAGCAAAAATTTTATTGGATCGCCTGGGTTTGACCCAACGTATCCATCATAAACCCTCCGAACTTTCAGGTGGAGAACAACAACGGGTGGCAGTAGCACGGGCATTGATCAATAAGCCGGCTGTCGTATTTGCCGACGAACCGAGCGGCAACCTCGATTCTACCAATTCCCGGGAACTCCACGATTTATTTTTTGAACTTCGTAAAGAACTCAACCAAACCTTTATTATCGTTACCCATAACGAGGAACTCGCCGCCAAGGCCGACCGCTGCCTGACCATTCGCGACGGGCGTATTGAGGAATAGCCGCCTATGACGGACATCCACGACATACTCAAAAAATACTGGGGATACAAGCAGTTCCGGCCCCTGCAGCAGGATATTATTGAGTCGGTACTTGACGGCAAAGACACCCTGGCGCTTTTGCCAACCGGAGGCGGAAAATCGATCTGTTTTCAGGTTCCGGCCATGGCCCAGGAAGGTATTTGTATTGTCGTTTCTCCGCTCATAGCCTTAATGAAGGATCAGGTGGAAAACCTGCTAAAGCGCGATATTCCTGCCGTGGCCATTTTTTCGGGAATGAGCTACCGGCATATCGATAAAGAACTGGATAGCTGCGTGGCGGGTAATTACAAATTCCTCTACCTCTCCCCGGAACGTTTAAAAACCGAAATTTTCAAAGCCCGCCTTCCTCAAATGAAGGTCAACTTACTGGCTATTGATGAGGCGCATTGTATCTCCCAATGGGGCTATGATTTTCGTCCCGAATACCTCCAGATCGCGGAGATCCGAAAATGGACCAATGCCCCGGTAATGGCCCTTACGGCTACGGCAACAGCCCGTGTAGTTGAGGATATCCAGGAGAAAATGGCTTTTAAAAAGAAGCATGTTTTTCGTAAAAGTTTTGAAAGAAAAAATCTTCATTATATCGCACTGAATGAAGAGAATAAATTGGGGCGGATCCTGCAGCTTTGCCAGCGTTTTCACGGCTCGGGAGTGATCTATGCCCGGAATAGGAAATTATGCCGCGACCTGGCGGAATACCTGTATCAGAACGGACAGTCGGCCGATTATTACCATGCCGGACTGGATCAAAAAACACGAAACGCCAAGCAGGAAGCCTGGATCCAAAACCGGGTGCGCATCATCGTATCGACCAATGCTTTTGGTATGGGTATCGATAAGCCGGATGTGCGTTTTGTGCTGCATTATGAAATGCCGGATAGTCTGGAAGCCTACTACCAGGAAGCCGGAAGGGCCGGGCGTGACGAGAAAGCCGCCTGGTGCGTGGCCCTGGTCCAGGAGCGCGACGAAGAAACGGCCCGTGAAAAGCTGGACCGCGCTTACCCCCCTTATGAAGAAGTAGCCCGTATTTATGAGGCTTTATGTAACCAGCACCAGGTAGCCATTCACAGTGGGATGATGCGGGAAGTACCTTTTGACCTCATCAAATTTGCCTTTGAACTCGGTATTTCATCTTCACGGGTATTCAATGCGCTGAAGATCCTGGAACAACAGGACGTATTGGCCGTGTCGGAAGCTATCCATCAGCCGGCCCGGCTCCATATTCTCGTTAACAATACTGTTTTGTATGATTTTGAACTTCGAAATCCCAAGATCGCCGGGATCTTAAAGCTTCTGCTTCGCACCTATGGCGGACTTTTTGAAAATTATGTGCGCATCGATGAAAATTACCTGGCCCGGAAAAGCGGGGTCAGTGCGGAAGAGATCATCAAACTGCTCGAAAAACTTAAAGAACACGAACTGCTTGATTATGTTCCGGCTCGCGAAGATCCTACCCTCACCTTTTTGCGCAATCGGGAACATAAACTTCATTACGACCAGGAAGCGGTTAAGATCCGTAAGCAGGAAGCCAATGCCCGCCTCGACCGTGTTTTTGAGTATGCCCTGCGTAAAGATGAATGCCGGAGCCGCCTGTTATTGGCCTATTTTGACGAAAGTAATGTAGAAAAATGCGGCAATTGTGATGTGTGCACGAGAGAAAAAAAACATGAATATCCGGAATCCTACTACCGGGAATGGGCAGAGAAGCTGATAAAGTCAGATATTCGTCACCTGAACGACATGGTGACTAGCATGGGATACTGGCATGAAACGGGCCTTCAACTGGCCTTGCAACACCTGTTGGATGAAGGAAAGATCAGTTTGGACGATAAACAGGAACTCAGGTGGCAGGAAACAAAATAAAGCGGATCAGTTTCACCGTGGTGAATGACCTGAGCTACGACCAGCGTATGCAGCGCATCTGCGGGACTTTGGCCAGGGCAGGTTATTCGGTCACGCTGATAGGACGCACACTCACCGGATCCAAAGCATTGCCTGAATTTCCATTCACCTGTATACGGTTACCCTTTCTTTTTCGCTCCGGCAAGGCCTTTTATATGGAATTGCAGATCAGGCTTTTTTTTTATTTACTCTTCCATCGCTTTGATATTTATGGGGCTGTAGATCTGGATACCCTTTTGCCAAACCTGTTGGTAGCCCGTTTAAAAGGAAAAAAATTGGTTTATGATGCCCATGAATATTTTACGGAAGTTCCGGAAGTGGTACATCGGCCTCTGGTTCAAAAAATTTGGCTGGGGATAGAAAAATTCTGCGTTCCCCGGGTTGACCTGGCGTATACTGTAAGTCCGGGCCTTGCTGATCTCTTCGAAGAAAAATACCAGAAACCCTTTGCGGTGATCCGAAATCTGCCTTTACGTGATCTATCCATAAAAAAGGGAAATCATGAGCCTCCTTTTATTCTCTATCAGGGAGCTTTGAATGAAGGACGCTGTTTGGAAATGCTTTTGCCAGCCGTCCAGGGATTGCCCCTTCAGGTATGGATCGCGGGGGAAGGTGATCTGGGTTCAGGTTTGCGTCAATTGTGCAGGGACCTGAAAATGGAAGAACAGGTAAAATTTTTAGGGTATGTGAGCCCCGAAGAACTCCGGAAAATTACTCCGCAGGCTTATTTAGGATTTAATGTCCTTGAAAACAGGGGGTTAAGTTATTATTATTCGCTGGCAAACAAATGTTTCGATTACCTCCAGGCCGGTGTTCCCTGCCTGTGTAGCCCCTTTCCGGAATACATCCGGCTTGCACAGGAGTATCCTGCCCTTATTTTTGCCGCAGCACATTCGGAAGAAATTCGTCTTGCTATTACCCGATTACTAAACGATCCTGAAATTTATCAGCAACTTGTGGCTGCATGTATCCCGGCGGGTGAAAACCTGAACTGGGAGTCGGAAGAACCGCTGCTGCTGGCTTTATATGAAAAGCAAGTCTGAACATATTCATCTTATCGCTTTTGATATACCCTGGCCTGCCAATTATGGCGGTGTGATCGATATCTTTTACAAGCTGCGTGCGCTTCATGCCTGTGGAATCCGGGTTACTTTACATTGTTATCAATATGGAAGGGAGCAGAGCAAGGAGCTCCTTAAATATGCCGACAAGGTATTTTATTATAAACGCCGCACCTTTAAAAATCCATTCTACAGCAAACTTCCCTACATCGTCGCCTCGAGGAACACAGCGGAGTTATTGGAAAATTTAAAAACCGACCGGGACCCTATCGTATTCGAGGGGCTTCATTGCTGTTATTATCTGAATCATCCGGAGATTAAAAACCGCGTCAAGGTGGTGCGCATGCACAATATAGAACATGATTATTACAGTAAGCTGGAAGAGGTTGAGAACAATTTTTTTAAAAAGTATTTTTTCAGGATCGAAAGCGAACGATTAAAACGTTTTGAAAGCCAACTGAAACATGCGAGTTTGATCGCGGCCATTTCACCATCCGACTATTTGCATTTCTCTAAAAAATTCCAGCAGGCTTTTTATCTGCCTGCGTTTCACCCGAATGATTCGGTAGAATGCCAGGAGGGAACGGGCAATTATGCTTTTTACCACGGGAATTTGTCGGTTGGAGAAAATGATCAGGCAGCGCGTTATTTGGTTAATGAAGTGTTTACAGATCCTTCCATTCGGTTGATCATAGCCGGGAGCAACCCTTCCCGTGAACTTCTTTCCAGCCTGGAGGGGAAAAAGCATATCCGGCTATATAATCATTTGAATTCGAAAGAAATGTTGGATTATATCCGAAACGCACAGATCAATGTACTCCCTACATTTCAGAGTACCGGCATTAAACTCAAGCTGATCAATTCCCTTTATTTGGGTCGACATTGCCTGGCTAACTCCCTTATGGTCAATAACACAGGGCTGGAACCTTTTTGTGTTGTGGCCAATACGCCCGCCCAATTCAAAAAGGAGCTTAAAAAATGGATGGATATTCCGTTTAGTGCAGCCGACAGGGAAAAAAGGAAGGCTTACCTGGACCTCCACTTTTCGTCAGACATAAACGCAGACTTGCTCATGGAAGCTATCCGTTTAGCGAAGAAGTCTCATTGATCATTCCCGATTCACAGCGGTATATTTTCCCGAAAAACTTATTGATAAGTCGGTAATCGTGTGTAGCCATAAAAACGGCCGTGCCTTTATTGCTAATGTCTTTGAGCAATTTCATGATATCGTCTGACACTTCGGGGTCCAGATTACCTGTTGGCTCATCTGCCAGTATGATCTCAGGATCGTTGAGCAGTGCCCGGGCTATCACCACCCGTTGTTGCTCTCCTCCTGAAAGTTCGAAAGGCATTTTAAAATCTTTGGTCGGCAGTCCCACCATGTTCAGCACTTCAGCAATACGGGCTTTCCTTTTGGCTTCTTCCTTCCATCCTGTTGCCTGCAAAACAAAATCGAGGTTATGAAAGACGGTGCGATCGGTAAGAAGCTGGAAATCCTGGAATACGATCCCCAAATGACGGCGAAGCAAATGAACTTTAGATGGACTTATTTTTTTTAAATCCATATCTGCTACCATTCCTTCTCCTTCTTTTAATGGTAATTCTCCATAAAGCGTTTTGAGCAAACTCGATTTACCACTTCCTGTTTTACCGATCAGGTAAACAAATTCTCCGGAATGAATTTTTAGGTTAACCTGGTTAAGAACCATATTGGAACCGTGGTAAATATTTACGCCACTAAGGCTGATGACTTCTTTGCTCATGAATTTAGTGCTTGGAAAAGTTCAAATCTCAGGGTAAAAATAGATAATACATAAAAAAAAATGGATTTCCTTTGAGAAGATACATGTAAGTGATGCGAATTTTTCTAAATTTGCGCTGACCAAAAGAAATCTATAACATATCCAATCGTTATGACATTCAACACAAAGACCGGTACGATAGCACTTTTTTCAGCAGTATTTTTCCTTGCTGCCTGTACAAATGTGAAAAAAGCGGCCAAGAACTTTGACGAAGGGACCAAATACCAGGCTGAACCTGAGGTATTGGAACTTCGTGGTGACTCGGTAGAATACCAGGTCACACTAAATATTGATCCTAAGAAACTTGATCCTAAAGTAAAAGTGGACCTCAACCCTACCCTGGTTTATGGAGATTCCATGCTCGCCCGCCCACAGGTAACTGTACAGGGTGAAAAATCCAAAGGAGACAAAGAAAAAGGAACAACCGTTATCACCAGCAAAGACGGCGGAAAAGTGACTTTCAAAGATAAATTCAGATACAGACCTGCCATGAAGCATTCTGAACTGAAAGCCATGCCTTATGTGAACCTTCAGGGTTATGATCCGGTTCAGGACCAGTGTATCGCAGGTGACACGGTGGTAATTGCTTCCTGTATTGTAATTACCCACCTTCTTGGTGACAATGGCGAAATTGCTCTGGAAAGTGGCGACGAATATGTCCCGATCTACAAAAACGTAGACATTGAACTGTACTACCTGATCAATTCATCGACCTTCAATCCTAATTTTACCGTAAAATCAGCCGGCATCGACAACAAGACCCAGTTGAATAAAATGAAGGATCTGGGAAAAGACACCGTATTGTTGATCAAAGGTATCACCATCCATGGAAAAGCATCTCCTGATGGAGAGCTTCAGCTCAACGAGGAACTTTCTAAAAAACGTACCGACAATACCTTTAAATACCTGACCAAAGAATTGAAAAAACTTGGTTTTGATGAGGTAAACGACTCAGCTTATACCCTGAATTCTACCATGAAGGAAGATTGGGCCGGTTGGAAAATGCTTGTTGCTGCATCTGACCTGGAAGATAAAGACCAGATCCTGGCGATCATGAACAGCAATATGCCCGACGAACAAAAAGAGGCTGAGATCAAAGCAAAACATGCCAAATCTTACAGTAAAATGAAAGAAGACATGTTGCCTTTGCTGCGTCGTGCTACTGTGAGCTTCAACCGTCAACAACCCTTAAAAACCAATGAGGAGTTGCTTACTTACTCCAATAACCTGAAAGACCTTGAAGTGGTTGAACTGCTTCAATTGGCGCGTATCATGGAAGATCCTAAAGATCAGCTTCGTGTTTATGAAGAAGTTAAAAACCGTGATGCCAACGATTGGAGAGCCTATAACAATATGGGTGTTATCTACCTGAACGAAGACGACCATGTTAAAGCACTTCCTTTGCTTGAAAAAGCCAACAGCCTGAGCCCAAACAATGCCATCGTATTGAACAACCTGGGTGTTGCCAGCGCAATGGCCGGTGATTATACCAAAGCGGCTGCTTACTACAAACAAGCTAAAGAAAAAGGTGTTAATGTAGATAACAACGTAGGAATGCTGGAATACCGCCAGGGTCATTATGACCTGGCTGTTGAAAACCTCAAAGGGGATGCATTCTGCCAGTTCAATACCGCTCTTTCTTATTTGATGAAAGCCGATTATGGAAAAGCAAAAGAAGCACTTGACTGCATCAAATTGGAAGACCGTAACGCAAACTACTACTACCTCTACGCCGTATTAGGCGCTCGTACCAACAACCTGGAAATGGCCACTTCAAACCTGACCCGTTCCATCCAGTTGGATAGCTCCATGCGTGAAACTGCAAAAACTGACCTCGAATTCAGAAGGATCAGAGACCGTGCAGAATTCCAAAACGCAGTACGTTAGTCGTAAATCGATATTTTGAGGAAAGCCCCGGACATTAGTTCGGGGCTTTTTCTTTGCACCCCCTGGCTGGCGCATGTGGGCTTACGCAGGTGCAATAGACGCGGAGGCGCAGAGGCGCGGAGGGTTGTGTTTGCAACATTTATTATAGAAGTCAACTTTCGCATATTTCTTACAGGCGCAATCGCGCGCAAGCCATCAGGCGCCAGCCAAACTTCTCCGCGCCTCTGCGCCTCCGCGTCAAATAAGCCGGAGCAAGAATAAGCGTTCGTTAAATCCTCCAGTCAATGGGAGCCAGTCCCCGGGAGACCAAATAGGCATTCGCCCTGGAGAAATGTTTATTCCCGAACCAATGCCCCCGGTTGGCGCTGAGGGGCGATGGATGGCCGGATTCGAGAACCAGGTGTTTTGCGCGGTTTATAAATTTCCCTTTTCCTTTGGCATACGAACCCCAGAGCATAAAAACAATCCCTTCCCTGTCTTCATTTAAATGCGCGATGATCCGATCTGTGAAAGTTTCCCAGCCTTTTCCCTGGTGAGAACCCGCCTCACCCTGCCTGACCGTGAGGGTCGCATTGAGTAAAAGCACACCTTGCCGGGCCCAGGGCAGCAAATTGCCTGATGTAGGATAGGGCATACCCATATCCATGTTCAGTTCTTTAAATATATTTTGCAGGGAGGGAGGATGTGGGATGCCTTCATTGACCGAAAAACAAAGGCCATGAGCCTGATTCGGTCCATGGTAAGGGTCTTGGCCAAGTATAACAATTTTAACCTCAGGAAAAGGAGTTGTATCCAATGCCGCAAAGATGAACGGACCCGGAGGATAGACTGGCTTTGGGCAACGCTTTTCAGCTTCAAGAAAGGATTTAAGGTCTAAAAAATAGTCGGATCCGAATTCAGACCCAAGGAGATCAAGCCAGCTTTTTTCCAGTTTTACCGGCATGGTTTGCTTTATATCTTGGTCATCCAGTCAAAATGGTCTTCGCTTTGGCCGGTTTTTATCTGCTCCATGGTGTTTTTCAACAAATGGCTCCATTCCCAGCTATCGAGTCCGCCCAGGTGAATTTCTTCCCCTTCGTAATGGATCACTTCAATTTGAGCGATGGTGGCGGCTGTACCGGCTGCAAAAACTTCTTTAAGCGTTCCCGCGCGGTAGGCTTCAAACAATTCATGGATGCCGATATCGCGAATTTCTATGTCCCAGTCCCAGTGTTTTGCCAGGGTAAGGATAGAATCGCGGGTAATTCCTTCGAGAATGGTACCGCGACCTGTTGAAGGAGTGATCAGGGTATCGCCGATACGGATAAATAGATTTGTCGTGCCTGTTTCTTCGATCATTTCATGGTTACGGGCATCTAACCACATAACCTGGTTAAACCCTTCTTCCTGAGCAAGGCGTGTAGGCAGCATGACCGATCCGTAATTCCCTGCACATTTTGCATTGCCGGTACCTCCTTCTGCTGCGCGTATATAATGCGATTCTGCTTTTACTTTCAAAGGCTGGCTGTAATAGGCGCCTACCGGACAGCTAAAAATTACAAAGGTATAGGTTGAAGAAGGGCGAACGCCGACAAAATCATCCGTGGCAAACATACAGGGACGTAAATAAAGTGCTCCACCCGGTGTAGTGGGTATCCAGGCAGAATCCAGGGCGATCAGGGTGCGCAATCCTTCCATAAAAAATTCTTCCGGGATCTCCTGCATGCCCATGCGCCGGGCACTGCGGTTGAGGCGTTTCCAGTTTTCCAGCGGGCGAAAAAGCTGGGGATTGCCTTCGGTGTCTTTAAAGGCTTTCATGCCTTCAAATATGGATTGACCATAATGGATCGCAGACATCGCCGGACTCATGGCTATCTTCCCATACGGGACAACACGTGGATTAACCCAATGTTCACCATCAAAGTCAACGAGAAACTGGTGGTCAGAAAAAACCCGACCGAACTGAATGTTGTTGAAGTCAACTTCAGCGATCCGGGAAGTTGAAGAAGTTTCAACAGCGATATCCAATGTCATTTCCATAATTTTGCCACGAATTTAACTTTTCACCACCAAGGCTACTAATTTCCAATGAACGAATTCAATAATTTAAAGCCTGACGATGCTGCACTCCGCTTATTTTTTAAGGAAGATACCCTCTACGGCCCCCTATTACCCCTCGAAAACCCTGCCATACCTGTTTTTGAAGGAGGAAAAAATGCTTCTTTATTGATGATTTTTTCCCACAATTTGGGATTGGTCCTCGCCGGCGACTGGGGCACAATGGTATCCGGATTGATCCAGAATGAACGGGCCATGAATTTAAAATTGGATGAAGTATGCCTGCTCAACCTGCAGCAAAATCCCGATATGACACCGGAGTCCCTATTTGCGGCTTTCCCGGCCAAAAAAGTTCTCCTTTGGGGGAAAACGGGCGTGAAGGAATTCGATGCTCTTCCGGAATTTGGAAAGGCCCAACTGTACGGGAAGACTATTTTTAAATTGAATGAAGCCGCTGCGTACCTCAGCAAAGAAGCAAAAGGCGAACTTTGGCAATTCATTAAAAGCCATATACTTGAATGATGGAGCTCGTTTTTGCCACGAACAATAAAAATAAGTTGAGGGAAGCCGAGGCCATTTTGCCGGGAAACATCCTGTTGCTCAACTTAAATGATGCCGGTTGTGAGGAAGACATTCCCGAAACAGAAACCACCCTGGCGGGAAATGCCCTGCTGAAAGCCCGTCATGTTGTACAAAACAGCAGTTTTTCCAGTTTTGCGGATGATACCGGACTCGAAGTCGAGGCATTAAACGGGGCACCCGGCGTTTATTCGGCCCGCTATGCCGGAGAAGAGGGAGATGCGAATAAAAATATCGATAAACTGCTTGCGGCTCTCAAAGGCAATTCAAACCGGAAAGCACGTTTTGTTACGGCAATTGCCCTGATCCTGGATGGAAAAGAATATCTCTTTGAAGGAAGTGTGGAAGGAAAGATCAGCGAAGAACGGCATGGTGAAGGAGGGTTTGGTTACGACCCGATCTTTATCCCGGATGGATATACCACCAGTTTTGCGGAAATGAGCCCGTCAGAAAAGAACGCCATCAGCCACCGTAAACGTGCACTCGAAAAAATGTGCGCCTATTTGGAAGAAAGGAACCGGAAAGCATGAACCCGATCTTAGTTGAAGTGTATAGGGGTGGAGTTTTGGAGAGTTTTCACCGCGGGGTAGTGTGCATCGTTGACCGGAATGAAAAAGTGATCTATAGCGAAGGCGATATCCACCAACTCTGTTATCCCCGTTCTGCCCTTAAATTTTTTCAGCAGATCCCCATGCTCATGTCGGGTGCTGCAGAGCATTTTGGCTTCAGTACAGAGGAAATAGCCATCATGTGCGGCTCCCATAATGGAGAAGACCGGCATATTCAAGTGGTAAATTCCATCCTGGAAAAGGTCGGTCTAAGTCCGGGTCATCTCCTTTGCGGGGCACAATACCCCAGCGATAAGCGCAGTGCGAATCGTTTAATTGCAAGCGGAGAAAAACCCGGAGCCATCCATAACAACTGTTCCGGAAAACATGCCGGATTTTTGGCTTATTCGGTTTTTTTGGGGGCGGATATCAAAACCTATCTGGAACCCCTTCATCCAACTCAGGTAGCTATCCGTCACGTAGCTGCGCAATTCCATGCCAGGGATGAAGCTGCCATGCAAGTGGCTTTGGATGGGTGTTCTGCACCGATCTATGCGATCCCGGTCTATAACCAGGCTTTGGCCTATATGCGCCTGGCTAATCCTGCTTTTGGCGATACGAAATTGCGGGAAGCCTGCGACCGTGTGGTACATGCCGCAAGGGAATTCCCTTTTATGATAGCCGGCAGCGGCCGTTATTGCACAGACCTCATACAAACGTGTAGCGATGAATTAATTGGCAAAACAGGGGCAGAAGGCATTTATTCCCTGGCCTTCCATAAAGATATTTTCGGCGCCCGCATCAAGATCGACGATGGTAAGATGTTACCGCAATACAATGTCGCCCAGAAGCTTGTTGAACGCTCGGGACTGTTTTCCGAAGAAGCGCTCGCCCCTTTGCATCATTATATGGAGGAGCCTTTGCGCAATTTTAATAATTGGGAGACCGGAAGCATAAAAGTATCAGATTCTATCCTGACAGATCCGTGGAGATAGGCATTAGTCGCTTTCGTATTACCGCCGCGGCCCATGGAAGAACGGCCCTGGATTTTCTGAGCGGACGTATACTGAACATGAGTCCGCAAAGGCTCGAAGTGGCTTTTTATAAAGGATTGATCCGGGTAAACAAGGAGCTCGTAAAGGAGGAACATGTACTTGTAAAAGGAGACGAAGTGGAGGTTGACACCACCCATTTTCAAAGGGCGAAGGTTTTTCCGGAAAAATTGCCCCTTGAAATCGTTTACGAAGACGCAGCTATACTTATTCTCCATAAACAAAGCGGAATGCCCTGCCATGCCGGCCTGGGAGTTTACCACGGCACTTTGCTCAATGCGCTTGCATGGTATTATGAGGAAAAGGGTATCGAGGGACTGGCTAATGGCTTGGTGCATCGGCTGGACCGGGGCACTTCCGGGCTGATGCTTTGCGCCAAAACCAAAGCCGCCTACCAGAATTTGAGCGGACAAATGCTCCGGGGAGAAATTAAACGGACCTACTTTGCAGGTAGCGAAAGCATGGCTCCTGCCCTCCGGGGAACGATCGACGCCCCTTTAAAGCGGGAAAGTAAACATAGTTTTGATATCCGTATTGATAAAAACGGGAAGGCGGCTGTTACGCATTATGAATGGTTAGAAAAGCAGGGAGACCTGAACATCTATCGCTGTATAACCGAATATGGAAGGACCCATCAGGTACGCATTCACCTGGCTTCTGTCGGGGTTCCCCTTTTGGGTGATACCCGTTACGGAGGAAAAGAAAGCAGCCGATTGTTTCTTTGTTCGGCATCCATCGCCTTTAAACACCCTGTTGACGGGACTCCCTGGGAATTATGCCTGGACAAGCCCGATTTTTGAGTTGGGGTATGGAAAAATCAAGGCAATTAATCCACTATTTTTTGTGGAAAAATAAGCCATTTAAATCGCCCAAAAGCATAGATTTAATGCGGTTTTTCGCTAATTTTACCTCTTTAATAACAGAGGTAAGAAATGACGGATCCAGATCAACTGAGCCGCTCGGATTACGGGGCGGATAATATTCAAATTCTTGAGGGTTTAGAGGCGGTTAGAAAACGTCCTTCCATGTATATTGGAGACACGGGCGAACGCGGCCTGCATCATTTGGTGTATGAGGTAATCGACAACTCCATTGACGAGGCGCTGGCCGGTCATTGTAAAAACATTACGGTGGTGATCCATCCGGATAATTCCATTACCGTGGAAGATGACGGGCGTGGAATTCCTACCGGCATCCATGCAAAAGAAGGACGTTCTGCCCTGGAGGTTGTTATGACCGTGTTGCATGCCGGGGGTAAATTCGATAAAGACACCTACAAGGTATCCGGCGGATTGCACGGGGTGGGTGTTTCCTGTGTGAACGCCCTGAGTATAAAACTGGTGGCCACCATCCACCGCGAAGGAAAAGTATGGCAACAAACCTATTCCAAAGGAGTACCCCAAACCGGAGTTGATGTGATCGGCGAAACCACCAAACGCGGAACCATCGTTAACTTCCTTCCGGATGATACCATTTTTACCGTTTCCGTTTACCGTTTTGAAACCCTTCAAAAACGGATGCGAGAGCTGGCTTACCTGAACAAAGGCATCCGGCTGACCCTCACCGACGAACGTGAATTGGATGATGATGGTAATTTTAAAGTAGAATCTTACTATTCAGAAGGCGGACTAAAAGAATTTGTTCAGTATATCGACGGGACACGTGAAGTTCTTATTCCCGAGCCCATTTATGTAGACGGCGAACGTGGCGGTGTACCGGTTGAAGCAGCGTTTCAATACAACTCAGGTTACGCTGAAAACCTGCACTCCTATGTAAATAATATCAATACGATAGAAGGCGGTACCCACGTGGCTGGTTTTCGGAGGGCATTAACAAGAACCCTGAAAGCTTATGCCGATAAATCGGGCATGCTCAAAAACCTGAAATTCGAGATCTCGGGTGACGACTTTCGTGAAGGATTAACCGGAGTGATCTCGGTAAAAGTCCAGGAGCCGCAGTTCGAGGGCCAGACCAAAACCAAACTGGGTAACAGCGACGTAATGGGCGCCGTTGACCAGTGTATCGGGGAGGCATTGAACTATTTCCTTGAGGAAAATCCGAGGGAAGCCAAACGTATCGTTGAAAAGGTGATCCTGGCCGCCAATGCCCGTCACGCTGCCCGTAAAGCCCGTGAAATGGTGCAACGTAAAGGCGCCATGAGTGGTGTGGGACTACCCGGTAAACTAAGCGACTGCTCCGAAAGCGATGCCGACAAATGTGAGATCTTCCTTGTCGAGGGAGACTCTGCCGGTGGTACTGCCAAACAGGGCCGTAACCGGAATTTCCAGGCTATTTTGCCGTTGAGGGGTAAGATCCTGAACGTGGAAAAAGCCATGGAGCATAAGATCTACGAAAACGAAGAGATCCGTAATATGTTCACCGCTTTGGGAGTAACCATCGGAACTGCCGACGACGACAAGGCCCTGAACATTGAAAAACTGCGTTATCATAAAATTGTGATCATGACGGATGCGGACGTTGACGGATCGCATATCCGTACCCTTATCCTCACCCTGTTCTTCCGTTATATGAAAGAACTGATCGAGTTTGGTCATGTGTATATCGCCACTCCTCCCCTCTACCAGGTTAAAAAAGGTAAAGACTTCCGCTATTGCTGGACCGAAGATCAGCGCGATTTGGCAATTCGTGAACTGGCAGGCGACGGGAAGATCGAAAACGTTGGCGTGCAACGATACAAAGGTCTTGGTGAGATGAATGCCGAACAACTTTGGGATACGACCATGGATCCGGCAAAACGGACTTTGAAACTTGTTACCCTCGACGGCGCAGCGGAAGCCGATCATGTATTCTCCATGTTAATGGGCGATGAAGTTGCACCACGCAGGGAGTTTATTGAGGCGAACGCCAGGTACGCGAAGATCGATATTTGATCTGCCCCAACTAAATTGAAATCCGTCGCTATATAACGACGGATTTTTTTTGTCTGATGTACAGAAGTGAAATCTTGCATCTCAAAATTTCATCTTCTCCTTACCTTCTCTTAATATTCGCTTAACACAGCCGCGCTTATTTTGTGTACGAATATGAGATCTATACGCTTCTTCATTCTGTTTGCTGTTATTGGTAGCCAGGTTTCTCTTGGTTTTGCAGGTAACGACAATAACGAAACGATCAGCCTTCAGGGAACTGTTTTAGACGAGTCGGGCGAGCCATTAGCCGGTGTTGCCATTCGTGTTCAGGGCTATCCATCTACCATTTATACCGATCTGGATGGGAACTTTACTGTTCAGGTTCCAAAAAGCGGAAAATTGAACGCCACTGTTTCGACCATTTCCTATAAAGAGAAACAAATCGAGTTAAGCGCCCAAACCGCCCAAAAAGGACTATCCATCGAGATCTCTTTGGAACCTACCGGCGGACTTTAATCCCCCTTTTTCCCAAAAAGAAACTTTTTCCGGCTCGAATATTAACGTATTGTTAATATTTAGTTTTTTCGTTAACTTTGGTGTACTTAAAGGTGTGGGCCATGAAAAAATTCATCACTTTACTCATGATACTGTTCGCCGGAGTAGCTGTAGCCAGTCCGATCGGGAACGATGTTAAA
This sequence comes from Bacteroidota bacterium, assembly GCA_036676705.1. Classification (GTDB taxonomy): domain Bacteria; phylum Bacteroidota; class Bacteroidia; order UBA8524; family UBA8524; genus UBA8524. The sequence continues at coordinate 22,288 of JAKFCJ010000132.1, forward strand.
CTTTTTTACGACCAAAACGGAAATCTCTACACTGGTCGCCAAACTACGTATCACAGCAATGGAAATATAGATGCTGACTTCAATGTTAGCAATGGACGTATTGTAGGAATGGCGAAGTTTTTCTACGAAAGTGGAGAACTGATGGAATCCGGAAACTATGTGAACGGGTTTAAAGACGGCGTTTGGACAAAACAAAGTAAAACAGGTGTTACCATTGCTCAAGCTTCCTTTAAAGCGGGAGAAAAAGATGGTGCCTGGTTCATTTACGATAACAGCGGAAAAAAACTATTCGAAATGCATTACACAGCAGGTAAACGCAGCGGAACGTGGTACCAGTGGGATGCTGATGGGAACCTGGTCTCTACAAAAACGTATTGAAATCTGTTAACTAATTTTAAAATCCGTTGCTAACACCGACGGATTTTTTTTTGCCTTTCGCAGAGCCTTATGAAGAGACGCGATAAATCGGCGTCTCTTCATAAGAAATTATCGAAACCCTAATTGTCCTAACGCCTTCTCAGCAATAGTGCTTCCTATCGCCAGCGAAGATGTCGCGGCCGGACTGGGTGCATTTAGCACATGGATGATGCCTTCGGATTCAGAGAACAAAAAGTCGTCGACAAGTCCGCCGTCGCGGCTACATGCCTGGGCCCTTACCCCCGCACCTGCCGGTATGAGGTCATTCTCCTTAATGGCAGGAACTAATCCCTGTAAAGCCTTGGTAAAGGCCTTTTTCGAATAAGAACGGTAGAACTCACCGAGCCCGGTTTTCCAGTATTTGGTAGCGACCATACGGAATCCCTTCCAGGAGATGGATTCCCAAAAGTCTTTGGTATTGAAGTCGGAGCGGCGGTAGCCTTCGCGTTTGAATGAAAATACCGCATTCGGACCGGCTTCTATCTCTCCGTCGATCATGCGGGTGAAGTGTACCCCGAGAAAGGGAAAGTTCGGATCAGGGACCGGATAAATGAGGTTTTTGACCAGGTGCCTTTTTTCTTCTTTGACCTTGTAATACTCTCCCCGGAAAGGCACGATGCGCACATCGAGGTTTTTTTCACTCAGGCGGGCAATACGGTCGGACAAAAGGCCCCCGCAATTGATAAACAGTTTGCAGGTCATCGGGCCAGCGGTCGTACTGATTTCCGTTGTTCCCTTGCCTCTTTTGATCCCGGTGAGTTTGGTGTTTAAGAGGAGCTTTCCTCCCATGCGTTCAAATTCTTCGGCATATTTCCTGGCCACCACTTTGTAGTCGATGATACCCGTTTGGGGAACAAAGATTCCGGCTACACCGCGTACATTGGGTTCATATACTTTTAATTCTTGTTCATTGAGGCGTTTGAGCCCTTGCAATCCGTTTTCAATTCCCCGTTCGTACACTTTTTCCATGGCCGGGATCTCTTCTTCGCGGGTGGCTACGATAATTTTCCCGCAGAGGTCATAGGGAATGGCGTGTTTATCAGCAAAGGCGATCAGGTCGTGGTAGCCCTGTATGCAGTTGAGGGCCTTAAGGCTGCCGGGTTTATAATAGATGCCGGAATGGATCACGCCGCTATTGTGGCCCGTTTGATGGGCGGCAACTTTATGCTCCTTTTCCAGTAGAGCGATATTCAGGTTTGGATCTTTTTCAAGGAGACGGTAGGCTGTTGCCAGCCCCACTATCCCACCGCCGGTAATGATGATATCGTGTTGCATGTGTAAATTCGGGTCAAATTTAATCAAACATGGCGGATGAGAAACATTCCTTTGAGGTAGGCGATGAAGTACGGGGGAAAAACAGCCAGCTCATCGGCGTAGTGCTGAAAGTTTTGGACGCGGGCTACCTTATGATCCGGGAAAGCGAATTCGACATGGAAATGAATGTGCATTCTTCGGAGCTTGTTATAACCACGTTAAGTCCGTTGAGTTTGAAAAAGACAGGTACTCCAAAGGATAAGAGCGGGGGGGCGGGCCTGCGGCCGGAGCGGGGGAGCGGAAGGGGGAACGGGAAGAAGGGGCTTGGCGCTGTGCTTAGGGTGGATTTGCATTGGGAGAAGTTACCGAAGCATAATAGGAATGCGTACTCCACTCCTTCTGAGGCTCAGATCGCGTGGTGTAAGGAACAATTAGCTAAATCTTTACGAGAGGGAGTGAAAGAGGTGATTATTATCCATGGCAAAGGGTCGGGAGCATTGCATAAAAGCGTGATGGCCTTGTTAAAAACCTATCCTCAGATCAAAGAAGTGGAAGTGATAAAAGCCGCGTTGGAAGAGGCACATGGGGTAAAGGTCAGGTTGCGGTAAAATTTCTGTTTGGTTTCTGTCAAATCTCTTTTCTTCCTTAAATCCGGAGCTTTCTATTCCGAAATTGGATTAGGAATAGAAAATGAAACCTAGTCAGACTAAATACAATGAACTATTGGACAGTATTGGTCAAACCATTGAAACGGCAAGACAGAATGTTTATAAAGCCGTTAACACCGCATTGGTTAAAGCCAACTGGGAAATTGGCAGACACATAGTGGAATTTGAGCAGGACGGACAGGAGCGTGCGGAGTATGGAAGTGCTTTATTATCAATGCTTTCCACGGATTTAAAACTTCGTTATGGGAAAGGATTTGGCAGACGAAATGTGTTGGATATGCGCAGGTTTTATTTAGTTTATCCAATTTGGCAGGCAGTGCCTGCCAAATTGAGTTGGTCGCATTTTGTAACCTTACTTGGCATTTCAGACGAAACTGCGCGGAAATTTTACCAGAAACAAGCAACACTCGACAATTGGGGTTACCGTGAACTTGAGAGACAAATTGATTCTTCACTATTCGAACGGCTTGCATTGAGCAAAGACAAAAAAGGCGTTTTACGGCTATCAGAGAACGGTCATTCATCCAATCACCCGTCTGAATTGATCAAAGATCCGTATGTGCTGGATTTTTTGAAAATTCCTCAAAGTTACCGTGTCACAGAAAAACACCTTGAACAAAAGATAATTGACAACTTACAACTGTTCCTCCTTGAACTTGGGAAAGGTTTTGCCTTTATTGGCAGGCAGTATAAAATCTCATTGCGCAATAAACATTTCTTTATTGATCTGGTTTTTTATCACCGTATTCTCAAATGTTTTGTGCTTATCGACCTGAAGATAAAAGCAGTCAGGCATACTGATATCGGGCAAATGAACCTGTATCTCAATTACTTCAAAACCGAAGAAAGTGTTGAAGATGACAATGAACCGATCGGCATCATCCTTTCAACGGACAAAGATGAAGTCCTGGTCGAATATGCCACCGGAGGAATTTCCAATAAAATATTCGTTTCGAATTATCAACTTTACCTGCCGGATAAAAAACAACTGGAAAGGCAGGTGAAGGCTATTATGAGAAAGGAATAATGGGTAACCCGATCAATTTTTCAAAATCAAGCGAAATAGTTAATTTGTATGAGCCATTTGATGATGAATATAAAATGTGAAGTAAAAAATGCAAAAAAGTATTGGCAAGAAAGTTCAAATGGAAATAAAAGACTTCAACGAATTAAATGCGCTCCACAAACTTCTTGTGACAATTAAGTCCTCGGACAGCCTTTCATCGGCTGAAATTGACTTATTTGCAGGTAGTCCATTTATTAGTTCTATTTTAAAACGTGTCAGAAAAGAATACACTGTCGCTCTCAGGCAGCAGCTTGCTGACGAACATATTGAGCAGTGGTTAAACGAGACAAAATTCACCATGGACAGCGTTATAAGCAAAGCTATACAAACGAGAATTCAGAACTGGGACACCTCCCTGGTGAATCGTTCAAAAATCAAAACACAGGAAGACATTATCAGGATTGCA
>JAKFCJ010000133.1:0-2711 GCA_036676705.1 Bacteroidota bacterium
GATCATGACCGAACTCGGCTGGGAACCCAGTTTGCAGTTTGAAGAAGGCATTGACAAGACGATAGACTGGTATCTGGAGAATGAGGAATGGATGGAGGGGGTGACTAGTGGGGAGTATCAGAAGTATTATAGTGAACATTATAAATAGGCATTAGGCATTAGGCATTAGGGATTAGGGATTGGGGATTGGAGGGATAACAGTTTTTTGACGGGAATTTTACGAAACATATTCTGAAATTTGGAGTATGTGGAACTTCAGAGAACTTAGAATATGGCATTCTGGAAGAGAATTGGCTAAAATATCCTATCGCTATTGTGAATTGCTACCGGAAAAGGAACGATTCGGATTTTGTTCGCAAATTCAAAGGGCTGCTGTTTCAATTCCCGCAAATATTGCTGAAGGTGCTAGCCGGAGTTCGCTGAAAGACTTTAAAAGATTTTTAGAAATCGCTATTGGTTCTTGTTTTGAACTCGAGACCCTTCTCGGAATGGCAGGCGAAATTTATCAAATTGATGAGGCAAAAACGACGCCTATTTTGGATAAAATCCTTATCCTTGAAAAACAAATTAATGCAATGAAAGTGAACCTCAGCCCTAAAAAATACCAATCCCCAATCCCCAATCCCCAATCCCCAGCATGAAAGGTATCATCTTAGCCGGCGGCTCCGGAACCCGACTTCACCCTTTAACCCTGGCCATGAGCAAGCAGCTTATGCCTGTTTATGACAAACCCATGATCTATTATCCCTTGTCGGTATTGATGATGGCGGGTATCCATGAAATTCTTATCATCAGCACTCCCCATGATCTGCCCCATTTCCAAAGGCTGTTGGGAGACGGTAAAAATTTAGGGTGTCGTTTTGTGTATGAAGAACAGGCAGTTCCGAACGGACTGGCCCAGGCTTTTGTGATCGGGGAGAAGTTCATCGGGAACGATAAGGTAGCCCTCATTTTGGGGGATAATATATTTTACGGGGGTGGATTAGCCAAACTATTGCAGGAAAAAACCGATCCGGTCGGAGGGGTTGTATTTGCTTACCATGTGAGCGATCCGGAGCGTTATGGGGTGGTTGATTTTGATGACAAGGGAAATGTATTGAGTATCGAAGAAAAGCCGCTACATCCAAAATCATCCTATGCTGTTCCCGGGCTCTATTTTTACGATAACAGCGTAATCAAAATAGCCAGGGAGTTAAAACCTTCGCCAAGGGGAGAGTATGAAATTACCGATGTAAACAAAGAATACCTGCGCCGGGGACAACTACAGGTGGGCATCATGAACCGGGGAACAGCCTGGCTGGATACGGGTACCCACGAATCGCTCATGCAGGCCGGACAGTTTGTCCATGTCATAGAAGAACGGCAGGGTTTAAAAATTGGCTGTATCGAAGAGGTTGCCTACCGCATGGGTTATATCAATAAAGAGCAGCTTTTAAAACTTGCCGAACCCCTGAAAAAAAGTGGTTACGGGGTGTATCTCGAAAAGCTGGTCAAACACTGATCCAATTCCATGGAAACCCGCTCCAGGCAAAACCGGGGGAAGCAAACTTTACTTCCTTTTACCTTGTGGTTTTTGGCAGGGGCTTTTCTGGTTTTTTTTGCGCTGAACCGGCATACAAAAGCCGACCGCTTTAATTACCACAGCGAACTCTGGGCGGATAAAGCCGGTTATTCCATTTATCTGCAGGCTTTCGAATACAACTACGACGGACGTAACATTCCGGATACGGCTATCGTTTCCAAAACCGGGTATGGCTTTTCCATCGACCCGGAAAATGGCGTGTTCATAACGAAATATACCTATGGTACGGCCCTGGCGCAATTGCCTTTTTATTTCCTGGGTAGCTTTTTCGAATCGGATACAGAACTTCTCCCCGGATTTTCGGTGGTCCAAAACCGGATGGTGAGCGTTGCCGGGGCGTTGTATCTGTTGTTTGGACTGATCTTCCTCTATCGTTTCCTGCGCTTCTATTATGAAAAAATAGTCGGTATCCTGACGCTTCTCGTTCTGCTGTTGGCTACCAACCTGCTCTATTATGGAACCCTGGAACCGGGCATGTCACATATTTATTCCTTTGCCGTGTTTTCCGGATTTTTGTATTTCATAAAGAAGCGGAACTTTTTCAGTGGGGAAAAGATTTGGGAGTTTGTCGTCTTCGGTTGTCTGGCAGGCTGGATGGTGGTTTTGCGCCAAAGCAACCTGCTTTTCCCTTTGGTCTATTTTTTCCTCGATGCTCCGGCATCCGCATCCATCCTGGAGCGGGTAAAGCGTGTTTTTAAGCTCCGGAATCTGTTCTTCGTCCTCATTGGGTTTTTCGTATTGATCGCTCCACAAATAATTTACTGGAACTATGCCTTTGAAAGTATGGTGGCCTACAGTTATGGAGATGAAGGATTTAACTGGCTCAACCCGAGGATACTTAAAGTCCTTTTTGACCCCTATAACGGACTCCTTGTTTATTCGCCGATCCTGCTTTTTGTGCTGTTCTACATGGGTATCATGCTGAGAAAGAAGGCCACAAATGCGTGGCTGGTCTTTGCTACCTTCCTGGTCATGACCTATATTTTTTCCTGCTGGTGGGCCTGGTGGTTTGGTTGTGCGTTTGGTGCAAGAAGTTATGTGGAATACCTGAGCCTGTTGAGTCTTGTGTTTGCTTACGGATGGAAGGATATCCTGGATAAAAGCAGAACGACCAAACTTGTTGTAAGCC
>JAKFCJ010000134.1:0-19221 GCA_036676705.1 Bacteroidota bacterium
GAAAGTATGTGCGGCTGGCTGGCCGACAAATACGGGGTTTGGTGGCAGGTGATCCCTTCGATGTTGGGAAAAATCATGAGCGATCCGAATAAAGCCGGAAAAGCCGCGCAGGCCTTTATGCAGATGAAGAAGTTCAATATTGAGCAGTTGGTGCAAGCCTCTTTGTAGCCATTTGATCTGAGAGAAAATGAAAAACGTGTTCCGAAGCACCGGCGTGGTGCTCCTGGCTTTTATTGCCTGCGCTTTACTTTCCATTCTTACTGACTTTTTGCTTGAGTCCATAGGGGTCCTTCCTGATCCTTCTCAGGGTCTCCATGAAACAGGACTCATCATATTGGTTCTGGTCTACAGGGCCATTTATACCGTCTTCTCCGGCTATCTGGTGGGCTGGCTTGCACCTCATAAACCTATGTTGCATATTCTCGTGGTTGGACTTATCGGGATTGTATTAACCTTACTTGCCCTTACCGACCCTGAGTTCAGTGAAAAGGCACCCCATTGGTATGTCTATGTTCTGGCGGCTCAAACGCTTCCCACACTTTGGTTGGGGGTAAAAATACAAGCGGCATGGAAAGACCAGGGGAATTAGGTTAAAAAGGCTGTCGATCGTGGGGGAAGCACCTATATTTTTTTCAATAAAGCAGATTTTATTTTAAATAATGTATTAAGCCTCCCCCACATCTTGCTTCGTGGTATCCTTGGTTCTATCTTGATTTTGAACCACTAAGAAACCTGACAAATGAAAGGAATTTGGCTGCTCCTGCCAGCCTTTTTTTCTCTGCCTCTTTTCGGACAGAACCTGAATTTTATTCATTACAACTCCAATAACTCGCGCCTGCCCCACGATGTTGTTTACAGCGTGTACCAAAGCAGCGAAGGTTACCTCTGGATCTGTACGGATGACGGGATGGTGCGCTTTGACGGTTTGCAAATGAAGCCCTATGAAAAAGGCCTCCTTTCAAGGTACACGATTGCCGTTAACGAAGAACAAAACCAGCTTTGGCTGGCAACCTGGAAAGGGGGCATTCACCGATTTGATAAGGACAGCCTGATCCCGGTTAAAAGCGACTACCCCGGGGTCCTGAACACCAACCGCCTTATCGTTCATCAGAATTTATTTATCGCCTTCTCTTTCGGAACCTATTCCCTGATGACGCTGGATCCGTCAACAGGAAAACTGGTTCTAACAAGGCTGAAAGGGCACATTTCGGGTGCCAGCGTTTTCGCACCAGGTGACCCTGATTACCTTCGTTTTCTTAAACGAAGGAACGGACAATTATTGGCCTATGACAAAAAAGAGGTCAGGCAGATCAAAGACGGAGAGATCAAAAAACTAAGTCCCGGGGGTTGGAATCAGTTGCATGAAAGTGTCGATGGTCGGTTGTTTGGAGTAAGGGGCAATGAGGTATTAGAATTGAATGAGGATTTTGATGTGATCCGACATGTCTATCAGATACGGGAAGATCTCCTTAAGCCAGAAGAGATCGCTTATCTGTATGTTTTGGCGTCGGGTACACTGTGTCTGGGAACGGAGCCCTTAAATGGAAGGGCCAGGCATGTGCTGATCAATCCGCAAACGGGTAGGCTTATTGATCTGGTAGCCGGAATAAAGACCAATTCTCCCATCGCCTCTGTTTATACCGACCGGGAAGGGAGTATCTGGTTATGTACAGATGGAGATGGTTTGTACCATGTCTTTGATTCCCGTTTTCAAATAATAGGGAATGAAGTACTGACCGTTAATCCGAATGTTTCCGATGTGGCCTATGATTCTCTGCAGAAATGTATCGTTATTGGAACCAAAAAGGGGGTTTTTGCCTTGAATTACCCCTTTGAACAAGGATCAAAATTTGAGGTTTTAGCGGAAAACTACTTTACCAACCGGCTTTTTCAGGTGGCTGAAGGAATCGGGTTCTGCGGCAAAGGAATACCCGGTACCCGCAGCCATGTTTATTCAAAGGGTCGGGTGGGCGAACTGCCTTATTATGAAATTCTGCCCACACCCGGATACGTGATCGAGGTAAGTTACGGTTATGGTTATCGCATTTATTCACGGGCAAAAAAAGCCCATTATTCTCACAAAAAGGGGGAATATTCCCCTAATACACTAGTTGATGTTAGCGAGGATGACCAGGGTCGATTGTGGCTGGCATCGGAACAGAAACTGTTTCTTTTCGACTGGAATGTCGGGTGGAAAGAGATCCATGCCTGGAAAGGGGCCATGATCTATTCCCTGCTTTTCGAAAAAGGCAGAGGCTTATGGGTAGGTTCTGCAAATGGTTTATACCTTTTTTCAGAGGATGGGGTCATTGAACAATGGACGGAAAAAGAAGGTTTGCATAATTCGCATATTAACTGCCTTTACCTGCAAAAAGGCAAAGGGCTTTGGATCGGAACCCAAAACGGACTCTACCTTCTGGATCGGAATAATGAGCTGAGTTTATTTAAAAAGAGAAACGGCCTCATTGCCGATGATGTATCGAGTTTTGCTGCCCTTCCGGATGGCTACCTGGGGGTAGGGAGCTCGAAGGGGCTCACGTTATTGTATTCGGATGCACCCTCCTATCGTCAGGATCATCCGCGCCTGCTACTGGATGAGATCCGGATCGACGGCCTTCTTTGCGAATGGGAAACAGCCGACTTCGAGGTCGGCTACAATGGTACATTCGAAATGAATGTAAACGCCATTACCTTTTTATATCCTGAATTGCTGCTTTTTGAATACCGCCTTAACCCTTCAGACCCCTGGATAAGTACAAAAAACCGTTCCATCCTCTTAACACGCCTTCAACCCGGAACCTACCCTATTTCCCTGAGGGTGAGAAAATTGGATGCCGGTTATTCCGAGCCTGTCACCCTGACCCTCCGGGTATCGCGTCCCTGGTGGAAAACGGGCTATTTTTATGCTGGCATTGCCGTTTTGATTTTGGGGATTACCGCTTACATCCTTTATTCGCGGCTCGAAAAACAGAGAAAAAACCTGCGCATGAAAAAGGAACTGGCCGACCTTAAACTGAAATCGGTTCTGACCCGGCTCAATCCCCATTTTGTCTCCAATTCCCTGAATGCCATTCAGTATTATATCATGAACCGCGACGAAAAACAGGCCAACCATTACCTGTCCAAATTCGCCTCGCTCACCCGTCTCATACTGGAATCTTCACGCCATCGCTTTATTCCTTTACAGTCGGAAATTGAAATTTTGGAAGTCTACCTCAGCCTTGAAAAACTGCGCTTTGAAAACCGCTTTGATTACACCATTCATGTAGATGAGTCACTCGCTTCAAAGACCCACTATTTGCCGGGTATTGTGGTCCAGCCTTTCGCGGAAAACAGCATCAACCACGGACTGCTTTACCTCAACCAGGCAACAAAAGGACAACTGGACGTCTCTTTCTCAGGTGATGGGGATCATTTGCTCATTCGCATTGACGATAACGGGATAGGTCGCAAAAAATCACAGGAGGTCAAACAAAAACAAGATCAAAACCGTACTTCGCTGGGGGGAAGTATTGTTGAAGAAATTCGCCAGTCGGTCAATGAATTGCCCGGTTGCTCGATGGAAGTGGCCATCATTGACAAGGAAAACGATCATGGGGAATCGCTGGGAACCCGGGTGGAGATACGCTTAAAGATCAGTGAGGCCATGGCAGAAGAAGAACATTTTACCCAAACCGAAAAAAAACTGATATGATCCGAACCATGATTATCGAAGATGAGCCCAAGGTACGCGACAGCCTCATCATCATGATCCAAAAATACTGTCCCGGCCTGGAAATCTCTTCCGTTACTTCCTCTTTTGAAGATGCTCTGGTGGAGGCGCAACGTATGCGGCCCCAATTGGTTTTTTCCGATATCCAGCTCAATTCACCAGAGGGAAATGGGATAGATCTGGTGAATATGCCGGCCTTCAAAGATTGTCCGGTTATTTTTCTGACCGGATGGAAAGAATTTGCCGTTGAAGCTTTTCGGGTCAATGCTGTCGACTACCTCCTTAAACCCCTGAATATCCAGCAACTGCTCGATGCTGTGGAAAAAGCAAAACGCCTGATCCATCAAGAACAGGCCGACAAACACATCGGAGCCGGTAATCTGCATATTCCTACAACCACCGGGTTTATGATCTTAAAGCCCGAAGAAATAATCCGTTGTTCCGCTGAAGGTCCTTACAGTCATTTGATCGTGGCGGGAGGAAAAAAAAATGTATTTTGTTCCATCAACCTTGGACAAATTGAAAAACGCCTTTCACCCGGCATGTTTTACCGGGTGCATAAATCGCATCTGGTTAACCGTTTGTTTATTCAGGAGTATCTGCGCGGAGAAGGAGGTACCGTAAAGATGGCCGACGCCGCAGAGGTTCCTGTTTCGCGCAATGCGAAAGAGGATTTCCTCGCCTGGCTGGCAAAATAAAAAAAACCGTCCGGCATTGAGCCGGACGGCTGGTAAAAAGGAGGGTTTTATTCTTTAACCAGTTTCAGATTAACCGTAGGCTGCCCGCCAATCACCCGGACCAGGTAAGTGCCGCTGCTCAGTTTATCTAATGGTATTTCAAGTTCAGTCTTTCCGGCATCTGCAGGAAGGCTCAGGATGAGTTTTCCATCTATACTCAATACCTCCACCCGTTTTACTGCTTTTTCCGGTGTAATACCCTGGAGCATCACCTTGTTTTGAGCAGGGTTAGGGAATAAAGACAGGGGATTATCGAGGGTTTCGCTTACCGAGTTCGGTGCCGGTTCCGTGCCGTCACCGCATCGCACGATCATGATTACTACAGTTCTGCAATGCGTAAGACCCGTACAGATATCCGTCCAGCAATATTTTACAGAATAACTGCCAGGGGAAGCATAGATGTGCTGAAAACTGTAAGGTGCCCCAGGGGCAAGCATCATGGTTCCATCTCCAAAATCAATAGTCATCTGACCTATACAAGGCTCACACTCCGGATCAAAGGGGAGATCAAACAACGTTGGTTGTCCCAGGCAGAATTGACGGATATCAGGAACCGGTTCACAGGTACAGTCAATAATGGTTACCGTAATCGTTCTGCAAAACATTTGTTGTTTGCAGTTGTCGACCCAGCAGTAAGTTACTGTATACGTGCCGGGTGCGGCATAGGTATGATAAAAATCAAATGGATTTGTATTACTTGCGGTATTCCCATCACCATAGTCAATGGTCATTTCAGTGATACAGTGTTCACAATCGGGATCAAAGTCAAAATCGAAGATGGTCGTTTCTCCAAGACAGAATTCCTGAATATTTTCAACTGGCTCACATGGGCATTCTACAATGGTGATTGTGAAGGTTCTGCAAAAGGACTGTTGTTTACAAAGGTCATCCCAGCAATAGGTTACGGTATATGTTCCTGTTGCAGGATACGTGTGGTTAAAAGAATAAGGTGCTCCACCACTGTTTATGGTTCCATCTCCATAGTCAATTGTCATGTTTCCAACACACCCTTCGCATTCCGGACCAAACATAAAATTGAAGGAAGTGACTTGCCCTAAGCAGAGGTTTTGTATGTCTTCAGTAGGGCTGCAATCGCATTCTACAATAACTACGACGACCGTGCTGCATTTGGTCACATTCGTGCATGTGTTTTTCCAGCAATAAGTCACAGTATAGGTTCCGGGCGATGCGTAGGTATGGGTCGAACTGAATGGATTCATCGGGGCGTAGAGGTATTCCATTACTCCGTCGCCATAGTATATTGCCATTTCTTCGATACAATCCGGACTCAGGCAGTTCCCAGCAAAGTCGAACTCAAAATCAGTAGGTTGTCCCCAGCAGAAACCTTGTATACTCACATCTGGCTTGCAGGTATCGCACTCAACTACAACCGTATCTTTGGTGAGCGTATCTCCACACGCGGTGATATATTTAATACTGTAGACTCCGGGAGTGGTTGCCGTTACGCTGTTAACTCCGGAATCCAGGAAATTGCCATTATAATACCAAATGGAATGACCAAGTACCCATGTTTGAAAACCAACAGTAGCAGGGGCACATGTGTCGGACAGGGTTATTTCGAAAGGAATACTATCGCTTTCAATCATTACCACACTGTCGATCCCGATAACCGGACAGGATGAACCAACGGATGAATTTCCAACAAGCTTAACCTCTGTTGATGTGCTCGTTGCCGTCCAGCAGATTTCGAAACGTTCCCAATCAGAAATAGCAGGATTTCCGTTGTTCGCATTATCAAAATGCGCAACCAGGACGCCATTTAAGTAAAGGTCAACACCGGAAGGCGCCCAGGCCGGAGCAAGAAGATCCAAACCAATGATATAGTTCTGGCCGATCACCGTAGTAACGGTCTGTTTTACCCAGCGTCCGTTTCCCCAACCGCAATCAGAGATATCGATCCACCAGCTGGTATGCCAATTGTCTTCCCATTGAATTCCCGTAAGCGGAGCGTAGGAAGAACTCACACTGGCCTGCCATCCCCAGGGGGAAACATCGCAGATCATGGACGTTGGCGGTGGTGACGGCGCGTTGTCTCCGAACGAGCCGTTAACAAGAAGATTTTGTGCCTTCAGAGGACTCCAGAGAAGCCCCGTGAACAGCAGCATTCCTAGTAAGATTAATTTCAATTTCATAATTAGATAGGTTTTTATGTTGCCTTCTCTGTTTGCTTTTCGGCTTCCGCAGGGATAAAATTCTGTGCTTCATGACGATTAATTTTCAGCACTTAGCGGGAGGAGATTTAAGATCACAAACGGTGATTTCGGCTTAACGAACGGAGAAATATGCTCCTGACTTTAAACCTGTTAAATATCAAGTATGAAAAATATTTGCCGGATTGCCCTTTCTACCCCTAATATTGCACCACGTTCTTTACGAATTATTCTTATCCAGAAAGACAGAGGGAATTGACCCAATGAAGTCTTGGCAACCCTTTCATGCGAGTGAAAGAAGGTGCCACATTCAACTCCGGGAGACCGGAGAAAGATAAGTTAGAAAACAGCCTGAAACATAGTGTAACCCTATATGAAAGCTCTTCTGACCTGTCGGAAGAGCTTTTTTTGTTAAAGGCGCTTTCACCAGGTGTTTTCTCTCCGCCGCTTTGGATTTGATGGTTTGTTGGAACAAAAAAGTTTCACCCTTAAACCCAAAGTAACATGAAAGAGACAACCAAGATCCTTCACAGCATTCCGGTCGATGCACTCACCGGAGCCATTTCCACCCCCATCTATCAAACATCCACCTATGTTCAGGAAGCCCCCGGCGTGAACAAAGGCTACGATTATGCCCGGAGCAATAATCCCACGCGAAAAGTGTTGGAGGACCTTATCGCCGGACTTGAAAGTGGCAGCAACGGCTATGCTTTTGCCAGCGGCCTCGCTGCTATCGATGCGGTGGTCAAACTCCTGCGCTCGGGCGACGAGATCGTGGCAGTGGATGATATTTATGGAGGAGCTTTCAGGCTTTTTACCCATATCTATCAAAAATTCGGGATCTCAGTGAAGTACGTGGATGCTACCGACCCCGCCAATATTGCCAGGGCCATCACCCCGGCAACCAAACTGATCTGGATCGAATCACCGACCAATCCTACCCTCAAAATTGCCGATATCGCGGCAATAGCCAGTATTGCAAGAGCTAACGGCGTTTTGTTATGTGTCGACAATACCTTCGCCTCCCCGGCCTCCCAGAAACCTATTGAGTTAGGGGCTGATCTTGTTATTCACTCGGCCACCAAGTACCTGGCCGGGCACAGCGACCTCATCGCAGGACTTGTTATCACCAAAACCAAAGAACTCGGAGAACAGATCAAATTTATCCAGAATGCTTCCGGCGCCATTCTCGCCCCTTTCGACAGCTGGCTGGTCATTCGGGGAATAGAGACACTTACGTTGAGAGTTAAACAACACTCCGAGAATGCCCAAAAAATTGCGGAATACCTGGTAAGCCAGCCGTTGGTCAATAATGTGTATTATCCGGGACTCCCCCATCATAAAAATTACGAAGCAGCCAAAAGGCAGCAACGTTATCCAGGCGGGGTGATCAGTTTTGACCTGAAAATCGACGACAAGGAACTGGCTTCCCAATTCGTGAGCACGACCCGCTATTTTAAACTGGCGGAAAGCCTGGGAGGGGTTAAAAGCCTGATTTGCCTTCCCTGCGAGATGACCCACAAATCCATACCTGCAGAAAAGCGCCAAGCTGCGGGTGTGACCGACAGCCTTATTCGTTTGTCGGTAGGCCTCGAAGATGCCGATGACCTGATCGAAGACCTGCAGGCCCGGTTTAGTGCCCTTTCCAAAAAATTATCCATCACCGCTTAAACAGAAAAACAATGATCAGAAAAAAATTGACACTCGGAGTATTTGGATTTGGCTGTGTTGGCCAGGGTTTGTATGAGGTGCTGGAAAAAACACCGGCTTTACAGGCCCGTATAAAACGTATTTGCGTGAAGGACCCCGACAAGGCGCGCTCCATTCCTGCAGAGCATTTTTCCTTTGACAAAAGAGACATTTTGAACGATGCTTCCATCAACACGGTGGTCGAATTGATCGACGATGCCGATGCGGCTTTTGAAATTGTAAAAGAGGCGCTGCAAAAAGGCAAGGCAGTTGTGACGGCGAACAAAAAGATGATCGCCGAACATTTTGAGGAGTTGCTGCTTTTGCAAAGGCAATATGATGTGCCTTTGTTGTATGAAGGAGCCTGTTGTGCAAGTATTCCCATCATCCGTAACCTGGAAGAATATTACGACAACGACCTGCTGGAGTCTATTGAAGGAATAGTGAACGGTTCAACGAATTATATCCTGACCAAAACGGCTGAAGAAAATCTCTCGTATGAAGCAGCACTCAAAGATGCGCAGGACCAGGGCTATGCAGAAAGTAACCCGGTTTTGGATACGGGTGGATTTGATGCCAAGTACAAACTGCTCATCCTGATCGCCCATGCATTTGGCGTGACCCTTCAGCCCGACGAGATCTTTAATCTGGGTATCGATCGTATCGGCGAACTGGAGCTGCGTTATGCCCGGGAAAAGGGGCTTAAGATCAAGCTGGTAGCTTTTGCCGGAAAAAACGAAAATGGAAAGATCACGGCCTTTGTATTGCCAAGATTCCTGGATAAAAAGGACCCGCTATTTTCTGTGGATGGCGTTTTTAACGGGATCAGGACCAAGTCATGTTTCAGCGACGTACAGTTTTTCGTGGGCAAAGGAGCCGGGGCCTACCCTACTGCTTCGGCGGTTCTGTCGGATATTTCTGCCTTGAGTTATGATTACCGGTATGAATATAAAAAGCAGAACAATACGGAGAGCCTTGAGCTGGATACGGAGGTTTTATTGGAGGTATTCCTTCGTCACGAGCCGCGGCATGCGGCCCTTCTGAAGGATCGGTTCCTGGACATCCGGGAATCCTACCTGAATCTTGAGGCTGGTTTTATCGTTGGAACGCTTTCGCTGGCAGCTTTGAAGGAGATTACTTTGGATAAAGGTCTGCCCTGTTCTGTGGTGCTTCTCGGGGAATCGGGTTCAGGGTCCAGGGTCCAGGGTTCAGGCAGTTACCGTCAACTCCTGACCGTTTAAGGTACGGGCAGATAATTTTCTGCCCTACCTTAACCTTAAGCTTGGTATAATTGATGGACTACCTGCAAATTCCATGAAACTGCCTTTCTTGTTTTTTTTAACTGTCTCTTTGTCTACGCTTCCCTCCTTCGGGCAGGTTCAAAAACCGGATCAGGATACCTTGAACATCAGCTTCCGGGACACCGTTTTTAACATTGCCCTTGACTCGCTGAAAAATGACCTGGGAATAATAGACCCCTCCAGGACCAGGATGGTCAAGTACATAAAATATGTGGGTAATGAGGAGGTCCGTATAACCCGCTCCTGGACCTCTGACCCCCACTTTATTTGCGGGTATCCGCAAGGACCGCTGATCCCCGGTAAAGTCTACGCGCTTCAGATTTGTTTTTACCACCAGCAAAGGGCCGGTTCCATGCACAAGTATATGGGCTTTGATCTTTCGGATGGAAACCAGGTCATGATGCAGTTCAAAGGAACCTATCCACCCTTGCCACCCGAAGCGCCAGCGATGGAGGATGATACCCCTCCACCGGCCAATACCGAACCCCAAACCCGGAACCCGGAACCCTTACTTCCAAAGAATGGAGATACCTTAATGTCCGAAAAACCAATCATCCCAAGTGAACCTTTCGATTCTAATTTGGTTCAGGAGCGAATGGCGTCCTTTCCCGGCGGGAATGATTCGCTGAATGATTTTATAAAACGCAATTTTAATCGGGAGTTAATTCGGAAAATTGGCCAGAACGGGAAGATCGTCCTTGCCTTCACGGTAAACACAGATGGTAGTCTCTCGAATTTTAGCGTGAAAAAGTCGCTTCATCCTGAATTGGATAAGGAACTGATTCGGGTAATGAAAAAATCACCCAAATGGATCCCGCAGGTTTGTTCCAAGGTTGATCCGGGCTTTTACCTGGATCCGAACGAGGCGTATTATTATTGTGAGGCTAGTTTTGTTGTGCCTTTTCGAATAGAGGTGGAGTAGGTTGAGGTTGAGGTTGAGGTTGAGGTTGAGTTTTGTAATTATATGGATATCCTCTTATATTGAAGACTCGTTTGCAAACATGGGTATTTTTATGGGTAGATCACTGAAACCAGTAACAACCTTTCTCATTTTGGTAGGTTTGATCGCCTGTGGACCCTCGGTGACTTTTGATGAACCCCAGCCGGCCGGATCAGAAAATTTATCAAAATTTCCAAGGCGTTTACAAGGGCAGTATCTGAGTCTGGAGGATTTTTCTGTTCTGGAAATCGGCGAAAAATTAATTCAACGGATATATGATTATGACTACATCGTTCATGTGAACGAACTTGACAGTACTCAAGTACTTTTTGGCGATACTCTTATAAATCTTAATACCAATGAACGAACCCAAATCAGGCGAGAGGGCGACAGTTTAATCGTGCATATCCATTCCGTTGACACCGTGTTTCAATTGGACTACGACAATGTAGTCAGAAAGTATAGAGGCTATTATTTTCTGAACACCCGTTACGGCAAGGCAAACTGGGAGGTTAAAAAAGTTCAGCTATCCAAAGGACAACTTACTATTGGCTCCATTACGACCAAACCTGACATTGAAAACCTGAAAGAAATTACGGAAACAGCTCAGGATACGGTTCCTCGCTACACGTACACGGTTACAACAAAACAGTTTAAGAAGTTTGTTAAAAGTGGCGGGTTCCAGAATAGTGAGGTATTTGTTCGGCAGAAGAAAAATAATCCATGAACAGAAAAGAATTCCTCACCTATTTCTGGAACAAGGTTTTTAAACCCATCCTGTTTTTAATTGCCGGTGCCTATTGCATTTACTTTTTATACCGGGCCATTTTTGTATCAGGAGAAGAACAAAACTTCCTGATCCTGATCACAATTTTGGCATTTATTTATACCCTTCTGTATTCCATTGGGCGACTGTTTGAAAATGTTATGGAAAGAGCCATGCGGAATATTCCTGTTTCTCAAAAGAAGCTACTGAAGTTGTTGTTCCAAATCATCTCCCCTGCTATTCTCCTGTTTCTTATTTACGCTTCGTGGAACCATGATAAAGTTGGGACTTTGATACTGCTGGCCGTCCTGCTGGTGGAAAATCTTGTTCAATCGTCTGCGCAAAGACCGGATTGACCCATGGGCACCCGATTATTCCGCCGCGCCAACATCCCCTCAACCTTAACCTCAACCTCAACCTAAAAAATTTCAGAATTTTCTTGCGCAACCAAATAATTGCATTTACATTTGCAACTGATTGGTAGCATATAATAATGAACTATCCCATGAGAAGAGATGTATTCCAGGCAATTGCCGACCCGACCCGCAGGGCCATTATCGCCCTCATTGCCCTCCAGGCGATGACACCCAATGCCCTTGCCGAACATTTTGAAACGAGCCGCCAGGCGGTTTCGAAACACCTCCAAATCCTCACGGAATGCCAGTTGGTAAAACAAGAACAAAAAGGCCGTGAGATCTATTACCAGCTTGAAGTGAACAAAATGAAGGAGATCGATAAATGGCTGGAACAATTTCGTAAGATCTGGGAAGACCGTTTTAACGAACTCGACAATGTATTATCAACCCTTAAATCAAATAAAAAATGAAAGCAGCACTCTTATTCGACTTTGTTGTGGACAAAGCCAACAAAACCATTCTTATTAAAAGAGAATTTGCCGCCGGCCGTTCATTGGTATGGGATGCCTATACCAAAAGTGAATTGCTCGATCAGTGGTGGGCGCCCAAACCCTGGAAGTCAAAAACCAAAAAGATGGATTTCCGCGAAGGGGGCGAATGGCACTACGCCATGGTCGGACCCGAAGGCGAAGAACATTGGGCATTGGCCAAATACCTGCGCATCAGTCCCAAAACCAACTTTACGGTTAAGGATTCCTTTGCAGATGCCGAGGGTAAAGTAAACACAACAATGCCCGAATCAACCTGGAACGTGAAGTTCAGTGACCACGGAGATCATACCCTGGTAGAAAACCACCTTTCATACGACAGCCTGGAACAACTTGAAGCTACCATCCAGATGGGCTTTAAAGAAGGGCTAACCATGGCTATGGAAAACCTGGATAGCTTATTGGCATCCATGAAATAGCCACCTTCTCAAATATCTCCGTAATTTAGCCGGACGATCCGCCGGATTTTGGTGGATCGTCTTTTTTAATCCCATGAACTTTAAGCCGCTTTTCTCCTATTTTCTCCCCTTACGCTTAAAAAACTATCCCTCAGAACTAAACGGGAACCTGGAGATCAACCTGGTTAACGGGAAAAAAGTACTTGATACCCGATCCAGCAATTATTCCTTTGGCTCCTTGCAACGGATACTTGAACGCGGCCTGAAAGCCATCCATTTTGACCAGCGTTATAAAAATATCCTTGTTTTGGGTATGGGTGCCGGTTCCATAGTCGAATCCATCCGCATTCGCTTTGGCTCTGATGCCCTGATCACCCTGGTCGATATTGACCCTGTCATGGCCAGGATCGCCGGGGAAGAATTTGGTATCCAGGAACATGAAAGGGTTCAGGTTCATATTAAAGATGCCGGAACCTTCGTCGAAAACAGCCGCGAACTGTACGACCTGATCATTGTCGATCTGTTTATCATCGACACCATACCTGAAAAATTTACGAAAAAGCCGTTTATCGATCTGGTATCAACCCGACTGTCTGACGAGGGCAGCATCATTTACAACACCATTCGCAAAACCCTGCCAGCACCTGCCCGGGCAGAGATCCTCGAGGGTTTGAAACAAAATGGATTTGAAACGCAAATCCTTGAAAATATCGAATACAGCAATGACCTGATCCTGGCTTGGAAATAAGCTTCGGTTTCCTAATCCATGTCATGGATTTAAAGCTCCCGAACGGGTAAATTGCTTCTTTTATTTCAATCATGAAAAACAAGACAGTACTCGTTACAGGCTCAGCATCCGGAATAGGAAAGGCGACAGCCGAACTTTTCGCCCAAAACGGAGCGAATGTCGTGGTGTCTGACGTACAGGCCGAGGCCGGAAAAGCTGTGGTCGATCAGATCATCAAAAACGGAGGAAAAGCGGCCTTTTACAAAGCAGAAGTGTCCAAACCTGAAGACATGGAAGCCCTGGTCGACTTTGCAGTTAAAACGTACGGGCGCCTTGACATTGCGGTAAACAATGCCGGAATCGGAGGTGAACAAAATCCCATCGGCAACATGAGTATAGAAGGCTGGAATAAAGTGATCGCCGTTAATCTCAGTTCTGTATTTTATGGAATGAAATACGAGATCACCGCCATGTTAAAAACCGGAGGTGGAAGCATCGTAAATATTTCATCCATACTCGGCTCGGTAGGCTTTGGAAACGCTGCGGCATACACGGCGGCCAAACATGGTTTGATCGGACTCACACAAACCGCTGCCTTGGAATATTCGGCCATGAATATCCGTACCAATGCTGTCGGTCCCGGATTTATTGAAACACCCTTGTTAAGCGGTCTTGATGCCGAACTGAAAAAGGGTTTGGTCTCCCTCCATCCTATCGGCCGCCTTGGAAAAAGTGAGGAGGTTGCCGAACTGATATACTGGCTCGGAAGCGACAAATCCTCTTTCGTAACAGGAAGTTATTACCCAATTGATGGAGGTTATCTTTCCCGTTGATCCATGCATACCAAAACAGAAATTTTGATCGCCCTGTGGATCGAAGCCAGAACCCGGTTCACCAACCAACTTGCAAGTCTGACGGAACAAGACCTGAAGAAAAAACTCCTTCCTTCCCAAAACTCTGCAGGATTCCTGATCCGGCATATCGGCGATGTGGAACTGCTCTTTGCCAAAAATGTTTTCGGAGCTTCTGAAACCCGCGTGGTAGCCAAAACGGTTATTGACAAGAGAGACACCGGCGAGTGGACCGATCTGGAACAACTGAAGGAATATGTCCAAAATTCGTTCGAAACACTATTCGACATTGTTGAAAAGCAAAACGAAACAGACTGGGAAACTGAAATCACGACCAAGGAGTTTGGCACCAAAACCAAGGCCCAGGCATTCGGACGAATTGTTTCTCATACCGCCTATCACGCCGGGCAAATGGCCATTATACTCAAATACGGAACATAAATATGAATTATATCCATCTCAATATCAATCCATTAAATAATAAAAGTATTTAACTACTTTTATTAAGGAATTGTGTTTATCTTTGTGACCACACAACAACCCGTAAAACATGGAAATTGAAATGCTAAACATCCTCGACGTTACCGTTCTGGAACCCCGTCTGAAACATTCCACCATTTTCGCCCGCTTCGACGAACTGCCGGAAGGCGCTACACTAACCATCCATAACGACCACGACCCGAAACCGCTCTATTACCAAATGCTCGGAGAACGTGGAAACGTATTTATCTGGGAATACCTGGAAGAAGGTCCCGTATCCTGGAAAGTAGCTATAACACGACGTATCACCGGAGAAAATGAAGAAACCCTCGGGGAGATCGCTGCAAAAGACCTTCGTAAAGTCGAAGTTTTTAAAAAATATGGCATCGACTTTTGCTGCGGAGGTAAAAAAACGGTAAGGGAAGCATGCCTCGAAAAGGGATTGGACATTACCCAGATAGAAAAAGAGTTACTTAAAACCAGCGCCAGCATAGTAAGCACCCGGCAACCCGCCTATTCAGAATGGAATCTGGATTTTCTAGCCGACTACATTGTAAACTCCCATCACAGCTATATTAGGAAAACAGTACCGGAACTTTACACGTATTCCGACAAAGTAGCAGCCGTTCACGGCAAAGCGCATCCCGAACTTATTCAAATTCGCGGACTCGTACATGAGGTGGGTAATGAACTCATGAATCATATGGTAAAAGAAGAAAAGGTACTTTTTCCCTTTATAAAAAACCTGGTGACCCAGGGAATTAATCATACCGGAGCTACCTATTTCGGGACCGTACAGAGTCCGATAGCCCTGATGGAAGAAGAACATGAATTTGTCGGAGGGAGAATGGATAAGATCCGCTCGCTGAGCAATGATTACGCCCTGCCATCCGATGCATGTGCCTCTTATACCCTGCTTTTTACTATGCTAAAAGAGTTTGAAGAGGACCTCCACCTGCATATCCATCTGGAAAATAATATTCTGTTCCCCAAGGCTCTGGCACTCGAAACGGATTTACAAAACAGGAATAACTAAGTATGCAGATCAATACAGACACCAAGATCGAAACGATCCTCCAGGCCCATCCGGATGCACTGGATGCCATTATTAGCATCTCGCGTAAATTTAACAAGCTCAGGAATCCCGTGATGCGCAAACTTATGGCGCCACGGGTTTCCGTGAGTATGGCGAGTAAGGTAGGCAACTGTTCTCCGGAAGATTTTTATAAAAAGCTGGAACCTTTAGGCTTTGTGATCGATCGCCTTCCCAGTGGTGCCATTCCCGTTGTGGAAGCTATTCCTGACGCTCCCGACTGGGATGAATCGCTTTCTCTTTTTGCAAATAAAATGATTACCCTGGATGTTCGTGCCCTTGAAATGCCCCAGCCCATGATCCGTATCCTGCAGGCCTTGGAAACCCTGCCTGAAAACCAAGCTCTATTTATCTATCACAAACGTATTCCCGTGTTTCTGCTTCCTGAATTGAAGGACCGAAATATGGATTACCGGATCAAAACCATCAGCGAAGGAGATGTGCACATGCTGATCTTTAGAAAATAATATGGTGCTCATTGGAAATAATCTGGCGATAAAAACCACTTCCCACCGGGTTGTGTTGCCTTTTTATTTCTACGCTGCCCTCTCTTTTTTGGTGGGAACCGTTCTCTTATTCGATGCGATCCCCGTATTTTCCGGACACTTTTTTCACCCTAAACTGCTGGCTGTAACCCATTGTATGGCCCTCGGCTGGGGAACCATGATGATCATGGGAGCTGCCCACCAGCTTGTTCCGGTATTGATAGAAGGAAAATTGTACAGCAACCCGGCCGCCTACCTTTCATTCGCTTTGGGCGCCCTTGGAATTCCGCTGCTTATTTATGGCTTTTATACCTTTTCATTGGGACCGGCGGCTCAATGGGGAGGGATCTTTATTGTTGCCGCCATTGTCGTTTATCTGGTCAACCTGGCCATGAGCATGGCACAAAGCAACAAGGAAAATGTACACGCTGCCTTTGTATTTACTGCTACCCTTTGGCTTTTGGCCACCACCTGTCTGGGACTGGCTTTGCTCTTTAACTTTACTACCCTGTTCATGCTGAAGGATTCCCTGAGTTACCTTTCACTGCATGCCCATATGGGTATCGTTGGCTGGTTTCTTTTGATGATCATAGGCGTTGGAAGCAAGCTTATCCCCATGTTCCTGATCTCGCAATACAACAATGCCAAACTGCTTTGGGCCATCTATATCCTGATCAATCTGGGACTTTTAAGTTTCGTGTTTTTGAACTTATTCACCGCCGAGGCCACACTGTTGCTTTTTCCCCTGATCGCCACGGGAATTTCGGTAGCCTTGTTTATTTATTACTGTTTGGTTTCCTATAAACACCGCATTCGGAAAAAAGTGGATGAACAAATGAAACTTTCCCTGCTGTCGGTGCTTTTGCTGCTGATCCCCTTGATCCTGCTGCTGCTTGTGATCGGGTCACTGCTTGTATATGGAACGCAACATCCTACCATGATCCTTGCCTACGGCTTTCTTGTTTTTTTCGGATGGATCAGCTCCCTTATTTTGGGTATGAGTTTTAAAACATTGCCTTTTATTGTATGGAATAAAGTTTACCATAAACAAGTGGGAATGGGAACGACGCCCAATCCCAAAGACCTTTTCAATGGCACCTTGTTTCGGATCATGGGCTTCAGTTATGTGCCCGGAATCCTGATCTTTACCGCCGGCATCCTGTTCAGGTTTCCTTTTATGTTACAACTCGGAGCTGTTTGTCTGTTTATCAGTGCCGTATTTTACAACTGGAATATCCTGAAAATTTTAAACCACAAAGCCGTAAAAGCATGAACGAACGCACCAACAACAGCATCAAATGCGCCATGGCCCTTACAGCCCTGTATCAGGTCTTTGATCCGGAATTGGGGATCAATGTGGTGGATATGGGCTTAATATATGCGATCAATTTTAACGAAAACGATAAGCAAATTTATTGCGAAATGACCCTGAGCACCCCTTTTTGTCCGATGGGTGATTCGATCACCCAGGGGGTCAAAAATGCCCTGGAACAAGCTTTTCCCGATTATAGCCTTAGTCTGGAACTTACCTTCGATCCGCCCTGGACGCAGGAACATATTTCTGAAGAGGGGCGAATTTTTTTAAACAACTGAAACCATGTTAAGTGTAACCTGTAAAGCCGCCATTAAAGCCGTAATATACCTCGGTTCGAAGCACGAATTCGGACAAAAAGCGAGCATCGGCGAAATTGCCTCCGATATCAATGAAAACGAACATACAGTTGGCAAACTCCTGCAAAAACTGGTTAAAGCCGGAATCATCAATAGCACCAAAGGACCGAGCGGGGGATTTTCTCTCGACGAAAGCCAGTTGGAATTGCCCCTGATGATGATCGTTGAAGCCATAGATGGAACAAGTATCTTTAGTCAGTGTGGCCTCGGCCTCACGGAATGTACCGCTTCCCGTCCCTGCCCTATCCATTTTGACTTTAAACCGGTAAGGGATATGTTCCAGAACCTGTGTCTGGAAAAAAAGATCGCCCACCTCTGCGAACCCGTAAATGAAGGGATCAGCTACCTCATGCTGAAGTAATTTTAATTTTAAAATCATGACAAAAACACATTCATTCCATATCCCCGTAATGGGAATCGCCTTTACCCTTGATACCCCTTACAAAGTTGCCCCCTATGGCATCGACTCCGTTATTTCTCTGATCGACGATATCCTAATGGAAAAAATGAGAGAAATGTATTGCGAGAAATTCGACCTCATATATCAGGAAATCACTGAAAATATGGAAGACTTCCGGGCCAGGAGGATCACCTCCTACCTGAATCTTATAAATACCCTCGCGAAGAAGAAGTTTGAATCGCTCCGGCAAGCGGGCCTGGAAAAAGGCAGCGAGTTGAGAAAATACCTTGACATGCTCCCAAGTGGTTCCGAGATCCGGGAACGGGTTCAGCAGGCTTTTGAAAGTAGCCATAGTAAAGAAGACCTCGACAATCAATTGGCTAAGCTCCTTCAAATGGGCAGCATCGATGTCAATATCATGACGAAAGTCGACAAGGATAATTATCGCGGTGACGAAAAACTGCCTGTTGAATACAACGATGCCCATGCGGCACTCCGCGGATTTGCAGAAAGCGAATTGAATGGTTCCCTGATCCTGTCGGCAGGAATGAACCCCCGTTTGTATGGATACCTCGAACATTTTGACGTGTTCTACCCGAACCCGAATGGCCAACTTGCTAAAAAGATCGTATTGAAGGTCAGCGATTACCGTTCTGCCTTTATCCAGGGAAAATTTTTAGCCAATAAGGGCTTGTGGGTTTCCGAATACCGCATTGAATCGGGCTTAAACTGCGGCGGCCATGCCTTTGCCACTGATGGTTACCTGATGGGACCTATCCTCGCTGAATTTCGCGACAAACGGGGAGAGCTCAGCCAGGCCCTGTATGAAATCTGGGCGAAAGCGCTTACTGAAAAGGGGCGTTTTGTGCCCGAACAGGCATTGCCCATTAAACTCA
>JAKFCJ010000135.1:0-3477 GCA_036676705.1 Bacteroidota bacterium
TTCCCCGGTTTTTTGGTCGGGTTCAACAAAATCGAATTCGGCTGAGGCCATCTTCCAGTTGTGGCTGCGGTCATTGTCCATCAAGATTTTATAAAACACGGCTTGCCGCCAGTAGTCGCCACCGTGTTCGTCTTCGAAAGTCCGCTTTTCAGGATCAGCTTCAGGGTTAGGTCTTTTAAACTTGGGTTTGGCATTTTCGTATTTCCCGGTTTTGTAGTCGATGAGGTTGGCGTCGGTGCCGGTGAACTCGATCTTGTCAATTTTACCATTGATCGGAATGCCTTTGACCTCGATATTTTTAAAGGCCTTTTCAGCCGATACCACCTTGTTCCAGGAGGCTACATAGTGGTTATAATAATCGGGCAGGATCTTCTTTCCATACTCCAGCTTCAGATCAAAATCCTTGCGGGTAAAGCTGTCCTCATTCCGGTGCATGTACCAGTCGAAATCGTTGAGCAGGTCGGGAATAGTCGGGAAGGTATTCGTGGGGTTTTCCAGCATCTTTTTGAACAGCCTCTCCAATGCAAAATGCACGGCGCTACCAAAGGTCATGGCCGATGATTTGGCCCGGGGTACCCGAATGAGGTTGTCGAAATAAAAGCTCAGCGGACATTTCAAATAGTTGTTCAAATGGGTCACGCTCATCGAGTACTTTTTCAAAAGTTCGTTGAGGTAGTCCTTGTCGATGAGGTCCACATCGGGCAAACGGGCTTCCTGCATCACATGGAGCTGGAAATCGAGCAGCTCTTCGTCGGGCAGGGCCACATATTCCGATTTGGCAATTCCTGCTGCCTCGGCCTCGGCCACATAAGCGGCTTTCTCCTGTTCCTTGTCGGCGGTGTTGCGTTCGGCATACGATACGTACAAATGCCGTTTGGCACGGGTCAGGGCCACATAAAAGAGGCGGCGGTTTTCTTCGTCTTCGTTTATTTCTGTTTTTGGGGCCAGGGTATCCGGCAAGGCGAAGCCCGAACTCCGGCCCTTTCCTTTCCATGACCGGGCATCACAACCAATAAAAAACACGTGGTCAAACTCCAGTCCTTTGCTCGAATGCGCCGTGAGGAAATTCACCCCATCCATCGCATAACTCACCCTTTGTATGGGTACCTCCAGCCGGTTTTGGCGCATCAACTCGACTTTTTCCAGAAAGGTCTTAATGCCCATACGGGTATCCCGGGCGCATTCGTCTTTTACAAATTCAAAAAAGCTATGGATCAATTGCATCATCCATACCTTCTCCGGAGAAGAAAGGGCCATGCGCAATATGCCCCCGCGGTTGATGATCTTCTCCAACAACTGCTGCAGGGTAAGTTCATGGGCCTGGGAGATCCAGTATTCGATATCCAGCGACACCCGTTTAAAGGGATTGGATTCCTGTCCCTGTTCAAAGAGCGTCAGGTTTTTCCGCACTTCCCTGGCCATTTCATCGCGGAAGGAAGTCTGCCGGTCGCGGTAATTTTTCTTCGCTACTTCCAGGCTGAGTTTCGCGATATCCAGGGGTTTTAGTCCGAAGAAGCGGTAGTGCAGGATCGGAAATAAAAGGGGCTCACCGGAGTGGGCCTTTTCGCTTTCGGCATGGATGTACTGAAGGATGGTAAGCATCTGCTCCACCAAAGGCTGGTCGAGCACGTTCATCTCTTTTTTGATATTGAGCGGAATGCCTAACACCTGCAAATATTTGCTGATATCCGCCGCCTGGGCGTGTTTGCGGTAAATAACGGCGATCTCGGAAAGCGGCACCCCCGTGGCATGCAGGTCGCGGATCTGGTGGGCCACATGCACGGTCTCATGGAAGGTATTAAAATAACAACGGATGAGGGGTTTGGCCTCATGGTCGATCATCTCCGGGTGTGAAGCCAGCAACTTCTTTTCGAGTCCGGGGATCTGGTTAACCAGCCTCTCCTGGTTTTGTTGGATAACGGCCCCCGCCAGGTCTAAAATGCTCTGGATGGAGCGGTAGTTCTCCGTCATCATCACCTGCCGGAGATTGGGCTGGTGTTTTTTGGCGAAATTCAGGATGTTCTTCACATTGGCATCCTGGAAGGCGTAGATCGACTGGTCGTCATCGCCCACCACAAACACATTGGGTTGGTCCCAATAGTCGATGAGAGCGGCCAGTAATTCGCTCTGTGCCCCACTGGTATCCTGGAACTCATCCACCAGGTAGTAGAGATAGCGTTCCTGGTAGTTGCGGAGCAGGTCTTCATTTTTCCGGAAGGCTTCCAACACCCACAGGATCATGTCGGCATAATCGTAACGGGCACGGGCTTTTAATTTTTGCTGGTAGGTATGGAAAGCCAGCGCGGCAGCTTTCAGTTTTTCCATACGCTCGATCTGCACATCGAGGTCTTTTTGTTTGACATCGCCCACATTGACCCCTGTTTTGGCATTGGCACGTTTGTAAATAAACTCATCGCGAAAGGGAAGGTCGGCGAGGTAGAGGTCGGCATTATGGATCAGGAATTCGGGGGTCCAGTCCTCTTTTTTCATCAACTGAAAAAGGGTATCCAGATTCCCGGAATCGTAATACACCTCGCCTTTGTAACGTTTTAAGGGATGATTTCCATCGAACTCGTCAATTATTTCCTGCAATACCTCAATTTTTTCAAGATCCGAAATCGGCTCCAGCGCACGCAAACCAAAGTAGTCCAGGTTTTCCTGTATGACCATATTGCAGAAGCTGTGGAAGGTATGGATATGCACCCGGTAGGCATCCGGACCGATAAACTGCAGCAAGCGCTTACGCATGGCAATGGTTCCGGCATCGGTATACGTGAGGCATAAAATGCTGTGTGCCGGGGTATCCGTTTTAAGGAGGATGTTCCCGATCCGTGCGGCAAGGATCTGTGTTTTCCCTGTTCCCGGTCCTGCGATGACCAACACCGGCCCTTCAATGGCATTTACGGCCTCTGTTTGTGCGGCATTGAGTTTTTCAAGTTCTTCGAGGAATACGGTGTTTTGGGGAAGTGACATGTTCCAAAAATAGGGAAATAAGGTTAAGGTTGAGGTTGAGGTTGAGGTTGAGGTTGAGGTTGAGGTTGAGGTTAAGGTTAAGGTTGAGGTTAAGGTTAAGGTTGAGGGGGCAGGGCAGTATTGATAGCGATCAATAGAAAAACTTGTGATAGCGCGAAGGAATGATCAAATTCACGCCTGTGTCGTAGGTTTTATCGAGAATTTCCGGGGATTCGAGCCGCCAGCCGAAGGTAAAAAGTCCACGACCGAACAGGGAGGTAATACGGAAGGCAGTCGGGCGCAGGATGGTGTAGTCGTTGCAGTTCTGGAACCCGATAAAAAAACGGGGGCCATTGTAACCGAATGAAAAACGGCTGTCGAGCATATTACTGAGTTTGAACTCCCTTTTTTCGGTATCCACTCCGGGTATGTCATACAGGAAATACTGAATATCCATACCCAAAAAAAGGACACCCGTCAAATACCAGCGGCCTTTGGTCCAGGTACCGCCAATACCCGGCCCGA
>JAKFCJ010000136.1:0-7139 GCA_036676705.1 Bacteroidota bacterium
GCTTCCGTTCTCAATAACTTATTCAATCAAATTTAATCAACAAACAAGTCTAAAGGAGCGAAGCCGAAGTAAGACGGACCAGCTAAGATCCGGATGTTGGCAGCAAATAATTATGGCAGGTATTGAAGAATAAAAGACAGGAAGATTACCCTGACTTGTTGGCTTTTTTAAACGTATACCCCAATCCAAATCGATAATTCGGCCGAAAGGTTCGCCCCCAAAGGTCAAGATTTAAATCAAGCCCGGCATAGAAATAGCCCGAGCATTTGTGGTAAGTCCAATCGCTGTTCACTCCTATAAACTGGCGAATTTGCAGCGCATTTTCATCAATTGCCCGCAGTTCAAGCGAGTACATGCCTTCATAGGGGTAAGGTACATAAGGAGCCCGAATACTGTATAAGTCGATCACCGATTGCGAGAGTATGGAAAAGGATTTAAAGAGGGCATCCGCTTTTTTAGAGTCCCAAAAGGTGTATTGATAGCTATAACCAAGTCCGAAGCCCTTTATTTCGGCTTTACGATCAACAATATAGACCACCTGTCCCTGAACGCGCGTATACGTTGGCTTTTCGGTATACCAAAAGTTTCCGGTGAAGACCTGAATCAGTATTCCTTTCCGTCGTTTTCCCTTTCCGAAATCCAGCTGCAGATCCAGGCCGACCAGACTCGGACGAGCAGGATTAGTTCGATATCCTTCGTATTTTACATAGTACGGCTTGAGATCCAATTGAAGATTACTGGTATATAACCCGGTTTTGAATTCAGCCTGTGCTGTTATAAAACAGGGAGTCAGGAAAAGGAAGAAAATCAAAGTGTTCCTTATCATTCCTTGCAATTACGTGATTTAATCATTTACTTACCAAGGTGTATTTTAGAATTCTGGCCTATAGTCTCATTAGTGTAAGTCTTGCATGTTCCAAAGAAAATGTACGAACCGAGCTTGACGATGCCATAGGTATTGTGCCTGAAATTACACGAATTGATACGGGGTTTGAGCCTTCTCAAATTTATGATACCCGCTATGGATGGATATTTATAAGTGACAAGGCTAAAAGTTTTACTCGTTGGGATAAAAATTTCGAGGCTAATACTGCTGTAACGATAAATGGTGGCCAGGAATGGTTCGTTAATCGGCTAATAACAGAAACACCTTCCGGCAAACTCTATCGGGTATTTGTTGATAATGGCAAACAAATGCTCCTCGAAGAATTGGATCCAAATGGAAACAACCTTTCGCTGACTTCGGTGCTTGATACATTAACTGCCGGAATGATAAGCGATGTTTGGGCGGAGAACGATACGTTGCTGTTTATCACCTTTACACATAAAGTCTCCGTCTCTGGTGAAACCTATTCGTTTATTTACTCCTATAATCTTATTAGCAAGGAAATTAAAAAATGCCATGCGTTTAGTGAGATGATCTTAAGTTTAGCCTTTACGGGAAACAAGGAAACGGGGTATTGGATGATGCTGTACTGGAAAACGAATCAGAATAATAAATTGGCACAAGGTTCTGTTTTTAGCTTTGATACTTCCTGGAATGTGCGTCATGAATTTCAATTTTCAGACATGGGTTTTGGGGATTTTTCTAGCAATAGAAATGGGGCTATTTATGTGAATAGTGACGGGACCGCTGATATTTTTTATCCAACAGAGGGCTATGTAATGTGGGAAGGAGCCTATTGTGGTTTGACGCATTTTAAGTTGGACCCTGGAGGACTAGTAGTGAATCGAATATTTTACCCCGAATTGTATGGTCATGATATTAAAGATATTTTTATTAAAGATCAGCGCGTACATGTTCTAAGTCATGAAACAAATGGTTCCAATTTGACCCACCATTTGTCTATAAGTTCATTTCATTTAGATGGCAGGTTGGATTTTTTTAAATATTTAAGAAATACAGTGGGCACCTGGTCGTTTGCTGCAATTCTTGAAGCAGAAGGAGAGCATGCTACTGTTGTTGGCTATGACACTGAGAAATCCAGCTTCATGAAAATTATCTTTTAGTTTATTTTAAGGTCCGATTGCGAATCTGTTTTCGCGCTCCGGGAACATAATTAATCCTTGGCAACCTTTTTAAACGTATACCCCAACCCAAGCCTGTAATTCGGACGAAAGGTTTGTTGCCCAAGGTCAAAATTGAATTCAACGCCTGCATAAAGGTATCCGGCTGCGTTATGATATGTCCATTCGCTTTTAGCTCCCATAAATTGGCGAACCTGAATAGCGTTAGAATTGATTTCATTCAGTTCCAATTCATACATCCCCGGATAGGGAGATTTAACAAGTGGGGCCTGAAGACGGTAGAAATCAGCGACAACCTGCATCATAAAATAGAGATCCTTAAAAAGCACATTTTTCGATTCCATATTTAAAACATGGCGCTGAAATACATAACCCAGACCTATTCCGTGAAGATTCGCCGTTCTTTCAACCACATGCATAACCTGCCCTTGATAACGGGCATATGTTGGTTTTTCGGTGTACCAGTATTGGCCGGTAAAAGCCTGCAACAGAAGCCCACTTTCGTTTTTTCCTTTCACCACATCCAATTGCAGGTCAAGTCCGATCAATGCCGGGTGCCACGGATGCGTTCGATAAGCTTCATGGCCATTGTATTTAAACTCCAAGTCGAGCTGAAGGTTGCTGGAATAAAGACCCACGTTAAATTTTGTCTGAGCGATCAGAGAAAAAGGTAATGTCATCAGAAAGAAAAAGAGAGCTTTCCTTATCATGTCTTGCAATTACGTGAATTTTTCTATTTCTTTCCACTGTGAAATTCGGATTTTTATCATGGACTTTATTGGGTGTCGTCATTTTTGGATGCCAAAAGGAGGAGGTGAAAACCGAAATTATCGATGATATCGGAGTTATTCCAATTGTTCAGGAGTTGGACTCAGGAATAGTCCCCTACCAAATGTTTGCTTCCAGTCACGGAGCCATCGTGTTTCAGGAAGGCAACCCAAACATACTAAACCTGAATCACGATTATCGGGTACAGGCAAGTGGAAGTTTAAATGGTGAAGCAAGTTGGCTAAGAAAAAGAGCCATCACCGAAACAGCTTCAGGCAAAATCTTTCATGCTTTTAGTCCAACCCCCCGTGATCAACTCTTGTTGGAGGAAATTGATCCGGGAGGTAATAACGTGTCTTTGATCATGTTGAAGGCTGGTTTTAAGGAATTAAGAGTGCTGGGCTTGGTTGCATTGGATGAAAATCGATTCTTAATCCATTTGATCCACGGGAATTCAGGCAGCCAGTACAGTACCGATATCTATGAATATAATCTGACAACACAGGAATTGGTTTTGCGCTATTCTAATCCGGAATTTCTTCAGTTCAGGGCTTACGAAAAGAGTCAGGATGGTGGACATTGGTTAATGGGTTATTGGAGTACAAGATCAAGTAATCAAGGCCCGCAAGGATCTGTGTTTTACTTTGACTCAAGTTGGAATTTGGTTAAGGAATTCAAATTTTCAGATATGGGCACGGGCACGTTTTATTCGAGCCGCCTGGGGCTTATTCGGTCAGGTAATAACGGAGAAGTTAATGTCTTCTACCCGGTACAGGGTTCTATTCCGGGACAAGGCGTTGTTTATGGTTTGGCCTATTTTCGGTTAAATACCGCAGGGGAGGTGCTCAGTCAGGATTTTTATTTGGGATTATATGGACATGAAATTTATGACATTTGGTATTTAGACGGTACCGTTAATGTATTGAGTAAAGAGTTGAATGGATATAACCTGACAAATTCACTGGCATTTACGCGATTCAAGGAAGATGGTAGTTTGGTTTCATCCAAATTCATTCGTAACTCTGTAAATTATAATAGATTAAGTGCGCTTGTGGACCTTGTTGATGGTAAGGCTAAAGTTCTTAGTTATGATTCTAAGAACAAAAAACTCCATCTGTTAAGCTTCTGACTTTTTTTGGCATAATAAATGTATATACAAGAATTGTAATAACACTAACTGAGATGAAAACAATACTTCATCGTGCCAACAGCAGGGGACACGCTAACCACGGATGGTTGGACACCTGGCACACCTTTTCTTTCGCTTCCTATATGAACCGCGAACGGATGCACTTCGGAGCCTTAAGGGTTCTGAACGACGATACCGTACAAGGGGGAATGGGCTTCGGGATGCACCCGCATGAAAACATGGAAATCGTGACCATTCCGTTGCAAGGCGCTCTTGAGCATAAAGACACTACCGGTGGTAGCGGCGTGATCCGCACCGGGGATGTGCAGATCATGAGCGCGGGCAAAGGACTGTATCACTCGGAGTTTAACCACTACAAAGACCAGCCTGGCAGCTTGTTGCAAATATGGGTATTCCCGAAAGAACACAATATCGAACCCCGCTACGATCAAAAAACCTATGACAAATCAGGTAGAATAAATACCTGGCAAACCGTAGTGGCCCCTGATAACAAAGAAGCCCTCTGGATCAACCAGGACGCCTGGTTCCACCTGGCCGACCTCGAAAAAGGAAAGACGATCAGCTATATCAAACAAAAAGCCGATTCCGTACTCTACCTCTTTGTGATCGAAGGCCGGGTAAAACTGGCCGAAGAAATCCTGGAGCGCCGGGATGGAGCGGGGATAAGTGGCAGCGAAGAATTAACGCTTACCTCGGAATCGGACGCGCAACTGTTACTGATGGAAATACCGGAGAGTCGGCTGTAAGCTATAAGCTGTAGGCTATAGGCTGTAAGCTAGGATTTCAGAGATCCGAAAAAAAGCCTACAGCCTACAGCCTATAGCCAAACAGCTTAAGATAAGAACTACCACTTAAGTTTATAAACCTAAAATCGTAAATACCATGAATACTCAAACACAAAGCAAATGGGCCATTGACCCTTCCCACTCAGAAATTCAATTCAAAGTAAAACACCTCGTTATCTCTACCGTAACCGGCTATTTCCGCAGCTTCGAAGGAAGTGTGGAAAGCAGTAACGACGATTTCGAAGGAGCCCGCATCCGTTTTAGTGCCGATGTGAACAGTATCGATACAAACAACGAACAACGCGACAGCCACCTCAAATCCGACGACTTCTTCGGCGCAGCGCAGTTTCCTCAACTTCAGTTCGAATCCACTTCCTTCAAAAAACTCAGCGGCGACGCCTATGAATTAAAAGGAACCATCACCCTGAAAGGAGTGAGCAAAGATATTACCCTGGCCGTTGAATTGGGCGGAAAGGCAGTTGATCCTTACGGAAACCAGAAAGCAGGATTTGAAATTAACGGAAAACTCAATCGTAAAGATTTTGGTCTCAACTGGGACGCCGTGACAGAAGCAGGCGGAATCGTGGTGAGCGACGAGGTACGCCTTCATTTGAACGTTCAGATCAATAAACAAGCTTAGTTTCATTTTTCGGTGTGTGAAAAGGTCGGCACGAAATGTGTCGGCCTTTTTTTACTAATCTTGCATACATGGTTTATTTTCAGGTTTACAGCAAATTACCGGAACTTACCGAAGACATGATCTCCCGGATCCCGGAACACCGCCAAAAGGTTGATCGCCTGCTCGCCCTCGGCCGAATTGTTTCCTATAGCGTATCCTTCGAACGCGATTCGCTTTGGATGACCGTTTATGCAGCGAATGAAATGGCTGTCATGGACATTCTGGCCGACCTGCCGCTGAATGAGCTGCTAAATCCCAAAATTACACCGCTCATGTTTCACCTCTCCCCGGATATGGTCACCACCCCATCCTGGAATTAATACGCTTCTATGAATAAATGGTTAGGTTCCGCACCGTGGAAAACGGATGGCATTCTTTTTTTATTCCGTGCACTGACCGGGGCCGCCATGGCTTTTGGTCACGGATTGGGAAAACTTCAAAAACTAATGGAAGGGGGAGAAATTAAATTTTACTCCTTTCTGGGTATGGGACCGGAAATTTCACTTGTCCTTGCCGTTGGCGCCGAATTTTTTGCAGCCATTTTCCTCATCCTGGGTTTATGGACCCGCTTCAGCCTGGTCCCGCTTATTATTACCATGGGCGTTGCTGCCTTTGTGGTGCACAATGGAGACCCCTTTAATAAAATGGAAATGGCCCTGCTTTATTTTGCTTCCTGTTTATTGCTCTTGTTCACGGGCCCGGGTAAATATTCACTCGACAACCTGATAGCCTCCAAAAAGTAGGAGAGAGCCCGAATAATCCAATACTTTTGCACGGTGTCGCGCCAACTCGCTTACAAACTCCTGTTTTGGATCCCTGCCGTATTGCTCCTGGAAGAGGCTTTGCGTTATGCCGGCAGGCCCGGTGATTTTATCGGGTACGTGGCTGCCGGGGAATATGCACTCCACGGAAAAGACCTCTACAGCCATTGGCTCAATACCTGGCCACCTTTGTTTTCTGTTTTTTGCATTCCGATCTTTTGGGTCGACAGCTTTTCCCCATTCCTGGCTCGTACCCTGTGGCAACTAGCTACCTTATGGGCCTTTTATCATACAGCAAAGCGTGTGCTTTTTCTGCTGTTTTCCAGAAACCTTATATTCTCCCCTGCAACAAAAGCGGAGGATATAAACCCCTGGAATCCCCTCTTTTTGCTGCCTTTTTTGCTCTCCTACAAATACCTGCTCGATAACCTGGCCAACATACAGATCAACGTGTTGATGCTGGTTCTCTGCGTTGAAGCGGTCTACCAACTGTTTACCAGAAAACGTCGGGTCCTGGCCGCTTTGTTCATGGCTTTAACCCTGTCTTTAAAAGTCTATACGCTTTTCTTTTTTGTCTGGTTTATCCTGATCCGGCAATGGAAAATGGTCTTATACACCCTTGGTTTTTGTGCCCTTTTTACGATCCCCTGTTTCCTTGTTTATGGAATGGATCAAACCCTGCTGTACTTCAGCCACTGGTGGACGGAAATTGCCCAGGCTTTCCCGATGATCCATCATAAAAACCAGAGCTTTTTTGCAGCCATTTGGCGCCTTACCGTTCCGATGGATGCCGGACTGGGTATTCCCACTCACCTCGTGCATTTAAGTATGGATGAAGGAAAAAAACTCGTTTACCTCCTTGTTTTGCTGGCTGGCGCTTATCCCGCCTGGTTGATCTGGAAAAAACCGGAGGGTGAAAAAAACCTGCTTTTTGCCATGCCCCTCTTCCTGGCACTGGTCCCCCTGCT
>JAKFCJ010000137.1:0-2953 GCA_036676705.1 Bacteroidota bacterium
CCTTTGATACCCCGGAAGAACTCGACGAAATGCGCGACAAATTAAAAGCCAATGGCATGTCGCCCCAGTACGATGCGGTTTCGCGCATGAGCATGAAAAATTCCCTGACCCTGAGTGCCGATGAGGTACAAAAAAGGCTGGATGCCAATGAAAATTATGTGATCCGCATCAAACTCCCGCGCAAGGAAGAGGTGCGTTTTCATGATATCATCCGCGGTTGGGTGGTGGTGCATACCGGTACCATGGATGATAAGGTACTGTTCAAATCAGACGGCATGCCTACCTATCATCTCGCCAATGTGGTGGATGATTACCTGATGAAGATCACCCATGTGATCCGGGGCGAAGAATGGTTGCCTTCCGCTCCTTTGCATGTGATGTTGTACCGCGCTTTTGGCTGGGAAGACGTGATGCCTGAATTCGCCCACCTTCCGTTGATCCTGAAACCCGATGGAAACGGAAAACTAAGCAAAAGAGACGGGGATCGTTTGGGCTTTCCTGTATTCCCGCTTAACTGGACTGACCCGGTTACCGGAGAACTTTCAAGTGGTTACCGCGATGCCGGCTATTTCCCGGAAGCGGTAGTAAACCTTCTTGCCTTTTTAGGCTGGCATCCCAGCGATAACCAGGAACTTTTTAACCTGGAAGAACTGGTCCAGGCCTTCAGTCTGGAGCGGGTAAACAAATCGGGGGCAAAATTCGATGTCAACAAAGCCTTCTGGTTCAACCAACAATACCTGCGAAGCAAAAGCGATGAAGCCCTGGCTGAGTCCCTGCTGCCCTTTTTGAAAAAACAGCATATTGAAGTTGACAGAAACTACCTGACCCGGGTGGCCGGGCTCATGAAGGAAAAAGTGAGTTTTATCAATGAAATCTATACAGAGGGATTGTATTTTTTCCAAACTCCTTCCAGCTGGGACCAGGATCTTATCCGTAAAAAATTCAAAGACTTTACTCCGGGTATACTCAGCGAATTAAAAGCAGGATTGGAACAATTACCTTCTTTTAACAAAGAAGCCATAGAGGCTTTGTTCCACCAGGTCGTTGAAGATAAAAACGGGAAAAAACCGGGAGAAATGATGCTTCCTTTCCGCCTGGCGGTGAGTGGTGTTGCCGGAGGTCCTCCTATTTTCGAACTGATCGCCGTGCTGGGCAAAGAAGCGGCGACCCGGAATATGGATACCTTTTTATCCCATACCAAAAGTTTGAACCTCAATTAGGGGAATGTTCGAGGAATGCGACATCTGTGTGATCGGCGGTGGTGCTGCGGGATTTTTTGCGGCCCTGAGCGCTGCCTCCACACGAAGCGACCTGCGCATTCAAATCCTGGAACGAAGTGAAAAACTCCTGGCTAAAGTGCTGATCTCGGGAGGTGGCCGTTGCAATGTTACCCACGCCTGCAAGGACCCGCTTTTGTTGAGCACCTTTTACCCACGCGGACAAGCCTATCTTGAAAAAGCCTTTCAACAGTTTGCCGTGGAAGATACCATTCAGTGGTTTCGTGAGCGGGGAGTGAAGTTAAAGACGGAGGCTGACGGGCGCATGTTCCCTGTTACCGACCATTCGGAAACCATTGCCCAGTGCCTGAAAAAGGAAGCGCATGATCTGGGTGTAAAGATCGTAACGAAATGTGCCGCAAGGACTATCCAAAAGGACAAACATGGCTTTGTTCTGGAAACCACCCGCGGTGAAATACGAACCAAAAACCTGATCGTTTGTACAGGCGGAGGTGCCAAAGATTCAAGTTTGGAGTGGGTACGCGAATTGGGCATTGATACCACGCCGGTAGTTCCCTCGCTTTTTACTTTTAACCTGGCCGAAGACCCGATACGGGAGCTTTCCGGGGTTAGTGTGCCCCATGCAGCCATTCGCATCCGAGGGAATAATGCTTATCAATACGGCCCCCTTTTGATTACCCATTGGGGATTAAGCGGTCCGGCAGCATTGCGGCTCAGCGCCTGGGAAGCGAGAGGTTTGGCGGCTAAAGCCTATCATCTTGATCTGGAGGTGGACTGGACCGGACAGGGTGACCTGAATAAGGTTGTCGAACAGTTGCGCGCCTATGCTGAAGAACATCCTAAAAAACAAATCGTGAACAGCCGGCCTTTTCCGGATATACCCGAACGCCTCTGGCAATTTTTATGCAAACGGGTACTTGATCGTCCTTTCCGAAACTGGGCTGAATGCGGGAAAAACCTGTTTCAGGCCCTGGTTGCCCAGATCGGCGCCATGCCTGCAGAGGTGAAAGGTAAGACCCGTTTTAAGGAAGAGTTTGTAACCTGCGGCGGTGTGGAACTGAGTGAGATCGATCCGCTAACATCCATGGCACACAAGATCCCGGGGCTGTTTTTTGCGGGAGAAGTGATGGATATTGATGGTATCACGGGTGGTTTCAATTTTCAGGCAGCATGGACAACAGGTTACCTCGCAGGATGTGCAGCTGCTGAAAATGTTTAGTGGCTGCCCGGTAGTACCTTTTATTTTTGCTTCAAACGGTTCAAACGCCCTTCTTCCGGAATGGCTTCCTCGTCACCCAACAGATAGCGGCACATACATGCTGCCAGATAAGGAACCAGCAAAACTCCACGGGAGCCTAGTCCGTTAAAGACAAATAGTCCCGGCTCCGATAGTTCCCCCATCAATGGACGCCGATCCGTGGTGGTGGGTCGGCCCCCGGCATCCTGGCGAAGTATCTCCACCGTTTTGCCGGGAAGTATCTTTTCAAGTTTTTCCATCAATTCGTTTTTACCGGCTTCGGTTGGCTGAAGATCATCAAAGACCCACTCATTCGTTGCGCCAATACGGAATATGGAATTTCCCTGGGGCAGAACGAAAATGTGTTTGTTCAATATATGCGGCGTATCCAATCCGGGTATTCGGACCTCCAAAACCTGGCCTTTAGTGTTTTCGAGGTTCATGTGTTTCATCCAGGGATTTTGCAAACCGGAGATGC
>JAKFCJ010000138.1:0-2371 GCA_036676705.1 Bacteroidota bacterium
TTACCTCCTCAGCAGCGATGATCGGCCGGGGGGGTAGGAAAGGTTTTTGGTTCCGTTTTCATCGCTTGCAGATTGCCGCGGCTCATACAGCTGCTTACCGGATGCAGGGTAAACAAGAAGCTGTATTTCAAATGATATTTTGAGCCTAGCAAAGACAATGTATTTGAAGGTCAGTTTTTTATAGATTGAAGATCTGCAGCTTACGAAATTTATGAATTTAAGGGTCTATTCGAAGTCGGAAATTTATACTAAGGAACCGAAAAGCAATGGCAATAATTATCCGCTAGCAACGTCACCGAAAAGCCTGAAACTTCAAACTGCCCCAATCCGGCCTCACAGAATGGAGCGTTAAGAATTTCGAAAAACGACTTGGATGAACGATCAATATGACCACCTCAAAAAAGCAATTTGGGAAGTGCAGCAGAAACAATAAAATTTGAACTGCCGTTCCCACGTCTTCAAATTGCAGATGGTCGTTTTTCGAAATTTAGCTCCAGGCTGTGCAGCCTTGAATTTACTCAGTTTGCTTGTTTTTTTATAGGCCTTCGTGGTCTCGCTTCGCTCGGCTTTGGTTCTTTTTTTTCAAGAAAAAAGAACTAGGCCCCCTGCCGGCCATGAGGCGGACGAACTTGAATCAATGATCTATTCCAGGTTTCTACTTGCACTGAACCAAAAAGCCTCCTAACATTTCATAGGCTGATAATGGAATGAAATTCAGCCCTCCTCCGCCGCCACAAGAGGGTGAAAGCAGCGATGATCGGCCGGGGGGGTAGGAAAGGTTTTTGGTTCCGTTTTCATCGCTTGCAGATTGCCGCGGCTCATACAGCTGCTTACCGGATGCAGGGTAAACAAGAAGCTGTATTTCCAATGTTTTGAGCCTCGCAAAGACGGTGTATTTGAAGGTCAGTTTTTCATAGGTTGGCAATTACGTCGATCTATTCCAGGTTTCTATATGCACGGAATCAAATTAGCAGTGTCATTTCATAATCCCCACCTTTCTATCCACCAACCTTCCCATCCTTCCACCTTCCATACCTCAACCCTCCAGCCTTCCTACCCTCAACCTTCCTACCCTCAACCTTCCAACCTTCCATACCCGGTCAAATCGGGTCACCCACCGGTCAAAGCCGGTCAAATCGGGTCACGACCTCCTTCGCGCTATCTACTTGAATAATAGCGTCTTACATTTGACTCAAGGAAGGCGCCTTCTGAGTTTAATTTATCATTTAACATTAGAATTTTAAAATATGGGAACATATAGAAAAGGAATATTAGGCTCATTTTCCGGCAAAGTCGGAACGGTAGTGGGCAGCAGCTGGAACGGCATCGACTACATGCGTAGTTTGCCCCGGCCCTCATCCAAGGCACCTACGGATCTTCAAATGATCCAGAGGGCCAAGCTGGGCCTGGCCACCGGTTTTCTGCAGCCGATCAGCGCGCTGGTCAATATCGGTTACAAAAGCCTGGCCGTAAAAAAGACCGGCTTTAACGTGGCTACGGCGCAGGTTATTTCGGAAGCCATCTCAGGGGTTTACCCTGACCTGCAGATCGATTACCCGAACGTGCTGATCAGCAAGGGGAATTTAACCGGTCCCTGGAATGCGGCAGTAAGTTCTGCGGCAGGTGACGTGGTGCTAACCTGGGACGACAACAGTACTTCGGGGAATGCAAAGCCTACGGATAAGGCAGTTGTGCTGGTTTATAACCCGCTGCAGTCGCAATTTGTGTACAGCACCGACGGTGATGCCCGCAGTGGAGGAACAGACAGCTTAACGCTACCGGCGAATTTCGCGGGTGATGTGGTGGAAGTCTGGATGGCCTTTATTGCCGCCGACAAAAAAACGATATCTACCAGCGTGTATGCCGGTCAGGTAACTATTCTTTAATCACAGAAGCCGGGGAATACCCGGCTTCTATTTAATCAACCTAAGCAATCAAAATCATGGCAACAGTAAAAAATGGTATTCTCGGAGGTTTCAGCGGTAAAGTGGGGAACATCATAGGATACCGCTATAAAAACCGCAACTGCATCAGGCAGATGCCCGTTAAATCAAACAAGCCCCCAACGCTGAAACAGCTGGCTCAACGATCCAAATTCGCACTTTCAGTAGCCTTTATCTCGCAGCTCCGGCCGCTGCTGAAAGCCCTGCCGGATAAAGGCAAAAAGCAGATCTCTGCAAT
This sequence comes from Bacteroidota bacterium, assembly GCA_036676705.1. Classification (GTDB taxonomy): domain Bacteria; phylum Bacteroidota; class Bacteroidia; order UBA8524; family UBA8524; genus UBA8524. The sequence goes on from JAKFCJ010000138.1 coordinate 2,182, forward strand.
GAACAGCTGCTTAAGCATGGTGCTGAAAGAAGCGATAATCGGTACTTATCCCGAGTTTGCGCTGGATTACAGTAAAGCAAAACTGACCTCCGGGTCTCTCTATACCGGCTGCCGGCATTCCGTTTTCGCCAGCCAAACCCTGCTGACCTTCAGCTGGTGCCCCGGCATGTACAACTGCCGTTTTGAAGGC
>JAKFCJ010000139.1:0-2746 GCA_036676705.1 Bacteroidota bacterium
AAAGAATTAATACGCCTGCCGGAAGAGGTATTGTCAAACTTACTGGAAAAACTGATCGTTCCTGATGACCAGGTGTATTTGGAGGCCCAGGATGGCGAATCCGAAGTTGTGGTTGAATCCTTTATACGGGGACGGGAATTTTCCTGCATCGTGATCCAGCAGGCCGACGGAACACCAATAGCCCTGCCACCTACAGAGATCGTTAAAGGCAAAGAAGTGTACGATTACCGCTCGAAATATTTACCCGGACTCTCCCGAAAATTAACCCCGATCGACCTTCCTGACCAGGAAATTTCGCGGATACGAAAGGCTTGTGAGGAGATGTTTCACCGGTTTTCCTTTAATGTATATGCCCGTATAGATGGGTTTTATGCTCCGGACGGAAAGATATTCCTGAACGACCCGAATACCACTTCCGGAATGATGCCGAGTAGCTTTTTCTTTCATCAGGCTGCCGAAATAGGATTGAGTCCCAGTAGTTTTTTGACCTATATCATCCATACCTCCCTGCAGGAAAGAGCCCGGCATAGCAGCAAACCTGAGCCTTTGCGCGGCTTGCTTCAAAGGGTGGTGGGTTCTTCGATACAGGCAGATGCAGCCCATACAAAGTTGCGCGTAGCTGTGATCATGGGAGGTTACTCCACCGAAAGGCATATTTCGGTGGAAAGCGGACGGAACATCTTCGAAAAGCTGGCTTCTTCGGTTAAATATGACCCCTTTCCGGTATTCCTTACCGGCTCGGATGAAGCCTACGAACTTTACCTGCTTCCTGTGAACATGATGCTCAAGGACAATGCCGATGATATTCGCGAAAAGGTTACCCGCTTTCATGAACACCCGGTACTGAAACAGATCCAACAGGAAACAGAATCCATACGCAGAACATTCAAAACAGACTCGGCCGTGCTTGCCCCACGCCGCATCGATTTTAAAGAATTGGCCGGTCTTTCTGATACCGTATTTATAGCCCTGCACGGACGTCCCGGTGAGGACGGGTCTTTGCAAAGGGAACTTGAAAAGGTCGGACTGAGTTACAACGGTTCAGGGGTCGAAAGTTCCCTGCTCACCATCAATAAATATGCGACCAACCGCAAACTCGAAGAGCATGGTTTTTTGGTTGCTTCGGCCGTTTTGGTAGAAGAAAAGGACTGGAATACCCGTCAGGAGGAAATTTTAAAAACGATACAGGCGAAATGTGGCTATCCCTTGATCGCCAAACCCGCTGATGACGGCTGCAGTTCGGCTGTAAAAAAGATCGACAATGAACAGGGGCTTCGCGATTTTGCATCCCTGATGTTCCGAAAACATCCGGAACTCGATGTGGATATTGCCCGTGCGCTGAAGATCGACCCCAAAGAAGAGATCCCTCAAAAGAACTTTTTTCTGGTGGAAGAATTGATCGATCGCAAAGGAGCTGCGCATTTCCTGGAAATTACCGGAGGCCTCCTGACACACAGGGAAAAAGACGGCTCTATCCGTTATGAGCTCTTTGAAGCCAGTGAATCGCTGGCCGAAAAAGGCATCCTTTCACTGGCCGAAAAGTTTCTCGCCGGCCAGGGACAAAACATTACTCCTGCACGTTATGCAAAAGACCCGGAAAAACGGCAGCGGATTTCGGATGAAATAAAAAACATCTTCGAAAAAGCAGCCCGGGTATTGAATATTGAAGGTTATGCGCGTATCGATGCCTTTGTTCGTATTTATGAACCCGAAAAAGTGGAGGTGGTGTTTATTGAAGTCAATTCCCTTCCCGGCATGACTCCTGCTACCTGCATTTTTCATCAAACAGCCATTAATGGTTATCCTCCCTATGCCTTTATCGACCAGATTTTGGAATACGGACGATCCAAACAGCACCAAACGCAATGAAACAGGAAACACTTAAAAAATTAGGGATATCAGCGGCAGCAGCACTTTTGCTTATTTTATTGCTCGTGTTCGGGATCAGTCGTTTTTTGGCGATGTATACGCATCATGACGAAAAAATTCCCGTACCCACGCTCTATGGATTGGGAGTGCCTGAAGTGGAAAACCTGCTGGATGAGATCGGCCTGCGGTATGAGATCCGTGATTCCCTGTTCGATGAAACAAAACCAAGGAACTCTGTAGTTCAGCAAGATCCGGATACCGGTGAATTTGTGAAAGAGGGAAGGGTGATCTATCTCTCGATCAATTCTTCAGAAGTACCCAAGATAAAAATGCCTGACCTGGAATTGAAAAATATCCATCAGGCTATTATGATCCTGGAGAGCCTGGGATTGAAGGTAGGACGTATTGATACCGTGGCCCATATTGCAGAAGATGCAGTGGTGGATTGGCGTTTAAATGGAAAACATATTCGTCAGGATACCGAGATCGGTCAGGGGAGCGTTATAGACCTGACCATTGCGGATGGCGGAGGCGACCAGGGAGTGTTTGAAGGAAATTCAGAAGTGCCTGACCTGGAAGGAACAACCCTGGGTGAGGCTCAGATTTTGCTTGAAGCTTATGGATTAAAGTTGGGAATGGTGATCGGAAAAGGTGCAATAAGCGACAGTGCTCAGGCAACAATCGTGGCACAAATTCCGTCCTATACACCAGGTCTTGAAATTAGAAAAGGTTCGCGGGTTTCCGTGACCATTAAACAGTAGAAGTGAAAAAAACGATTTATACGCTTTTCGGATTGTTGTTTGCTTTTCCGGCTCTGGCCCAGGAAAATGGAGATACTTATGTGCCGCTTTATTCCAATGTCCAGATCAAAAAATTC
>JAKFCJ010000140.1:0-18142 GCA_036676705.1 Bacteroidota bacterium
ATGGTGCCCTCGCCGACGTGCGCGCCGATGTTGACGAAGCTCGGCATCAGCACCACGTCCTTGCCGATGAACGTACCGCGTCGGGCCACCGCGCCCGGTACGACCCGCACGCCCGCTTCGCGAAAACGGGCCGCATCGTAGCCTGCGAAACGCGACTCGACCTTGTCCCAGAACGGCGCCGGCTGCGCGTCGACCAACGCCATGTCGTTGACGCGGAAGTACAGCAGCACCGCTTTCTTCAGCCACTCGTTGACCTTCCACTTGCCGCCGTCGCCCGGCTCGGCGACGCGGAAAACACCGGACTCCAGGCCGCCGATCACCTGCTCCACCGCAGGCTTCACGGAAGTTTCGATCTCGCCCGCGGCCAGATCGGCACGACGTTCGAACGCGTCGTCGATGAGGGTTCTCAGTGCTGCGTCGTCATGGATCTGGCTGGTCATCTGCTTCCTGTTTGTCTCGATCAAGGGAGGTTTTCGAAGCTGGCGCGCAACGCATCGCGCAAGGCCTGTTGGGTTTGATCGTCGAGCGGCTGGCCGTTCGCGTCGGTGATCTGGAACAAGTCCTCGGCACGTTCGCCGAAAGTGGCGATACGTGCGTCGTGCACGTTGAGGCGCTGCGCGCGCAGCACCTGGGCCACATCCGAGAGCAGACCAGGACGATCGGGCGCTACCAGACTCAGCAAAGTGCGGCGCCCATCGGGCGTGGTTCCGAACTCGATCTTCGGAGCGAAGCGGAAATGCTTGAGCTGCCGCGGCACCGCGCGGCGGGAGGTGCGCACCTTTTCCAGCGGACCGTCCAGCGCGTGGCCGAGGCCGGCTTCGACCTCCGCCGGGTCCGAACTGGCGTAGCTGTCCGCAGGCAGTACTTCGAAAGTATCGAAAATGGTGCCATGCGGGCCGTCGAGTACGCGCGCCTGGTGGATGCCGAAACCCATGCGGTCCAGGGTCGCCAGGATGGCGGCGAACAGACCGCTGCGGTCCGGCGAATGCACGAAGACTTCCAGCGCGTTGCCGTCGTCGGCGATGCGGCGCACGCGCACCCGCGTTTCGCCTGGAGCCACGTTGCGGAGCGCGCTGGCCTGCCAGGCGATCTGTTCGGGACGGAAACGCAGGAAGCCTTCCTCCGGCATGACCGCGAACAAAGCGTCCGCGGTAGCCGCGTCGAAACCCTGCACCGCCATCAACGCACGCGCCGATTCGCGCGCCTCTTCCATACGCGCATCGGCCGCTACCGGCTGTTCGAGCCCTTCGCGCAATACCCGGCGCGTGGCGAAGTACAGGTCGGCAAGCAACCGGTCCTTCCATGCATTCCATAATTTCGGGCTGGTGCCGGCGATGTCGGCGCAGGTCAGCAGATACAGGTAGTCCAGGCGTTCGCGGTCTCCGACCATCGCATTGGCGGTGACGGCGACGATCGGCGCGCCGCCATGCGCGCCCGGCAGCGCGTGGATCGCAGCGGCCGCGGTCACGCCATCCATTTCGGGCATCTGGATGTCCATGAGGATCAGGTCATATTCTTTCTTCTTTACGGCGTTTACGGCTTCCATTCCGTTGGTAACCATGTCGGCCTGGTAGCCTAACCGATCAAGCACGGTCAGTGCAAGCTTCTGATTGAAGAGGTTATCTTCAGCCAGGAGTATGCGCAGGGTTTTTTCGCTCGGGTCTGAAACTTCACTGCTCCCCGCTGTGGGTTTTTCCTGGAGGAAGTTATCGGGTGAGAGCAAACGATTTACCGACTGCAGCAAAACCATGTGTTTAACGGGTTTGGTGAGCGCATCATCCAAAAACGGACTACCCTTTACCTCCGGGTGCATGTTTAAGGAACTTAGCATCAATATGGGAGTCGGGATACCATATTCGCGGATGGCCTGGGCGGTTTCAAAACCATCGAGATCGGGCATGGCATAGTCGAGCACGAAAAGGGCAGGTCGGTATCCTTGTTTTAGCGCTTCCAGCATCGCTTTGGGCCGCAGATAAGCCGTGGGAACAGCTCCCCAGCGTTTGAACTGGTGCTCCATGATCTTGAGGTTGGTGACATTGTCGTCGACCACACATATGGATTTACCGGCCAGTTTTGAAAAGTCGGGATAGAGGTCTTTGGCAGTAGCGGGATGCAGGGGTATTTGAAAATAAAACTCCGAGCCTTGTCCAACCTGGCTTTGTACGCCGATCTCCCCATCCATGGCTTTCACCAGGCGCGTACAAATGGCCAGCCCTAAACCGGTGCCGCCATATTTGCGGGTGGTTGAGCTGTCGACCTGGCTGAATGCCTGAAAAAGTTTGATCCTTGATTCTTCAGGGATGCCTATCCCTGTATCTTTTACGGTGAAACGAACAAAGGCGCCGTCATCAATGGGGGATACCGTAATGAGCACTTCTCCTTCATCTGTAAATTTTACGGCATTGCTGGTTAAATTGATGAGGATCTGCCGCAAACGGGTTACATCACCGAGGATAGAGTCGGGAAGGTCTTCGTCAACAATATAAAGCAGTTCCAGTCCTTTTTCTCCCGCTTTTGAAGCAAGAAGGTCGAGGGTTTCGCCTATGGTTTGCTCGATGCTCAATGGGTGGGATTCAAGTTCCATTTTGCCTGACTCGATTTTGGAGAAGTCGAGGATATCATTGATAATGGCCAGCAAACTGTCGCCGCTCATTTTAATGGTGTCTACAAAATCCTGCTGTTCTTCATTTAACGGGGTGAATTCCATCAATGAGGTCATCCCCAGGATACCGTTGAGCGGAGTGCGGATCTCGTGGCTCATCGTGGCCAAAAATTCAGCTTTTGCACGGGCCGCCATCTCGGCATTTTCCTTGGCTTCGATCAGCTCAGCCTGGTAATGGATGGCTTCCAGATCCCGTTCTATCCATTCACCCATGGAGCGTAAAAAGGAGATCTCCCCGTCGCTAAAAGGAATATTCCTCTTCTCTTCGCTGAAAAAATTTAAGCTGCCGTAAAGTTCATCGTTCACGTACAGGAGTATCCCGATAAAAGACCGTTTCCTGTATTTTTTATAAGCCTTGCTTTTTACGTAAGGACTATTTTCAATATCGTCGATCGCCAGAATACGATTTTCACGGATAAGCAGGCTGGTATAGCTTGAGTCAATATCACTGCGAAAACCGGTGGAATATTCGGCGGTGTTAGGGGAAATATTCTGAATTTCAAACTCATTTTCTTCGAGTTTATTGATAAGTCCGAATTGCATCCCAAAAAAACCACGGCCGATCTCAATGGTTTTTTGAAAACGTTCGTGGGGATCATCGATCTGGATAACCGCTTCATACAACTGCCTTAAAGCTTCTTCCTGCCTTTTTCCGTTCAATTCAAGTTGCCGGAACAGGCTGATATCCTGCTGGATGGTTGCATAGGCAAGGATCTCTCCGTCATCCCCGATTACCGGGAAAAAGCTGGCCTGTACCGGAATAAGGTTCCCGTTTTGCACGTTCAAAAGATGCACCCGGCCACCCCAGGATTCCCGCTTTTTGAGAGCCGGAATGACCTCACGGGCATAGATAGCGGCCGTTTCTTTATCCAGGACCTCAAGAATGCGTTTTCTTTTCAGCTCTTTCATATCCGGCAAACTGGCCATTTTTCTGCCGGCATCATTTATAAAAGTGATACGGAAATTTTCGTCTGTGAGCCCGATAAAGTCAGTCGAATTTTCAATTACCCGGTTATTGATAAATAACTGGCTGACCAGCGCGGCCTTTTCCTGGTAGGCCTCTTCCAGGCGAAGATTTTGTTCATTCAGGCTATCCTGCTTTTCCTGCAGTTCCCGGTTCAGGTCCAGGAGTTGTTGATTATGTTGCTGGTAACTCAATAAAAGCGGACGTACCACAATAAACAATTCAAGGATGAGCAAAAGCCCGATCAGCAAGGACATGGCCAGTTCGAACCTTTTAATATTGCCAATTTGTTTCCGGCCATCATATTGGATCTCGTTTACCGCAGCATCCATTCCTTCGAGGTAGGCGTTCGATTTTACGATCAGTCCTGCCATTGTTGCCGTGGAGGTATCTCCGTAAATGACCTGTTGCATAACGGCGATGAGTTCCCGGAACAAACGGTCAACCTCGGCCATTGATGCCTGTTTGGCTTCTGATCTTAACAGGTCAGAGCGGTCCTGGGTGAGAATATAGTCGTGATGATAGCTCCAGTTATTGATAGTATGTTGCGCCGAATCAGCATAGGAACTGTTTCCCTGGCAAAAAAGCAGGAGTTCTTTGGTAGCCTTTTCCGACAGCATCCTCTGTTTTCCGGAACGGTTTATCAGGGAAGCATCGTCATTTCTTTTTTGGAGCAAAAACTGGCTCAGAACCTGCGCCAGAATAAGCAGTATGGCGATGCTGGCTAAAGAAACGGTATAGACCTTGTTACGGTTCATTTACAATTTTGATCACACTATTTTCAATTCTAAAGTAATTTGCGCGTTATTAAGAACGATTTTATATGAATAGCAGAGGATGTATTCTAATTGTGGATGACGAAGATGACCTGAGGAATCTGATGGCCCGGGTATTGGAATTGGAGGACTTCACGGTATTCACGGCCTCGACCCCGGCACAGGCACTTAATATCCTGGAAAACAAGCCAGTAGAAGTTGTGGTGAGCGACGTACGTCTGGAAGTGGCCAACGGTTTGGACCTGATCCCTGAATACAAACAAAAGAAACCTTTTGCTGAAATTATTATGCTAACGGCGTACGGGAATATTCCGGACGGCGTTAATTCCATTAAAAGAGGAGCTTTCGACTACCTGACCAAGGGCGACGACAATATCCGTATCGTACCGGTTGTTGAAAAGGCACTCGAAAAAGCCCGCTTATCCAATCAAATTTTTAAACTGGAAGCGGATATCCCGGTCACCGGTTTTGATGCGGTGATAGGGGAGAGCCCGGCGTTAAAGTCGGCCATTAAACTGGCTACACGTGTTGCCGGATCAGACTTAAGTGTGCTGCTTACCGGAGAAACCGGAACCGGAAAAGAAGTGTTCGCCAACGCCATCCATCACGCCAGCAAACGCAATAAAAAGCCGTTTATGGCACTTAATTGCTCGGCCCTGGGAAAAGAGTTGCTGGAAAGCGAATTGTTTGGACACGTTAAAGGCTCGTTTACAGGTGCTACGGGTGACAAAACAGGATTTTTCGAGGCAGCAGCCGGAGGAACCCTTTTTCTGGATGAGATCGGAGAAATGAGCCTGGACTTGCAGGCTAAACTGCTTCGGGTACTGGAAACCAGTATGTATTATATGGTTGGGAGTACGAAAGAGAAAAAAGCCGATGTGCGCATCATAGCCGCTACCAACCGCGACCTGCTGACCGAAGCCGAAGCAGGGAATTTCAGGCTCGATCTGTATTACCGTCTGAGCACTTTCGTGGTCGAATTACCTCCTCTCAATAAACGGGGAGACGACGTGCTCATACTGGCCGAATATTTTGTAAAACAGGCAGCGGGACGAATGGGTATGCCCGTTCCTAAATTTAGTAAAGCCCTTACCAATGCGCTGAAACAACATGCCTGGAAAGGAAATCTCCGGGAGTTGAAAAACGTGATGGAAAGAGCCCTTATCCTTTGTGACAGTGGGGAATTGGATGTAGAATTATTGCCCCAGGATTTTAACGGAGGGCACGGTGGTGCCGCTTTGGTACGCCCGAATGCAACGGTTGATCTTGCCAGCCTTGAAAAAGACCATATTGCCAATATGCTGGCCTTTACCGGAGGAAATAAAACCCGGACGGCGGAAATTTTGGGCATAGGCATCGCCACCCTTTACCGCAAAATTCAGGAATACGGTATATAATCATTCCGAAATGAAAGGATTTACTATCAAAATGAGAGGGTTTTCTTTTGGCATGCCAGAAATATATATCCATAAACAACACTAAAATCAGCCGTTTAAGTTTTTTTTGGCACGAACGATCCGACTGGCATGTTTTTTCGAATCTATCCCGCAAGAACAAGCGAGTTTGTTTGTGAAACCAGGGATAGGTTTGGATAGGTTATCTCACAAACGACAGCAATCTTAATGATTACCGCCTCGTTCAACTATTAAAAAACAGGCCTCCGGTCTATATCGGTTGCAGGGAACATTACCATAGGACTATCGTCATGTTAGTTCAGACCGGAGCCTGTTTTTTTATTAATCCTAATTTTTTTTCAGGTATGCAGTGGGAGATTTGGTTTTGGTTAACCGTCATTGTGGGATTGGCGGCAACGGTATTACTGTCTTTGTTCTATCGTCGTGATTAATACTTTTTCTACTATCTTTTGCCCATGAAATGGGGCTTTCCTGATTTTAGCATCAAAACACGTATCCAGCTGGGAGTCTCAACCTTCCTGCTGGTTATTGTTGTGCTCGGTTCTGCCAGTATTTATTACCTCCGGGTTATCCAGAAAAATGCGGAATCCATCTTTACACGCAACTACGCCATTCTCGAAAAAAGTGAACGGTTCGCTCACTATTCCCATCAATTCCGTGTAAACTGGATCTACTTCGCCTCCGGACTCGACAACAGCCAAACGGCCATTAAAAAATTATATGCCGGCATCTATGAGGTCGACTCTATCCTGATCAACCAGCGCTACCTGGCCAATGGAGAGGTGGAGCCTGAGTTGATGGATTCGGTACGCCTGGCACTCGATAAATTTAAACTCGATTTTAAACAGAGCCGCTTTGTGGGAACCTTTGACACCACAGCGGTGAGTGCAGAGATATTTGCCGACCTCGACCGCATGATCGAGGTGAATGAACGCCTGGCTGATGTGCTTCGAAAGGACGTGATGAGCCGTTATGAAAAAACAAAGCTTACCGTCAACCAGGTGATCACGAGCATGGTGATCCTTTCGGTGAGTTTGTCGGCACTCGGATTTCTCCTGCTTTGGCTGATCCCAAGGTATATCGTGGGTCCACTTAATGAGTTGGCCGTTCGTATTACGCGTATTGGCGATAAGGACTTTAGCCAGCGTATGAAGGGCTTAAACAAAAGCGACGAGTTCGGTATGCTGGCAACTGCCTTTAACCGCATGGCCAATCAGTTGAATACTTATGAGCAGATGAATATCACCGAAATGGTGAAGGAGAAAAAGCGGATAGAAACCATCATCGACCATTTGAATGAGGCGATCATGGTTACCGATGAGACCAATGTGGTGATATGGATGAACGAACAGGCCGAAACCTTATTCGGACTGCCCCGCCAGGCTATTTTGGGCATGAAGTTGAATGAGATCCGTCCCATCAATTTTAGTGAAGAAGCACTGTTGTCGCGCCCCAACGAGCAGGGAGCCAGTCTTTTTAATTTCAGCGCCCAGATCGGCAACCGCACCAAATACTACCATAAAGAAGAAGTCAGTGTTGGAACCTCGCTGGGATCCAAAAACGGGATATCGGCAGGTAAGGTGATCATCTTTTACGACATCACCGACTTCAGGGAGTTGGATATTGCCAAGACGAATTTTATGGCTACCCTGTCGCATCAGTTTAAAACGCCTATTTCGGCCATGAATATCAGTCTGGACCTCCTTCAAAACCCCAAATTGGGGAAACTGAATGAAGAACAGGAGAATCTCGTTTCTACCCTGAAGACGCAGAATGAACGCCTGCTGGGTATGGTTAACGAGTTGCTTGACCTGGGCCAGATCGAAACCGGAAAGATCCGTTTATTAAAGGAAGAGATCTCAGCCGAAGAGTTGGTAAACCACAGTTTATCGACCATCAAGGCGATCCTCGAAAACCGGAAACTTACCGTTGAAAAACAGTTCGAAAAAGGACTTCCCGAACTGGAAATGGACCTGGAAAAGATCACCTGGGTACTCAATAACCTGCTGACCAATGCCGCGCGGTATTCGCCGGAAAAGGGCCATATCTACCTCAGTGTAACAAAACAAAAGGGATTTCTGAGCTTCAGTGTGCGCGATGAAGGTCCGGGTATTGAAGAAGACATGATGACCCGTATTTTTGAAAAATACCAGCGTAATAAGTTCGACAAAACCAAAGGTACCGGACTCGGACTGGCCATTGCGCGGGAGATCATCGAGGCCCATAAGGGAAAAATCACAGTGGAAAGTGAACTTGGAAAGGGCAGTACCTTTACGTTTACCCTGCCTTATTCTTCGTAACCGAACTCTTTCAGGAGCTTATCGTCGTTGCGCCAGTTCTCTTTTACTTTAACAAAGAGTTCGAGATAAACCTGCTTTTTGAACAGGTTTTCGAGGTCCTGGCGTGCGGCTGAGCCCGTATTTTTCAGGGCCACCCCTTTGTTACCGATCACGATGCCTTTTTGTGAATCGCGTTCCACCATGATATCCGCCTGGATCTTGATGAGTTTATCGCCTTCTTTAAAGCTGTTCACTACCACCTGGCAGGAGTAGGGTATTTCCTTTTTATAGCGCTGAAAGATCTTTTCCCGGATGATCTCGGAAGCCAGGAAGCGGTCGCTTTTATCGGTGTACTGGTCTTTGTCGAAATAGGGAGGGCTCTCCGGCAACATGGAGATCAGCAGGTTTTTAAGTTCTGTTGTATTGAATTTATTCAGGGCAGAAACCGGAATGATGGTATCTGTGATGTTCTTTGCTTTCCATTCATCGATGAGGTTTTGCACCGCAGCCTGTTCGAGTTGGTCAATTTTATTGAGCACAAGGATCAGGGGTTGTTGGATCCGTTTCAGGCGTTTTTCCACCTCTTCACCCAGTTCACGTTGCCCTACTTCGAGGATAAGCAATACCACGTCCCCGTCAACGATGCTCTCATCTACGTAGTGCATCATGGATTCCTGCAGTTTATAGGCCGGGTCAATGATACCGGGGGTATCGGAGAGGACCATCTGGTAGTCGTCGCCATTGATGATCCCGAATATCCGGTGCCGGGTGGTCTGGGCTTTAGGCGTAGTAATGGCCATCTTATGCCCCATCATGGCATTGAGTAAGGTCGATTTCCCTACATTGGGTTTGCCTATGATGCTGATATAACCTGCCCGGTGTTTGCTCATTTATGAAGTTTTATTTGTAGTGCAAAGAAAGAACATTATATTTGCACTCCCAAAAGGGAAACACAACAGTGCGGGATGGAGCAGTGGTAGCTCGTCGGGCTCATAACCCGAAGGTCCTAGGTTCGAGTCCTAGTCCCGCTACCGACAAACAAAAAAGGCGATCTGAAAAAGATCGCCTTTTTTGTTTGAGAGCGGAGTAACAGAGCGGAGAGCGACGAAGTGACTCTTTCTCCGCTCTGTTTCTGTTTCTCGCTCCTCTCCGCCGTCCAATAATGGAGTTGTCGCGTCCGGAAATGGGAAAAAAAGCGTGGAAGGGGGTGGAAAAAAAGCGACCGGATCGTTATTGTTTATTTCAACTCCTGCCGTTATTCATCCGATATTCACGGATCCGGCGGTCTGCGGTATTCCACAAAAATAAAGGGCAAAGTGGCTTAGCACAATTCGTGTAAATTTACCAGCAGATGATGGATCGTATTCGTTTTTTAACCGCGATATTTGTAAAAACACCCTATCTGCATGAGGGCTGAGTTATTTAACCTGAATTTTCCAGGTTGGGACATTATTGCCTTGTCCCTGCTCCCGGCGACCATCAACTTCGCGATATTTCTTTATACGACGTTATTCATGCCCCAGAGTGAAACGACGCGTTCCTTTTCCATTTTTGTTTTTTTACTGGGATTATGGCAGGCCGGGGAAGGGCTTGTGAAAATGAGCCAGACCCCGGAGGCAGGCCTTGAGTGGAACCGGATATCGACCTTTATCATTGTATTTGTTATTTCAGCAGGGCTCTCCTTTGTTCTGGATTATACAAAATGGAAAAAGCGGATACCCGTTAATTTGTACTTCTTTTTGATCTTTTTTCCTGCCATATTCTGTTCTTTTCTGATCGTTGCCAGGTTGGATATGTATACGATAATTCAATCCTATCAATGGTTTTGGGTAATCAATCCGGTACCTTCCGTATTTACAGGGATCATATACCTCTGGGCCGCATTGGGCGGGCTTGTGGTATTAGCACTGCTTCTGTTCCATTTCCGTTCAATCAGGGAAAGTGAAATAAAACGTAAACGGTCTCTGCTCCTCATAGTAGGTCTCAGCATCCCGATTATCAGCGGAATTACGGTTGAAATAATCCTTCCCTTTTTTCTGAAACAGGATAATGTACCGATCACCAATTCCCTTTTGAGTGTTTTTTCCGTATCAACCCTCATTGCCATAAGGAGGTACAAGATCTTTGAATATTCACCGAACTATTTGTGGGGAAAAATCAAGGACGCGATGACCGAGGGAGTCATAATTATTGATAACAACGAAAAAGTCGTATTCGCCAACAAGGTGTTTTGCAAGCTGGTTGGTTTTGGCTTTGATAAAATAGAAAACCGGAACATAAATGAATTCCTTTTCGGCGGGGAAGAAACTTCAGGAATGAACATGGCCGGTTTGGGGGAGATCCGGATCACCGCCAGGGACGGCACGAAAAAATGGGTCATGGTTAGCGGCTCACCTTACCTGGATGAAAAAGGGAATACCATTGGTACCATCCTCCTGTTAGCGAATATTACGGAACGGGTCGGACTCGAAGAAAAGCTGAAAGCCAGCAACCATGACCTTAAAACATTTATCTACCGTTCGTCACATGACCTGCGTACACCGTTGGCGTCGGTTTTGGGATTGATGGAGTTGGCTAAAATCGAGATCACAGATCCCAAAGCCAGGGAGTATTTCGGGTATATCGATTCGTTAACAAAAAAGATGGACCACCTGCTTTTAACCTTAATTCAGGTTATGTCGGTAAGGGATCACGTGCTTAAGATCGAAGACGTGGATCCGGGAGAATTGCTGAATGAAATAGTGAGGTCCTTAAAATATCAGGAGGGGTATGACCTGATCAACTTTACTGTTGAAAATCACATGAGCGAGCGGGTTCGGACTGACCGGATGTTGCTCCATAATAGTGTATTTAATCTCATGGAAAACGCCCTCCTTTACCGTAAACGAGACGCATCTGACCCGCAAATAACGGTGAAGATCACAGAGGATGCGAAGTCCATTCTGATCGAAGTGATCGATAATGGTATCGGCATTAAAGAAGAAGATCAGAAAAAAGTGTTTGACATGTTTTTCAGGGCCACCCGTTTATCTATCGGCTCGGGCCTGGGTTTATACATGGTGAAGACAAGCGTCGACCGGCTGGGAGGTCGCGTTTATTTGGAAAGCCATGAAGGAGAGGGAACGAGGTTCACTGTTGTTCTTCCAAAATAAGAAGGGGCTTGTTCCACCTAAAGGTATTTCTCGTGGGCTTCCTTATAGTTCATACGGATATCATACATCCATTTATCTATCCTGTCCCTGACTTCATACCTGTCAGAAGAAACAAGGTCATCCACCCGGATAACACCCTTAACTCCAAACCAATTTAATTCAGCATGGTAGTTTCCCGGAACCCGGGAATCCGGAGACCATCCCAGGGATATGGAGTAATGGTTTGTTTCGGGTACCACCAGATGATTATTTTCCATCCGGATTTCAAAAATCCAAAGGACATCCATGGTGAATCCTTCTGAAGCATTTTCGATCACACTGGAGCCTTTCCGGGTGACCGGATCTGTATCAAAGAATTTATTATCCACAACAGCCCAACCCCGGGGTATGGCCAATTGCATAAGTCTGGATTGCTGCTTTTTTTTGACCGCCATTTTTCAATCAAAGTGGCAAATTAGGTGTTTGTATTTGTCGGGTCAAATTAGTCCGGCAACCAATGGGAGGGAAATTAGGATCGGTTTTCTTTGCATGTTGATCTTTGTTTTAAACTGTCAATTTTTTCAGGATGATACTCCTGATTAATTGAAAGTAGCTGGTGTACAGCAACTCTGACAGTCTATATAAATAATTCCGCACGTAGCCGTGTAATACATGTAACTTTGCATTCAATTTATGAGGTATAATCTGTTTATCACGAATTTTAATCGTATTGACGGATCAACCGCATGAAGGCCGAATTATTCAATCTGAATTCGGCTGAGTGGGAAATTATCTTTTTATCTCTGCTCCCGGCGACTATTAATTTCGCCATATTTCTTTACACTACCTTTTACATGCCTCAGAATGAAACGACACGTTCGTTTTCCATTTTTGTTTTTTTAATCGGCCTGTGGCAAGTCGCAGAAGGTTGTGTAAAAATGGGCCGGTCTGCAGAGGCCGCTCTTGAGTGGAACAGAATCTCAACCTATATCATTGTCTTTATCATTTCCGCCGGGATCTCTTTTATTCTGGATTACACGAAATGGAAAAAAAGAGTACCGGCTAATTTGTATTTCTTTTTGATCTTTTTTCCGGCTGTAGCCTGTTCCTTGCTTCTCCTTGCCAGACTGGATACCTATACGATAACCCAATCTGATAAATGGTTTTGGGTCATTAATCCGGTACCTTCTGTATTCTCAGGCATCATTTACCTGTGGATAACAGTCGGCGGGCTTACAATGTTAACCTTGCTTCTGCTTCATTTTCGTTTAATTAAGAACAGCGAAATAAAACGTAAAAGGTCCTTGTTGTTAATAATAGGGCTCAGTGTTCCAATTATCTGTGGAATAATTATAGAAATAATCCTTCCGTTTTTTCTAATGCAGGATAATTTACCCATTACCAATTCGCTTTTGAGTGTTTTTTCCATAACTGCTCTGATAGCCATAAGGAGGTACAAGATCTTTGAATATTCGCCGAATTATTTATGGGGGAGAATAAAAGACGCGATGAGGGATGGGGTAATTATTGTCGATGAAAGTGAAAATATAGTTTTCGCCAACAAAGAGTTCTGTAAACTGGTTGGTTACCGATTTGATGAAATCGAGAACCGAAACATAAATGAATTCCTATTCGCTAATGAAGAGACGATAGGAACCGAAATGGCCGGATTGGGTGAGGTACAGGTTACATCCCGGAAAGGAACAAAAACATGGGTCATGGTGAGCGGCTCTCCTTATCTGGATGAAAAGGGTAACACAATTGGAACGATCATCTTGTTAGCCAATATTAACCTTATAAAAGAATCCGAGGAAAGTTTGCGACAGGTTGTGAATAAACTTGAACTTGTGGCAAATGACATGCATCAAATTCAGGATATTGCGAATGTGGGGAGTTGGGAACTCGATTTTGTAAGCGGTGTAGCAATTTGGGGAGATGTTGCACTTAAAATTTACGGGCTTTCCCCGGGAGAAAATGCACAATCCTACGTGACATGGATCAAGATGATCCATCGCGATGATTTGGCCCGTGTTATTGCTTTAACAGAAAAAGCGCAATCAACACTGAGCAGCTCGGCTTTTTACCATCGCATTAAATGTCCGGATGGAACAGTGAAAAATATCCATACTGTAAGCAAGTTTAAATTCGATGTTGATGGGAAACCGATGGGTCTTTATGGGTTGTGTCATGATGTAACGGAACTGATAGGTCTCGAAGAAAAACTGAAAGCGAGTAATCACGATCTTAAAACATTTATATACCGTTCCTCACATGACCTGCGAACTCCGTTAACATCGGTTTTGGGATTGGTAGATTTGGCTAAAATGGAGATCAATGATCCGATGGCTATAGAATATTTTGGCTATATAGATGGATTGACTAAAAAGATGGATCACCTCCTTCTGACCTTGATCGAAGTGATGTCGGTGAGGGATCATGAGTTGAAGATCGAGGATGTTGATCCCGGAGAGTTGCTGGATGAAATTGCGAAGTCATTAAAATACCAGGAGGGATTTGACCGGATCAATTTTCATGTTGAATATCAGCTTAGTGAACGTGTTCAAACGGATCGGACCTTGCTTCACAATATTGTGTTTAACCTGGTAGAAAACGCGCTCATTTATCGTAAAAGGGAATGCCCTGAACCACAAATTGCAGTGTGGGTCACTGAGGATTCGAAGAACATGATGCTAGAAGTGATCGATAATGGTATAGGCATCAAAAAAGAGGACAAATCAAAAGTTTTTGATATGTTCTTTCGGGCTACGAATTTATCGATCGGATCAGGTCTTGGCCTGTACATGGTCAAATCAAGTGTTGAACGCTTGAGAGGTCGGGTCTATTTGGAAAGCCAGGTGGCCGGAGGAACGAAGTTCACCGTCATACTGCCCAAAGAATAAACAAAAAAGCGACCTGGTTGAGTCGCTTTCGAAGATCATTGTGCTCCCCCCTTCTCAGGAAACCGCCCTTTTGTACCTGTCCATCAAAAACAGGGGCAAAAAGCCGAAATTGATAAGCAGCACTCCGGTGACCAGCAGAATGGAGGCGCCTGGCCACTGTTGGAGTTTGAACAATAATCCGCTTGTACTTAAAAACAGGGCGACAAAGCCGATCAGATACATTCCTTTTTTCATTTGTGCTTCTTTTTTTATGGTGAATAATAAACGGGTTTGCAGTTCAATTTCAGCCAGGCCTTCGTTTCCGAAACGGGAAATAACTTCTGGATATGCGACGCTGAAATCGGAAATGGGGTGGCTTTCCAGGGCGCAGCAGATATGGTCAACGAGGTTGTCTGCCAGGCTATCGAGCGTTATGCCCTTGTTTCTGATATCCTCCCGGATAAATGCCAGCTGGCTTTCTGTAATTTCCATCGGTTCTTATATTAATACGCAGGTTTTAACAAAAGGCTTATCGTTGCAAAGAAGTCGTTCACCTCATTCACTTTCTCCCGCACGGTGACGATTCCGCTGTCGGTCAGCCGGTAATATTTCCTCACACGTTTACCGGTATATTCTTTCTCTACTTCCAGCACACCATCTGCTTCCAGCTTGTGCAGGATCGGATAAAGTGCGCCTTCCGTGATCTCAATTTTTCCCTCAGTTAGTTTTTTAACCCTCTGGGTGATCTCGTAACCGTACATTCTTCCATGCTCCCTCAGAAGGTTCAATATCACGGGTTGCAGGATGCCTTTTAATAATTCTTTCGAATACATAACGCAAATATACATCGCTATCTTATGTATACAAATATTTTTTATTTGAGTCGGGCTAAAAGTTGACTTACCTCAGGTATTTAGCGGAAAAATTGGTTTAAAATTGTATTCCCTTATAAGGACTGTCTTATGAAAAAAATGGCCGCCAAATTCCTGCCTGCATTGCTTCTCTTTTTAAGCCTGTCCGTCGCAAATGCCCAAACGGCGCAGGACTTTACAGCCAACGACTGTGGCGGGATCTCCCATCACCTCTTTTCAGAACTTGATTCAGGAAAGATCGTTGTAATTTGTTTTGTGATGCCTTGTGGTACCTGCATCGGACCGGCACAGGCGGCCAATACTACCGTCCAGGAATTTGCGACAACCCATCCGGGTAAGGTGCGTTTTTACCTCGCCGACGATTTTGCCAATACCCCCTGTGGAACCCTGGTTTCCTGGGCCAATAATAATGGCATGAGTGGCGTGACCAGCTTTTCGCATCAGGATGTTACCGAAGCACCATACGGCCCTGATGGTATGCCCAAAACCGTTGTGTTGGGGGGTACCGATCATAAAGTGCATTTTGTGGAAAATGGCGGTTTAAATACCACCAACCTGAAGGCGGCTATTAATTCGGCCATATTGCTGAGTTCCGTTTCCGAAGTGGAGGCAAAGGCAGATTTCCAGCTTAATGTTTACCCAAACCCGGCAACTGACCAGATCACCGTTCAATACGTTTTGTCCGAATCAACTCCCCTGAGTTTTGAGGTTTATAATCTGCTGGGCGTTAAGGTGAAAGAGGTAGCGGTAGAAACACAGGATCCGGGTGAACAAACCACCGCCATCGGCCTGGGCGGATTGGGCGAGGGGATCTATTTTTTGAAAATGAAGGGGGGCGAATTTTCCCAGACCATGAAATTTACTGTAACCCAATAATACCAATACATTCATGCGCCATTTCGTTTTATTCCTGATTTGTTTTGGCTTTTCCAGGGCAGCTTTTTCCCAGGGTTGTTGTTCCGGAGGAAGTGCCAGTCCGATAGCCGGGGGTATTTCCCAGGGGGTCTTGCAAAAAGGGGAAATGGAGCTCAGTTCCAATTACCAGTTTTTCAGTTCCGGGAAATTTTATGCAGGCGACAGGGATACCTTTGCCATGCTGGACAATTTAAGCAGCCACTACCTTTATTCTCGGGTCGCTTTTGGGGTAACCGAACGGTTCACCATGTCAGTGGAATGCGGTTACTTCTTTGTAAAAAGAGAGATCGGCTTAAACCCGAATAATCTCGACAACACAAAAAAAACCTCAGGAATTGCCGACCTGGTTTTATTTCCAAGGTATACCGTTTTTACCAGGTCAAACAAGGAAGGACACAGTGAAATTACCCTGGGTCTGGGTTTAAAGATCCCGCTTGGAAGCTGCAATGATTCAACACTTGTTTATGTGAATCCAAACTCCGGACAGCAATACTATACCACATCCCCGCCGACCATTCAAACTACAACGGGTTCCAACGACTTTATTTTTTACGGCTTTTTTTTCCATGAATATAAAAAACCAAAACTCCGGGTATTTGCCAACGCTTTGTATGTAAAAAAAGGCTGGAATCCCCTCGGACAAAAATTCGGGGATTATGCCAGTATTGGTTTGTTTGCCAGCAAAACCTATTTCAGAAAATTGGGAGTCACCCTGCAACTAAAAGGTGAATGGGTCGCAAAAATGAAAGCGGCACCAGGATTGGATATGCTTGCGCTCTACAATATCGATGTGCATTCGACCGGATTAAGAAAGGTCTCTTTTGCCCCGCAACTGAGTTATAGCTTTGGCAGTCTTACCGTATTTGCCATCAATGAGTTCCCTTTATACCAATACCTGAATGGGGCGCAGGTTGGATTTCAACATCTGGTTACGGTAGGCCTGTCGTACAGGTTTGATGTTCCTCAACCTGAAAAAAAGGAACCGGAGCAGCCTCAGGCTACGCTCACCCCAAAGAGATAACCCACCAGGGCGGTCAGTCCCATGGCCACTGTTCCCCAAAAGGTAATACGAAGGATGGCTTTTCCAACTCCTGAACCACCGGTTTTGGCGGCAATACCTCCTAACAGGACAAGAAACACAATGGCAAATCCATACAGGGAATATTCCATGGCCGGCAAAGGCATGAACAAGGCAACCAGGAGGGGCAAGAACCCTCCGAAAGTAAAGGAAGCTCCGGAAGCCAGGGCAGCTTGTGCAGGTTTGGCCTTAGTCACTTCATTCATTCCCAGTTCATCGCGCATATGGGCACCGAGGGCATCGTGTTCGGTGAGTTCTTTGGCCACGATCAGGGCGGTTTCTTTTTTTAAACCGCGCTCCTCATAGATGGAAGCCAGGCGTAACATTTCCTCTTCCGGCATATCCTCCAGCTCCTGTTTTTCCCTCAGTATATCGGCCTTTTCAACATCGGTTTGGGAACTTACCGAAACATACTCGCCTGCAGCCATCGATAAAGCCCCCGCCACTAATCCGGCTAAGGTCGCCAGAACTATTGGCTCCCGTGCATCACTTGCCGCGGCTACACCAATAGCCAGGCTCGCCGTTGATAAGATACCGTCATTCGCTCCGAGTACGGCAGCCCTCAACCAGTTGCTGCGTTGAACATAATGGGGGGCTAAATAATTATCATCTTGCTGCATGGGAGCTAAGTTAGAAGTTAAAAGTGAATAGTGAAAAGTGCATGGAGAAAAAGGAAACAAAAAATATAAGTACCTTTGACAGAGGTGAAACGATTTGTAGCATTTTTCCTACTTATGCAGATTCTGACGACAAATACATTCGTCGTTGAATTTTTGCGGCTACCTTCTTTGTTTCAGCATTATGTGGAACACACCAATGAAACCCAGACAGACCTGAGTTTCGCCGATTACCTGGCTGCCCATTATCTGGAAGGGGATCATCTCAGCCAGGACCATTGCAACGAAAAACTCCCTTTTAAACACTGCAACGATTGTTGTTCGCACCAGATCGCCCACATAGTTTATCTGTTACCCGAAAACAAACTCGTTCCGCAAAGTCCGGATCCTGTCGTGCCCATTTGCGCTACATCCGAACAAAGCTTCCATTCTTCCTACAGCGGCTCTATCTTCCAGCCTCCTAAGTTCAGTTAATGAATACCCTGGATTCCTCCGCACGGAGGGGATCCAACTATCCTGAAACTTGATTTTAGGACATTATACTTTATTCATAT
>JAKFCJ010000141.1:0-4177 GCA_036676705.1 Bacteroidota bacterium
TTCGAAGCCATGGCCGGATCTTTTTTGTCCAATTTTTCTTTTACACTGATCCTGAACCTGCTGATCAAGCTGTTTTGGGTCTTTGTGATCGAAATAGCTGTTCAAAATAGCCTCGGCACCGAAGTGTATGGCATCTATTTCGAATCTTTCAACTTTGGCTACCTCTTTTTTATACTGCTCGATTTTGGCCTGAGTAACTATAGCAACCGAACCGTAGCGGGAGATCCGGATGCGCTTCGCCAGCTTTTCCCATCCATATTTAATATCAAGATCGTGCTTACGCTGGTGTACCTGCTGGTACTTTTTCTTGCTGCCCTGCTCATGGATTACGAAGCCCTTCACATGAAAGTTATTCTGTTCATAGGGCTGAATCATGTGCTCATGTCGATGATGCTTTTTTTCCGAAGCAATATCGGTGGCTTGCACCTGTTTAAGACCGATGCGGTCGTATCGGTAATGGACAGGCTGCTCATGGGTATTCTTTGTGCGGTTTTTTTATGGATGCCGGATCTGCAGGATGGATTTAATTTAGATTATTTCCTTTTTGCCCAGTTTGTCGGTTATTTCGGCAGTATGGTACTTGCCTGGCTCGTGGTAGCCCGGCACGGAGGAAAAATTCACCCTGCATTCGACAGGAAACTTTTTCTGGATCTGCTCAAAAAATCCTACCCCTTTGCCCTGCTGTTTTTTTTGATGGGCTTATATACGCGCATCGATTCTGTGATGTTAGGCAGGATGTTGCCCAATGGAGAGTTTGAAGTGGGGATCTACGCTTCGGCCTTTCGCATACTGGATGCAGCCATCATTTTTGCCGTGCTCTTATCGGGCCTTTTACTCCCTCTTTTTTCCCGGATGATTGCGCAAAAAGAATCAGTAAAAGAGTTGGTAAAGGAGAGTTTTCATGTAGTATTGATCGCCGCGATGTTGTTGCCGCTGAGCTGTTATTTTTACGCTGACCTGATCTATCCTTTTTTGTATGATGCGCATCATGACTATGGTGCCAGGGTTTTTGCCCTGTTGTTGATCAATTTTATTCCCATGGCTATGGGCTATATTTTTGGGACCCTGCTCACGGCAAAGTCGGAACTGCGGCTGTTAAATTATATTAGCGTAGCCGGACTGGTCATTAATATAGGACTTAATCTTATCTTCATTCCCCGTTGGCAGGCGGTGGGAGCTGTTTATGCCACCCTTATCACGCAAAGTCTGGTTACCTGCTGTACCTTTTATTTTTCGCTCGTCTATTTCCAGATCCGCTTATACGATTTGGTGAATATTCGGGTTATCCTTTATGTCATGACCAACCTGGCCGGTTTTTACCTGATCCATACTTATGGATGGATGGACATAAAGGGCCTGTTGATCAGTCTGGCTTTGGGCATTTTTTTGGTCTTTCTGTTCCGCATCATCCGGCTGGATGATTTAAAGAAGCTGATAAGGTCAAAAACGACAACTTCCCTAAGCCATTGAAAAGCTTAAATTTGCTGCAATTATTAAACGAATGAAGGAATCCAAAAACGCTTATGATTTCAGTCTGGTAGAAGTGATACGCTTTGCCCTGCGCTGGAAATGGCATGTACTTGCACTTACCGCTCTTGCCGGAGTGGCTGCTGCGGTCTTTAGCGGACCGAGCTTTATCACGCCAAAATATTCTTCAACGGTGGTTTTTTACCCGTCTACCATTAATTCGATATCCGGAGTCGTTCTTTCCAATAACCAGTTTAAAGATAAGGACGCCCTTGAATTTGGCGAAGAGGAAGAAGCGGAATATGCGCTGCAAATTTTAAATTCATCGCCACTCATGACCCGTGTTGTGGAGCATTTCGACCTGATGGCCCATTACGATATTGACCCCAACGGATCGTATCCCTATACCAAACTGGCCCAGGAGATCAAATCGAATATTTCCTTTAAACGTACGGAGCTCTTATCCATAGAAATCCAGGTATTGGATAAGGACCCGAAAATGGCCGCCCAAATTGCCAACTATATTTCTGCTACCCTCGATACCGCCAAAACCGAAATTCAAAGGCAGGTGGCTGCCAAGGCTTTTCAGATCATCGAAAAGGAATACCAGGCGAAACTGGCATTGGTAGAAGAGCTAAAAGACGGGATCAATGCCCTTAATAGCGGGGAAGAAATGGTGAATAACCCTTTCGCCAGGAAAAATAAAAAAGCAGCCCGCCAGGATGCCTTGCTGAATGCCGACAAAATGCAGGGAGCCGGGAATAATTTGGGAACCTTGTTGTCGTTAACAGAATCGCTAAGCCTCCAGGTAGAACAACTCAACGAGCTCCAGCGTAAATACGAGCTTGCCAAAGTAGACCTGGAAGAATATATCCCTCACCATTTTGTGGTTACACCGGCCGCGGTGGCTGAAAAGAAGGCAACCCCGGTTCGCTGGATGATCGTGGCTATTGCCGTATTCAGCACCTTTTTCCTTTCCCTGATCCTGATCATCCTCATCGAACGTGTGCGCGAATCGTACAGGTTGCTGAAAAGCGAAAAATAGACCGAAGTGCCCGAAAAAGCATCCATAGCCTGGTTTTACAGCCTTGGGATCGGTTTTATCGCCGCCGCCCTGGTGGGTGTTATGTTCGATATTTACCTGATCTACCTTCTGCCAGCGGCCCTGGTAGTCGGGTTATTGGCGGTATTTCGCCTCGACCGGCTTATCATGCTTTCCGCCTTTCTGGTACCCTTATCGGTTACGATACAAGACCTTGGTTTTGGCGCCGGGTTGATCTTACCCACCGAGCCCATTATTATCCTGATCATGCTCGCAGCCCTTTTCAAATTGGCGCATGAAGGGGTATGGGATAAGGATTTTATCCGTCATCCGGTTACGATCGCTATCCTGGTCAATATGGCGTGGATCTTAATTACAACCGTAAGCAGCACCATGCCTTTGGTATCGCTGAAGTTTTTTATCTCCCGGACCTGGTATATCGTTGTTTTTTACTTTTTTGCCTCCCATATGTTTGGAGAGTTGCGGCGCAGCCTCAATTTCATCTGGTTCTTTTTGATCTCTGCCATTCTTGTGGTGAGTTATATCATGATCCTGCACAGCATGCATGGTTTCAGCCGCGACGCCATCTTTTCCATCATCCAGCCTTTTTTCTGGATACATGGGGTGTATGCGGCAATGGTGGCCTTTCTGATCCCCGTGTTTTTTGTCTTTGCCCTGAAAGGAAAGGAATTTGAATTTTCGCCGCTGCGGAGGAGTTTTCTTTTTTTCTTCGGTCTGGTATTTATCGCTGCGGTCATTTATTCCTATACCCGGGGTGCCTGGCTCAGTGTGCTGGTGGCCGGGGTAGGCCTGGTGGTTTTTCTTCTTCGGGTCAATTTAAAGATCATCTATGCTGTGGTGGTGCTTGTTGTAGCCGTTGCTTTGTATTACCAGAGCGATATCCGCATGGAACTTTTGCGCAATAAAACAGGCTCGAATTCCAAAAACATGGAAAAGCACCTGCAAAGTGCGACCAATATCCGGAACGACCCTTCAAATCTTGAGCGAATAAATCGCTGGAGTTGCGCCTGGAGGATGTTTCAGGACAAACCTTATTTTGGTTTTGGACCCGGAACCTACATGTTTCAATACGCACCGTATCAACTGAGTTACCAAAAAACAGTAATCAGCACCAATTTCGCTACCCTTGGCCATGCGCATAGCGAATGGCTGAACCCACTGGCCGAAATGGGTCTTTTTGGCATGTTGAGCTGGTTTGCGGTTTTTGTCATTACCTTTTTCAGGGCGCTTCACCTGATCTATTTTGCCATTGACAAACGTGTGCGTTACCTCAGCATGGCGCTTACCCTTGCCTTGCTGACCTATTTTGTACATGGATTTTTGAATAGCTACTTCGATTACGACAAAATTGCTGTACCCTTCTGGGCTTTTGTTTCGATGATCGTTTGTATGGATCTGGCGAATAAAAAACAGGAGAAAGAAGTACAGCCTGATTAATTCTATTTAATTTGCGCCTGATTATGGCAAAGAGAGATACGGTTGTTTTCGACCTCATCCAACAGGAGTTAGCGCGTCAGGAAGAAGGTATTGAATTGATAGCTTCGGAAAATTTTGTAAGCCCCCAGGTCATGGAGGCAATGGGATCTGTACTTACCAATAAATATGCTGAAGGACTTCCGGGAAAACGTTATTATGGCGGCTGTGAAG
>JAKFCJ010000142.1:0-2616 GCA_036676705.1 Bacteroidota bacterium
ATATCGGGAAGCTGTGATCACATACCGAGTATATACTAAGTTCACTGTTAATGAATTTTGAATTACCCGGTAATCTAGAAACTGACAAGAAGTGAGCTATCCGGATAAGAATTCCTTTATGATACGCCAACGGGTTAGTCTTGCTCAAACTGGATAGGAGTTGTCCTGTCTTCAAATGAGTCAAACGTTTGCGTGGAGTTTGCCGTCTCTAAATTGTCAGGGTCGCTGCCTTTTATCTATCTTTCAATATTCAATCATAGAGCCTCTCTTGATTGATACTAACCAATCACTGATATGAAATTTAAATTTGTGCCATTAGCCGTCCTGTTTCTGGTACTCGGTTTTAGCCCCCGTGTTTTGTCGGGAGAAATAAAGGAGGCAGCAGCACAGACCTCAATCCCAATAGGTGGCAACACTTTTATTACTAAAGGGGGCGAGGCACGCATATCTGATAAAGGTTTAAGCAGCTGGAGCGAAAAGTCGACCATAGCAAGTGTATATTTCAAAACCGAAAAAGCCGGTGAACTCCGGTTGAGCCTTCGGCTGAAGGCGCTGGATGGTAAAAGCCAAATAAAGGTTTCTGTAGAAGGTAAGGCTTATGAGAAAAAACTAAGCAATGAACAATACGAGATTCTGGAAATCGCTACCGTAAAAATTAAAAAACCCGGTTATGTAAAAATTGATCTGCAGGGAATCAGTAAAACAGGTAGTTATTATGGCGAGATTTCGGATGTTATTGTTGAAGGCAACGAGTCGCTGGTTAAAAACCTGGTTTATGTGAAGGAGAACTCGGAGGGTGGCTTTCATTTCGGCAGAAGAGGGCCTTCTGTTCATCTTCAATTCAGTATGCCAGAAACCGAAAAGGATAACATAGAATGGTTTTATAATGAGATAACAGTACCAAAAGGTCAGGATGTAATTGGATCGTACTATATGGCCAACGGATTTAGCGGAGGTTATTTTGGCATCCAGGTAAACTCGCCAAGTGAACGACGGATCTTATTTTCTATCTGGAGCCCCTATCATACGGATGATCCCAAAAGCATACCCGACAGCATGAAAATCAAGCTGTTGAAAAAAGGTACCAGTGTATATACAGGTGAATTTGGAAACGAAGGTTCCGGTGGTCAGAGTTTTCTTCGGTATCCGTGGAAAGCGGGAGTGACATATGCCTTTTTAACCAGGGCGCAACCTAATGCAGCTAAAAAAACCACGGTGTTTACCTCTTATTTTAAAGATCCGGGTGAAAAAGCCTGGACGCTTATCGCCAGTTTCGAACGCCCTCAAACAAACACCCGCTTAAAAGGTCTGTACTCGTTTCTTGAGAACTTCAGTCCGGAAACCGGACACATCGAAAGGCATGTAAACTTTGGCAATCAGTGGGCCATAACCGGTAATGGCGCCTGGCATGAAATATCTTCTATAAAATTTACGGCCGACAATACGGCGAAAAAGAACTTCCGGAAAGATTATTCGGGCGGTGTGAAGGATAGCCTTTTTTACTTGAGGAATTGTGGATTCTTCAACGATTTTGTAACTACGAACCAGATTTTCACCAGGACATCGACTAAAGAGTTGAAGCCTGTTATAAATTTTGATACTTTGCCATAAATGCTAATGCTACGAGAAACACACATGAATAAAATACTAACCCTGTTTTTCCTTTTCGCAGCCATTGGTTGCAGTGCACAAAAAGATCTTCCAAAAAATGGCTGGACCAATTTGTTTAACGGCAAAGACCTGAAAGACTGGAATGTTAAAATTAAAGGCCATCCGCTTAACGAGAATTTCGCGAATACCTTTCGTGTGGAGGATGGCGTAATGAAAGTCGGCTATGACGGCTACCAGGGCTGGAAGGAACAATATGGTCATATTTTCTATAAGGAAAAGTTTTCCGCATACCTGTTAGTTGTGGAGTACCGCTTTACAGGCGAACAGATTGAAGGCGGTCCGGGATGGGCCTGGCGAAACAGCGGTGCCATGCTGCATGGTCAGTCGCCGCAAAGTATGGGACTTAACCAGGATTTTCCAATCTCGCTGGAAGCGCAGTTTTTAGGTGGCGACGGCAAGGGCGAGCGAAGCACCCTGAACCTGTGTACTCCGGGCACTAACGTGTTCATGGACGGAAAGCTGTTTACGCCTCATTGTGTGAACTCATCGTCGCCAACTTTCCACGGCGACCAATGGGTACGGGCTGAAATGCTGGTACTGGGCGATTCGGTGATCAAACATCGCGTAGACGGAAAGACCGTGCTGGAGTATACCAGGCCGCAAATCGGCGGGGGCAATGTAGAACATTATGATCCCGCAGTAAAAATTGACGGCAAACCCTTAAAGGAAGGCTACATCTCGCTGCAAAGCGAAAGCCACCCGGTGGAGTTCAAAACGGTGAAGCTCTTCAATCTCGAGAAGTATCTGAAGGATCCCGAAAAACTGCAGAAAACAATTGAACTGCTCCAGAAAGAGCAGGATTAAGCTCAAAATAAGAACATGAATAACCATAAAATTGGCGCCTGTCTATTGGCGTTCATACCCTTCTTAGCCTTTTCACAGGATCAACCACAAGCCTACATCCAGAAGCTGCCCGGCACAACTGTGAGTTTCGAAATGGCTGCG
>JAKFCJ010000143.1:0-4599 GCA_036676705.1 Bacteroidota bacterium
CAGGTCCCGTTCATTTGACACGGCACTGTTTAATGCATCATTCCGGTCTAATGGCATCCGGTTCTGGCTCGATTGCATGTTTTCAAAACCAAAGGGAATTTTACTCTGACCTATCCGAATGCGGAATTCGTTCTTTTTATCGAAACCGATATCAAAGTAGGCATCACGCAGTTGGGCGAACTGAAGGTTAGTTGATGAGGCCGCACTGGCAAAATCAGGCTGGATATAAAAATAGACCCTTTCACTTATCTGTCCATAAAAAATAATACGAACCCGGCGCAGGAAAAAGCCGCCATTTTCACCCCAACTTTTATCACACTGCTCACAACCTAAATTGGGGTTGGTTTCCAATAAGCGGTTATATCGCCCTTGTACATAACCCCGGATCTTGATTTTATCGTACCACTGTTTCGAAACCTGAACGGTAGAATCTTTTTTAATCACCCCCTGGGCCTGGGCAGAATTCGCAAAAGCGGCAAACAGGATCATGATCAAGAAGAGCGGAAAAAGGAAACCCGGACTTAATATCCGGCTTCCGCTTAATGTTTTGCTAACACAAAGAAAATTTTGAAATGTAATGCGGTTGTTCAGGGTCGTTTTTGTCATAATTTACTCAAAATAAGGAGGATATTCCTCGGCTTTTGGTGCTATTTGACAACAAAGGTCCCTTTACAGTGTTATGGAATTGTTAACTCTATGTTATGAGTTTATTGAATTTACATTAAGTACCCGAAAGATTGCTCTATTCAAAGCGCAAACTTTCGATCGGATCCAGTCTGGCCGCCTTACGCGCCGGATAAAATCCAGCCGCCACACCTACCACAAAACAAAGGGTAACCCCAAGCATCATCCAGGCCCAGGGGATAATAAATCCTCCACCAACGAGGGCGGAAACAACATTGCCGGCAATGATACCGCCCAAAATTCCGAGTACGCCCCCTACCTGACAAATGGTGATCGCTTCGATCAGAAATTGCGTCATGATTACATTTGGGGTGGCGCCCAGCGCCTTCCGTGTACCGATCTCCCGGGTACGTTCGGTTACGGAAACCAGCATGATATTCAGGAGTCCGATCGCTGCGCCCAGCAGGGTAATAAATGCGATCACCGTGGCCGCTATGGTTAAAAAACGGAGGTTCTCGATCAGGTCATTGGCCAGGCTATCGCTTTTAATGATCTCAAAATTTGTCTCGTCGCTTACCCGCTGCTTCCGGATAACCCGCATCAGCACCGTTGCCTCGCCAATAGCCGTTTCCAGCAATTCCGGACTGGCAACCCCAACATTAATGGAGTAGGAGGTTGAGGATTTCAGGTACTTTTCTTTGGCTACACTCACAGGGATACACACCATCCTGTCGGTTCCGGCCCCGATCGAACTTCCTTTTGATTTTAGTATACCTACCACCCTATAGGCTGAAGAACCCACCAGGACATTTTTACCAATGGGATCTGTTTTTTTGAAAAGCCTTTCAGCCACATCGCTTCCCAGCAACACAAAATTATTGTTCAGTTTGATATCGCTTCCGCTGAAATTCCTCCCCTTTTCGATACTATGCCCGGCTACATCCAGGTAATTTTCATCGATACCGATCACGCTGATATTCGGGTCTGTTTTTTCGGAACCAAAACGTACGGTCGACGTTTCTGCGGCATCAGCATGGATACTGACCATGGCCGGATACGCAAATTCTCTTTTAAATTGATGGGCTTCCCGATAGAGAATAGGCGTGTTTTCTGCTTTTAGTCGTCTTCTCCCGCCGCCGAAGTGCACATCGCCTTCGCGGTCAATTATGGTAAAGGAGTTGGCACCGATCTCAGAAAATTTTTGATTGATGGAACTTTTTATCCCATCAACGGAGGTAAGTACCCCCACCAGCGCAACAATACCCAGGGCTATAATAAGACTCGTAATGATGGAACGAACCAGGTTGGCCCGGATCGAGTCGAGCGCGATGAGCAAGTGTTCCCTTAATTTCACTTTACAATGCTAAATGAAATAATTGCCAATCCATACAGCATTCGCCCACCGCATTCGAATTATCGGTGAATCATCCCTGGAACACAAATCCCCTGCTGCTGCCTTCTTCAATATAGTCCACTTCCATACCCGCCACATAGAGGCTTTCTCCTTTTCGTATGATAATATGGATATCCTCCACCACAAATTCCTCATCTCCTTCCTTCTTCTGGTCGAAACCGAGGAGTTTTTCTACTACCATACATCCTTTTCCACCCTTGACCCCAATACGGAGATAGGTTTCTTCGTTGAGGTTCATGGAGGAGCGCAATTGGCGTATCTGAGCCAGGGCGCGCTGACTAATTCTAACCGGAATGGACATTATGATGCAAATTTAAACATTAATCCGCCGCCTTTTTGTTCATTTGCAGAAGCGATACCCAACACGTTAAATCAGGATTTTATGGAATGGATGAATTTTGTTCTTGAAATTTTCAAATTGACCTTACCGGCACTGGCTGTGTTCCTGGTAACTTATTATGTTCTCAAGCAGTTTTTTGATAATGAATATCAAAAACGTTTGGTCGATCAAAAGAAAGACAGCGTCGGACTGATCACCCCGGCAAAAATGCAGGCCTACGAAAGGATGATCCTCTATCTCGAAAGGATCAACCCCAGCGTACTTTTGGTTCGTTTAACCACGGCCAACCAAACAGCAGCCCAGCTCAAAACCGAACTTTTGCACGCCATCAATGATGAGTTCAACCACAATATTGCACAACAACTTTATCTGTCGCCCCAGGCCTGGAAACTGATCCGCATCGTCAAAGAACAATTATTGCAGATCGTTCATCAATGCTACCATGATATCGATGCAGATGCCCCGGCCGTTGACCTGAGCCGCGCCATCCTCGATACCATGATCCGGAATGAAGAAGTGCCTACCGACAAGGCCATCGATTTTCTGAAAAAAGAGTTTAAACTGATCTTTGATTAAGCATCCAGTGTTTTGAGCGAACAAATTGAACAGGATACCTATGTGGCATGGACAGAACGTGCCGCAAAAGAACTAAAGGGAAAACCTCTGGATACACTGAATTGGGTAACATCCGGCGGACTTCGGTTAAAACCCTATTACAGTGCCGAAGAACGGAAACGCCGTTATCCGGTTATCCATACCCGTAATCAGGATGAGTGGGATGTGTTTGAAGCGATAGAAGTCCATACAGCCCAAAAAGCGAATCTTCATGCGCATCAGGCATTGTCGGGAGGAGCTACCGGACTTCAGTTTGTATGGGACAACCCCGTACCGGAGGAAATTCCTCTTCTATTGGCCGGGATCGAACTTCCCTTTATTCAAAGCGGCTTTTGCGTTCCATTAAAAGATTATATCCCGTTCGCGGAGTCATTGGTGAAATGGATAGATCTGCAGGGTTATGCTCCTTCTTCCTGTAAAGGCTATCTGACTATCCTTATAAAGGAGGTCAGTTCCGGACCAGAACTTTCAAAAACTTTGGAAGCCTGGATCATTGCCCAGGAGGATGTTCATAAACGTTTGCCCGGATTTCGTACCCGGGTTGTTGACGGTGCCTTATTTGGAAACGCCGGACTACCGGCTCATCAGGAATTGGGACTCATCCTGGCCTGGTACCAGCTGGTTCTGGAACAGGGCAACCCAGATCAGGAATGGCAGGTCAACCTGAGTTTCGGCCCTGAATTTTATAGCGAATTATGCAAATTCAGGATCATCGCCCATCTGAGCAGTCTGGTAGGTCAAAAATATGGACCCGTTCATCCTCCCTACCTGTTCGGGTCGGCGAGTGATGCCTGCCTGAACGACCAGGACCGCTATACCAATCTTTTGAGGCTAAGCACCTCGGCTATGTCGGCTGTAATGGGAGGAGCCAACGGACTTTTACTCAGGAACTTTAGCCGTCATCCGGAGGATGCACCTGAATTTGTTGCCCGGATCACACGCAACTGCCAATTGGTCCTTCAGCATGAAAGCAAAATTGGCAAGGCCCAGGACCCTGCATCAGGGGCCTATTTTTATGAAGAATTGAGTTTTAACCTTGCCGAAAAAGCCTGGGATACTTTTCTGGAGATACAGGAAAAAGGTGGAATTCTTAGCTACCTGAAGGCAAATACATTTGTTGAAAAGACGGGAGGGACAGTACAATGACCAAAACATTTAGTAAAGCGGACTTAAAATTTGATGCTCCGGAAAGCGCATCGAAAGACAAGCGCCAGGCAGGTACATTTCCTCATTTGCTTTCCGGTGCAGGTGCCCCGCCGTATTTGCGCGGTCCCTATGCCACCATGTATGCCATTCGTCCCTGGACCATTCGCCAGTATGCCGGATTTTCCACGGCTGAAGATTCCAACGCCTTTTACCGCAGGAACCTGGCAGCAGGACAAAAAGGCCTTTCTGTTGCCTTTGACCTGGCCACGCACCGGGGCTACGATTCGGATCACGAGCGCGTATCCGGAGATGTGGGCAAAGCAGGAGTGGCCATCGATTCGGTGGAGGACATGAAGATCCTTTTTGATCAGATCCCCCTGAATGAAATGTCGGTTTCCATGACCATGAATGGCGCGGTTTTGCCCATCATGGCCTTTTATATTGTGGCCGCGGAAGAACA
>JAKFCJ010000144.1:0-3426 GCA_036676705.1 Bacteroidota bacterium
GGAAAACGGGTTGAAGAAATGGGATTTGAACTGGGAAAAGGCCTTACATCACACATTATCCAAACAGCCCAACCTTTGCTCATCAATGAAAATGCAAAAGAACGTTTTGAAGAGCTGGGTGCGGTGTTCGCGGCCGCTGAAACAGCCGAAACTGCAAAATCATGGCTAGGGGTTCCCCTCATTTCCGGGGGAAAAGTAAATGGTACAATACGTCTTGAAAACTATGAAAGGGAGTTTGCCTATACCGACTCGGATGTATCCCTTTTGCAAACCCTTGCAAATAGTATGAGTGTGGCACTGGAGAATGCACGACTTTTTGATGAGACCAACCGCCTGCTCGATGAAACCGAGCAAAGAACAGCAGAACTGGCAGTAATCAACAGTGTGCAGGAAGGTTTGGCAAAAGAACTGGACATGCAGGGTATTTATAACCTGGTGGGAGATCGCCTGTGCGAACTATTCCCTGACTCGCAAACACTGGTGATCCGCACTTTCGATCATGAAACCGGTCTGGAACACTGGCAGTATGCAAAAGAAAAAGGCATTCGCCAGGTCGTTGAGCCACGTCCCTGGAACTGGAATAGCAAAGAATTAATCAGCACCAAAAAGCCGTTGGACATTAAAGAAAACTATGTAGAAACATCGGTTAAACATGGTGGTACAGGTGTTACAGCAGGTCAACCACCAAAATCAGCTGTATTTGTCCCTATGCTCGTGGGGGATACTGTAAAGGGCTCTATCAGCCTGCAAAACGTCGACAAGGAAAATGCCTTTAATGACTCTGATCTCCGCTTGCTCACTACCATCACTAACAGTATGAGTGTCGCCCTGGAGAATGCCAGGTTGTTTGAAGAGACAAACCGGCTGCTCAAAGAAACCGAACAACGCACCGGCGAATTGGCGGTGATCAACAGCGTGCAGGAAGGACTGGTGAGGGAGATGGATATCCAGGCCATTTATGACCTGGTAGGAAATCGGATCTGTGACCTTTTTGACACGCAAACGGTACTGATACGCACTTTTGATCATGAAAACGGTATGGAACACTGGCGCTATGCCATCGAAAAAGGAGAACGTTATTACAGCGATCCCCGGCCGCTGATCTGGGCAAATAAACACCTTATACAGAACAGGCAGCCCATTCTGATCAACGATAACTACCTGGAAACTGCAAAAAAATATGGTGGCAGTGGGGTGAGTATGGGCCTTCCTCCAAAGTCTGCGCTCTTTGTACCCATGATCGTTGGCGACGTGGTGAAAGGATCTGTAAGCCTCCAGAATATCGACCGTGAAAATGCTTTTACCGATTCCGATCTTCGTTTGCTCACCACGCTCACCAATAGTATGAGTGTGGCCCTGGAAAATGCCCGCCTTTTTGACGAAACAACTCACCTGCTTGCTGAGGCAAAACAAAGGGCTACCGAATTAAGTACCGTAAATAGTATCAGTAAAGGATTGGCTTCGCAATTGAATGCAGATGATTTAATTAAACTGGTGGGCGATCAATTGAAAAATTTATTTAATGCCAATATTGTTTACCTCGCCTTGTTAAACCAGAAAACAAAGATCATTCACTTCCCTTACCAATACGGCGATAATATGCCACCATTAAAACTGGGGGATGGTTTAACTTCCAAAATAATTCTGAATGGAGAACCTCTGTTGATCAATAAGGACCTTCAGGAGTTGAGGGCCCAAATGGGTGTAAAACAAATTGGCGTGCCTGCGGCCTCTTACCTGGGTGTACCGATTCCTGTAGGCGATGAAAACATTGGTGTATTAAGTGTGCAAAGCACCGAACATGAAAACCGTTTTAATGAAAACGATCTTCGTTTATTGTCCACCATCGCTTCTTCTGTGGGCGTGGCGCTGAATAATGCTACATTGTTTGAAGACGTGAAGCAGGCAAAAATGGAAGCTGAAGCTGCAAGCAAAGCGGCAGAAAAAGCCAACGAAGCAAAAAGTGCCTTTCTCTCTACAGTGAGCCACGAACTAAGAACACCGCTCACCTCGGTTTTGGGTTTTGCAAAGATCATAAGGAAAAGATTGGATGAAAAGATCTTCCCTATCGTCAATCATACCGACGCAAAAACAGAAAAAACAGTTGCCCAGATCTCTGAGAACCTGCAGGTCGTGATCTCTGAAGGAGAAAGGCTTACACACCTGATCAATGATGTGCTGGACCTGGCGAAAATAGAAGCCGGTAAAATGGAATGGAACCAGGAAAATGTTTCCCTGCCCGAAGTAGCAGAGCGGGCCATCGCAGCCACCACTTCCCTGTTTGATCAGAAATCGCTGAAACTTATCAAAGAAATTGACCACGACCTCCCGGATATAACCGGCGATAAGGATAAACTGATCCAGGTGATGATCAACCTGATCTCTAACTCCGTAAAATTTACCGACAAGGGATCCGTCACCTGCAAAGTGTTCCGTAAAAAAAATGAATTAGTGGTGAGTATTGCAGATACCGGTATCGGCATTGCTCACGAGGATTTTTCTGCCGTGTTTGAACAATTTAAACAGGTCGGTGGAGATACCCTTACTGACAAACCAAAAGGTACCGGCCTCGGCCTTCCCATCTGCAAGGAAATAGTGGAACACCACGGCGGAAGAATATGGCTGGAAAGTGAACCCGGCAAAGGCAGCACTTTTTCTTTTGCCATACCGCTAAGCACAACGGAGGAAAACAGGCCTGTACACCTGGAAGACCTTGTGCGGCAGTTAAAAGAACAGGTAGCGCATTCACAATTACAACTGAATGGACATGCCTCCTACATTCTCATCGTTGATGATGATGATTCTATCCGCTCGCTATTGCACCAGGAACTGGGTGATGCGGGATACCTGATTGAAGAGGCTAAAAATGGCAAAGAAGCCCTCGCCTGCGTAAGAAAACAACGGCCAGACCTGATCATCCTGGATATTATGATGCCCGAGATGAATGGTTTTGATGTTGCAGCGGTTTTAAAAAATGATCCCCAAACGATGGATATCCCCATCATTGTTTTATCTATCGTGCAGGACAAAGCGAGAGGTTTCCGCATAGGGGTAGACCGGTATCTTACCAAGCCAATCGATACCAATCTTTTATTTGCCGAAATAGGCAGCCTGCTGGAGCAGGGCAAATCAAAAAAGAAAGTGATGATTGTGGATGAAGATTCCGGGACCGTGAATTCGCTCGTGGAAGTACTCACCACCAAAGGATACGAGGTAACTGAAAGCAAGGAAAAGGAACTGATGGAGAAGGCTGTAGCGCATCAGCCAGACATTATTATTATCAATGCCCTTCTTTCCGGTAATGAAGAAATTGTAAAAACCTTGCGCTTTGAAAAAGGACTGGAGAATGTGCTATTCCTGGTGTACCAGTGAGGGATAGTGGTGAGTGGTGAGTTGTGAGGACCACCCTAACCCGCAACCCTTTAA
>JAKFCJ010000145.1:0-7559 GCA_036676705.1 Bacteroidota bacterium
CCAGGTGGATTCTGTGGGTTGGGGAACACCCTTTTTACTGGTACCCGAAGCAACAACGGTCGATGAACTTACCCTTGAAAAACTGGTTGCGGCAAAAGAAGACGATCTCTATACCAGTGGTATTTCTCCGCTCGGTGTACCTTTTAATACGCTTCGTGGCAATACAAAGGACCAGGAGAAATATGCGCTCATCGCCAAAAACAGGCCGGGAAGTTCCTGTCCGAAAAAGTATGTGGCCTTAAATTCAGAATTTACGGAAAGGAGCATTTGTACCGCTTCCCGCCAGTATCAGGACCTGAAAATAAAAGAACTGGACAAAAAAGACCTTTCCGCCCCGAATTATGCCCGGGAATATGCGCGGATCACCGAAAAATCGTGCATCTGTGTCGGATTAGGTACAGCGGCCCTGCTTGTCAACGGCCTGAGTACCAAACGTGAGGGGAAAGGGGTATCTATTTGTCCGGGACCCAACCTGGCCTATTTTTCCAGGATCATGAGCCTGCGTGAGATCACCGACCATATCTATGGAAGAATAAATGTAATCACCCGCAGCGAGAGGCCGAACATGTTTATCAAAGAGCTGGGCATGTATATCGATTTTATTAAAAATAAGATCACTGAAGTCAGCGGGGTGGCCACCAAAAATGACATCAAATACCTGAACAACTTTGTAAAAAACCTGACGGAGGGTATTTCCTATTACGCCGAACTGTTTTCTTCCAAACAAGCCAATGAAGAAATGAAAGCTTCAGGTGCAATGGAAACACTTGAGCTAACCAGATGCGAGCTCGACCTCATCCAGGAAACCATTGAACATATGCAACTCGAACCCCTTATCCATGTTTAAACCATGAAAACAAATCAAATTTTAAGCCTTTTGATCGCCGGGATCCTGTATTTGGGATGCAACAATGCCGGTGAAAAAACCGAAAAGTCACCTTCTGACTCAACCGCTAAAGAAAAAGAAACAGGACTTAAAAAAGAGGTACTCGAATTAAACCAGGGTGCCAAATGGGTCGTAAATGAGGAGATGAAACCCCATGTTTTAGCCTCTGAAAAAGCTTTTATGGATTACCAAGCTACTAAGGATCAAGACTATAAGGCTCTGGCAGGAGTTTTAAAGGAACATACCGACAAGCTGATAGCCAGCTGTACCATGAAAGGAAAGTCGCATGAGCAATTGCATCTCTGGCTGCACCCTCATATGACGCTCATTAAAGAATTATCCACAGCCCCTTCCCAAACCGAAGCGGATGCCGTATTGGAGAAACTGGATGCTTCTTTTAAGACTTATCATGCTTATTTTCATTAAGTAGCTAAAAAAGAATTCAGGAGAATACCATATATAGCTTGTACCTTGGACAGCTTCGTAAAGAGTGCCTATGTCCATAAGTAAGCTTACTCCTGTTCATGTGTTTTTCGGCTAGTGCCAGTTTTGGTGCAGCAATTACCCTGGGGGTTATTGGCGCCGTATCTCTTCGAAAAACGAAAAGCCGCAGCCAGATACCCTTTGCCTGTATTCCTTTGTTGTTCGCAGCACAACAGTTAACCGAAGGCTTTGTATGGCTCTCGTTTTCAAATCCGTACTTCGCCGCTTTCCAGCAACCGGGTATCGTTTTGTTCCTGTTTTTTGCCCAGATAATCTGGCCTTTTTGGGTGCCTTTTTCGATCTTTAAGATGGAAACCGGGGAGCGTAGAAAAAAGATGGAACTGGTTTTATTGATCATGGGCGCACTGGTATCCCTTTACCTCGGCTGGTGCCTGGTTACCAATCCTGTGGGAGCAAATATCGACGGGCATCATATATCTTATGAACAGTCGTACACAGATGGACTGAACAAATTGTTGTTATTGCCCTACTTCATCGCCATCCTTGCACCCCCCTTCTTTTCACGGGTCAAATGGATGTGGATGTTGGGAGTTATGGTCGTGCTTTCCTACGTTTTTACCGCCCTGTTTTTTATCGAATACACCGTTTCGGTATGGTGCTTTTTTGCCTCCCTGATGAGCGTCAATGTGCTCATTATTCTGGTCCGTTCTAAAAGGATGTGAATAAGTCTTTTTCTGAATTAGTAAAATCGAAATGTATCTTCATTTGTCGAAAATGACTGCATGAGTTAAAACTTATGATGCATGTGTGCAAACTTTACCTAAAAAAGGTTTAGCTTTCCATGGAACTTAAAAGTCGAAAACAATTCGTGCACATACGAAAACTACTAGGAAAACATAGACCTTACCTTGCCCATGAATTAGCCGATCCAGAAATAAAAATTGTAGCCCTGTTCCCAGCTATTCCAGCCTGAAAAAACAAACAAAATCAACTAAAAACCCATTACTAACCTAAAGCTTGAATATGCCACTAACACCAAAATTCAGACAGATACCAGACAAAAAACTGGTAGGGCTTAGTGCTACCATGTCACTCACTCACAACCTGACAACGGAACTCTGGTCCCGTTTTATGCCGAAAAGAAATCTGATCGAAAACCGGGTCACTGAAGACCTGATCTCCTTACAAATTTATCCGCCCAGGCACTTCGACCATTTTGATCCGAATGCCCAGTTCATTAAATGGGCCCTGGCTGAGGTATCCGAGTTCGGAAACCTTCCTGCAGGTTTTGAAAAATTCATTCTTAAAGGAGGCCATTACGCCGTTTTTCGCCACAGAGGATTCAGTTCCGACACCAGCATTTACCAATATATTTTTGGACTCTGGCTGCCACAATCCGGCTACAAGCTCGACGAACGACCTCATTTTGAGGTGCTGGGACCCAATTACAGAAACGAGTATCCCAATTCAGAAGAAGAAATATGGATCCCTGTTGTTCCTAAACCAGTAATGAAAAGGATGTTGGAACGCAAGCAATAGAGTATTTTCTTAACTTGCACCCATGCAGGAGCTCGAATTCGATCCGGAACGCTTGTATTATTCTATTTCCGAAGTTGCCAAAATGCTGGGCACTTCCCAATCCCAAATTCGTTTTTGGGAAACAGAATTTTCCATGCTCAAGCCGAAAAAGAACCAAAAGGGCAACCGCCAATACACCCAGGAGGATATTCGCCTGCTTCGCAGCATCCAGCATTTGGTGAAAGACCAGGGCTATACGCTGCAGGGTGCCAGTGAAAAGTTAAAAAGCGATCATCGCCTGGAGAAAAAGCGTATTGATGTGATCGATACCTTAAAAAATCTAAAAGGTTTCCTTCAGGAGATCAAAGACCAGATTCCGGATTGAAAACACGTATCGTTCTGTTGCTTGGATTCATTTTGTCCCTGGCCTCCCTTCGTGTTGAGGCCCAGGTAGAACCTGACAGCATCCTTGATTCCGTTCAAATGCCCACGGATACATTTCCTCTGGTCGCAGTAGGTGATATGATGTTAGGTAGTAATTATCCAAATACCTCCTACCTGCCCCCACACGATGGACAATTCCTGCTGGATTCCGTGCTTCCATTTTTAAAGTCGAACGGACCTGTGTTTGGCAACCTCGAAGGAACCTACCTCAATACCCTCGGGCCTACCAGCAAAAACTGCAAAGACACGACAAAATGTTATGCATTTCGTTCTCCTGAACATTACATGGGCCATGTAAAAAAGGCGGGGTTTAATGTGGTTAGCCTCGCCAATAACCACAGTGGCGATTTTGGTATGGATGGACGAAAACGTACTATGTTTTTGGCCGATAGTTTCGGAATTAGCTACGCCGGATTAGAAAGCTGCCCCTATTCCATTTTCGAACAAAACGGACTGACCTACGGTTTTGCGGCCTTTGCCCCGAATAGCGGCTGCCAGCAACTGAATAACCTGGCCAATGCCATAGCTATCGTTGACCATTTGGATAGCTTATGCGACATCATCATTATCTCCTTCCATGGAGGGGCCGAAGGAAGCAAATACCAGCATGTGGCTGCGGGTACTGAATATTATCTCGGAGAGAACAGAGGGGATCTTAGAAAATTTACGCATACCCTGATCGACCACGGAGCCGATGTCATCTTGGGGCATGGTCCGCATGTTACCCGGGGTATGGAGGTATATAAAGACCGTTTTATTGCGTATAGTCTTGGGAATTTTGCCACCTATGGCCGCTTTAATCTGATCGGTCCCAACGGCCTTTGCCCCCTGCTCCAACTTTCAACCGACAAAGAAGGCAAATTTTTATCCGGTAAGATCGTTCCGATTCACCAGGTCGGCGAAGGTATGCCTATGTATGATGAGCAATTGCGGGTAATAACCCTCCTTCAGAAACTGAGTAAGGAAGATTTTCCGAAAACGTGTCCGGTGATCAGCGACCAGGGAGATATCCTCCCTCCTACTGAATGATCCTGCGACCGCCCAGATAGCGCAGCCGGTAATAGTTGGAAGATTCGATTTCATCGAAACAGATCCCTTTGTTCACCGAAGCATGAATGAAGGTGATGATATACCCGTCGTTCTGAACAACAATTCCCACATGCCCTACTGCCTTGCTTTTAACATTCCTGCCTTTAAAATACACCAGGTCGCCGGGTTGCAGGTCTTCCTTGCGTTTAACAGGGACTCCTTCTTTTGCCATGGCCGCTGAAGAATGGGGAAGTGCATAACCGTAATAAGCAAAGATGCGCTGTACAAATCCGGAACAATCAAAACAGTTTCTTGTAATCCCGCCCCGGCAATAAGTTACACCCAGATAGGTGGCCGCTTTTTGAATGACAGAATCCACTCTTTGCTCGCGGTTAACCCGGGAAACAGAGTCGGGCTCGGCCTTCAACGCAAAAGAGGATACGAAGACAAACAAAAAGAACAGGTATTTCATAGAATACTGCAAAGGTACAAAAGCTTTATTGAATAGAACGAAAAGCAGGACAATTTGTTGTTTTTGACTAGGTTTGTCATGTCACGCTATGTCATGCTCGCAGGAATAATAAAAACACGCCGACTGGAAAAAAACCTGAGCACCATGGACCTTTCCGTGCGTACCCGTTTGGACCCCAGCCTGATCTCCCGTTATGAGAACGGGAACCGGTTACCCACCCGCGACCATGTGCTCCGCCTGGCCCGGGCGCTTGGTATGGACGAGCAGGTACTTTTGGTAGCATGGCTTTCCGAAAAGCTTAAAAAACTGCTTATGGAAGAGGAACTGGATACAGTCAGGAAAAAAGCGATGGACCTGCTTTTGGAAAAAACCAGTCCTGACGAACTCCTTTTGACACCCCACAGTCCGATCACGGCAAGCCAGGAAACAGCATTAAAAAAGTGGAGATCCGATTTTGAACGGCTGGCGAAACTTTTTCCCGAACGACTGAAAACCTATGCGGCAAAGGGGAACGTATCGCTTACCCGGGATATCAATCATTTAAAAGGAAATACCTGGTCGGCCGATAAAGCCCATGCTTTTCTTATGGATGGAAAGACCTTTCCTGAGCACGATTTTACAGCCCATGTTCAACTTCATGGGACCTATACCCTGCTCATGAACCCGGGCCAGCTAAGCGACACTTTATTGCTCGATCCTATCAATAAATTCGGAGAAACAGCTTTGGAGCAGGTTCCGTTTTCAGTTTCCCAAACCAGCCTGGCATCCATCGCACAGGCCTGGCAAAAAAGCCTGGCGCTTCCCGCCTTGCAGGATGCCCAACGCTGGCTGGCTATCGTCCTGATCCTGAAAAATGCTGATTTTCCCCTTGCTTCCCTGCCGGTCAAAGCTCCGCCGGTCAATACCGATGAACCTGTTATGCATCTGGCCGAATATTTTGGTGAATGGCTGGTCAAAGAACTGCGCCGGGCTATTGACATCCTGGAGGAGTAATTCAACGCGGCGACGCGAAATAGTTGGAGTTTGTTCGGCGTATTGCTGACGCCAGTGTAAAGGCGCGGTTTGGCTTCAACACGAATAAAAACCGCGTCTCCGTTGAGCGTAAGCAATACGCATCCTCTAAAACAAAGTTTCCTGCGTCCCCGCGTTGAAATTTTCTGGCGAAAGCCTTGGAATTTGGAACTTGGAATTTGGAGCTTATTACCTTTACTCCAGTCCGAGTGATTTTATGATGTATTCTACCTGATACAGCTCCACCGGATCGAAGGTGGTTTTCAGGGTTGTGCCATACATCTTTGCCATGGTCTGGTAGAAGATGCTGGTAAAGGGATTGGTGTATTCATCCAATATCTCGTAGGAAGTTTTCCCGGTTTCGCGATGGATAAGTTTGATAAGCAGTTTGCCCTGGCTGATGGTCAATTTTTTCAGGTCTTCTAGAAATTGTTCTTTGACCGCCTTCTCTGTTTTACGGGCATATTTTTTTCTTTCCTTTTCCGTTTTGAGGGTGCGTAAATTATCATCCATCACCTGCAAACGGAAGGCAGCCAGTTTGGCATAAGGGAGGGTCACTTTGATATCCCGAACCAAACGCAGGTATCTTTTTTCGGCTTCAGGGTCTTTGAGTTCATTCAAGATTACCTCATCAAAAACATATACCGGAAGCGTGTCTCCATCAACCACTTCAAAGCGAACGATAGTCTGGGCTTTCAGGGTTTGAAAACCGGAGAAAACGAAAAGAAGAAGTACCAGCTTTTTCATATACCTGTTATTCAAGGTACCCTGTTCAATTTTTATGCCTTTTTGATTGGCGTCCTTCTAAAATAGAGGATCCCGACGATGCCCAGCACTATCAGTCCGAATGAAATGATCTCCGCCTGGGTGAGTTGCATGCCTAAAAAATCCTGTTTCACATTTACACGGATCTTTTCAATAAGGAAACGTTCCACACCGTTCATGATCAAATAAATAGCGAAGAGCATACCCGGTATTTTGATACGTGTACGCA
Organism: Bacteroidota bacterium; assembly: GCA_036676705.1. Classification (GTDB taxonomy): domain Bacteria; phylum Bacteroidota; class Bacteroidia; order UBA8524; family UBA8524; genus UBA8524. Next base: position 6,799 of record JAKFCJ010000145.1, read on the forward strand.
GTTTCCATAATACAAAAAAGAGCAGAACACAGATGATCGTTTCGTACAGCGGCGTAGGGAATACACCTTGTGGCAACTGGTTGCAATATTCCCCAACGCATCCCGGTATAGGAACCCCCTCTTTTAATACATTATTCGGGTAGGTGTAGCTCCATAACCAATCCGGTGCCCAATTTAACCAGCCCGGTTTGGGTGCGGTATTGACAATTCCCCAATCGCCGTCGCCCGAAACCTGACAACCCAACCGGCCAATTCCGTAGGCCAGCATCATGGTCGGTGCACCAATATCGAGCATATGCCGCCAGTGGATCTTCTTTTTATTGGCCAGGTACAGCACGGTAATCGCTCCAAATAACAAGCCTCCATAAAAGGTAAGTCCGCTAAACGCGATCAGATTGCCGATGGGGTCTTTTAAAAAATCTTCCCAGTATTCGAGATTATGGAAAATTTTGGCGCCGATCAGTCCGGAAATCGCCGCGGCTACTGTCAGGCTTCCTACCACTTCATAAGGATGGAAGAGTTTCTCTTCGGTTTCGGTTGGCAATGGTTCTTTGCTGTGGCGGTAGTAACGGTATCCTCCTGAAATGGCTGCCAGGAGCAAGCCAAAAAGTCCGCTTCCTTCCATGGAAAAAAGATAATCCTGAAGACTCAGTCCGCCGGTACCATCAAAAAACAAGGGGATGATCTTAAAGCCCAATAAAAAACCTACCACAGAAGACCCGATAAGATCAGACAGGCGTTCCTGTTTAATCTGCTCAGGG
>JAKFCJ010000146.1:0-11752 GCA_036676705.1 Bacteroidota bacterium
GGCAAAACCCATGTTGAACGGGCGCTTATGCTGGCCATCAAAAACGATATCGCCATTTATGCCATCCATACCAACCTGGATAATGTGTTGCAAAATGGTGTCAATCAAAAAATTGCCGAAAAGCTCGGTTTGATCAACTGCCGTATTCTGGAACCCAAAGGCGGGCAACTACAAAAACTGGTGGTGTTTTGTCCGGATGCCCATGCCGAAGAATTGCGGCAGGCATTATTTAATGCCGGGGCGGGTCGCATTGGAAATTATGACGCCTGCAGCTTTAACAGCAGCGGGGAAGGTAGTTTTCGCGCGAATGCGGAAGCCAATCCCTTTGTCGGCGAGGTCAACAGGGTGCATCGGGAACCTGAAATCAGAATTGAAACCGTCTTTCCGAAATACCTGGCAGGGCAGGTTATTAAGGCCATGAAAGCTGCCCATCCTTACGAAGAAGTGGCATACGACATATACCAATTGGAAAATACCTGGCAGGAAGTGGGTTCCGGGTTGATCGGAGAACTTCCCGATGCCCTTGCGCCATCCGAATTCCTGAAACTGCTCAAGACCAATATGCAGGTTCCCATGGTGCGTTATACCCCAAATATCGGAGAACAGATCAGACACGTGGCACTCTGCGGCGGATCCGGGAGTTTTTTATTGAACAGGGCCATCGCCTCGGGTGCTGATGTTTTTGTGAGCAGCGATTTCAAATACCACCAGTTTTTTGAAAATGAAGGGAAAATAATGATCGCCGATATCGGGCATTATGAAGGGGAATATTTCACCGTTGAATTGTTAGGCAACTTATTAACAGAAAATTTCCGTACTTTTGCAGTCGTTTTTTCAGGTATCGATACCAACCCTATAAAATACTACTGTTGATGGAAGCAAGCATTGAAGAAAGATTGAAAAACCTGGCCGACCTTCAGGCCATTGATTCCAAGATCGACGAGATCAAATCGATCCGTGGCGAATTGCCTATGGAAGTTTCGGATCTGGAAGATGAGATCGCTGGTTTAGAGACACGTTTGGAGAAATCCAGCGAAGAAATGAAAGAGCAGGAAGCTTCGATCGCGGCAAATAAAAACAAGATCAAAGAATCCCAGCAGTTCATTAAAAAATACCAGACCCAGTTAGAGAACGTTAAAAATAACCGTGAATACGACGCCCTGAGCAAAGAAATTGAAATTCAGGGATTAGAAATTCAGGCAGCTGAAAAACGTATTGGTGAATACGGCAAACAGATCGAACTCAAGAAGGAAACCCTGGATGCTGCGACTGCAGAAATTGCAGGTCGTAAGATCGATCTCGAGAACAAGAAAAAAGAACTCAGCACCATTGTTGAGGAAACTGAAAAAGAGGAAAAAGAGTTATTGGCCAAACGTGCAAAAGCAGAAGCCAAACTTGAAGAACGCCTGCGCAGCGCCTATAACCGTATCCGCAGAAATGTAAAAAACGGAATTGCGGTAGCCAATGTTATGCGTAACTCCTGCAGCGGTTGTTTTGGAAATATCCCCCCCCAGATGCAGGCGGATATCCGTTCCAGAAAAAAGATCATCGTTTGCGAACATTGCGGACGGATCCTGATCGACGCGAACGAAGAAGCCCAGGCTTCCTAAATTCCCCTCTTTAATAAATTTATAACGACCCTGATGAGCGAAGCTTCATCAGGGTTCTTTATTTTGCATAATGATGAAAAGGCTTGTTTTCCTTCTTTGCCTGGTATTCCCTCTATTGGGAAATGCGGCCGGCAACGCCTTTGTGTTTACTACGCCTTTGGTAGAAGCCTATCATCATATTTTGGCATTACGCTTTGACAAAGGCCTCGCCCTCCTGGAAGCAGAAAGAAAAAAGAACCCCTCTTCCCCGGCTCTTGCTTTTGTTTCCGACTACCATTTTTTCCTCAAATCCTTTATCAATGAAGATGTAAAAACTTTTGAGTCGGAAATAGCTGATTTTGAGGCACGCTTAACCATTCTGAAAAAGGGCGATAACAGTTCTCCCTATTATCATTATTGCCAGGCGGAGCTCCTGGTACATCAGGCGGCCCTCCGTTTCAAATTCCGCGACTACGTTCGGGGTGCGAATAATGTACGGGATGCTTACAACCTGCTCGAAAAGAACATTAAGTTATACCCTGCATTCAAACCCCATTACAAATCCATGGGGATGTTGCAGGTATTGGTGGGTACGGTTCCGCCAAAATTTAGCTGGGTTACCAGTATGCTGGGGATGGAAGGTGATATCGAAGCGGGGATGCAAAAGATCAATAGTTTCCGCAAAGCCCCTTATCAGAATCCGGAAACAGAAATGTTAAAAGAAGAAGCCTTGTTTTTATACAGCTTCCTTCAACTGCATATTGTTAAGGAAAAAGAAGAATCATGGAAAGAGATCGAGGCTGCAACGCGCGACTACCGTACCAACCTGCTCCATTGTTACGCCCGGGCTTCGGTAGGCATGCACTGCAAAAAAACGGATGAGGTGATCAGCACCCTCAGAAACCGTCCGAGAGGCGAAGAATATGCCCGCTTCTATTTTCTGGATTATATGTTGGGTTCGGCCTATTTGCACAAACAAGACAGCAATGCCGCGATGTACCTAAAAATTTTTGTGAGTTTATTTAAAGGCGAAAATTATATAAAAGACGCCTACCGGAAACTGGCCTGGCATTATCTCTGCCAGGGCGACGAAATAAAATACGGCGTTTACATGACGCTGGCCAAAAGTAAAGGCAAGGACCAGGTGGATGAAGATAAAGATGCCTTAAAAGAAGCAATAAGTGGAGAGCGCCCCGAACCCCGTATTTTAAAAGCACGCCTGTTATTTGACGGAGGTTATTATACCCAGGCCTTGAACATCTTAACACCCCTTTCGAATGAAAAATGGAAAAGACCCAAGGATAACACGGAATACGTATACCGCCTGGCACGGATCTACCATGAAACCAAAGAGGAAGCAAAAGCCATCAGCCATTATCTGAAAACCATTGAACTCGGAAAAATGCAAACCTGGTATTTTGCGGCAAACTCAAGTCTGCAATTGGGGCATATTTATGAAAGACGCGGACAATATACCCTGGCCAGCTATTATTTTAAACAGGCCATGAATTTCCCGAATGACGAATACAAAACCAGCATAGACCAAAAGGCCAAAGCGGGTTTGCAGCGAATTGCAGGTAAATAGTTCGTCCAATTCAGAATACACAAAATCACGAATTGTTAATATTCTTCTCACTTTATTGTGCATCTTTTGATGAAATAGCTATAATTTAGTCAATAGATACAAAAATTAGTCTCTATGAAAAAGACATTATTAGTGATCATTATGGCATTTATCGGCCAGCAGTCGATGGGCCAGGTTCAAGCCGGCAGCATTTTTGTGACCGGATTTGGAAGCTTCTATTCAGAGAGTGGAGAAACCTCTGTTACTTCTGGTGGAACTACGGTAACCTCAGAACACGACAAAACCTCCGGTGGTACCTTCGGACTGGGAGGCGGTTATTTCCTAAGCGACAACATTGCTGTTGGAATTGGTTTTTCCGTTATGGGAAGCAAACTTACACCTGTTGACACTGCTGATCCTGAAGTAAAAATGAATGGCTATGGCGTGAGCGTATTTGCTCGTTATTATGTGCCCGTAAGCGACAATTTTTATTTCTTTGGCCAATTGGGCTATTCCATGGCTGGCTTCTCTTCAACATCTACCCAGGGAGGAACCGAAACGGAAGGACCAAAAACTACGATGAATACCATCGGCATCAGTCCCGGTTTCACTTTCTTCCCAACCGAAAACTTCGGTTTTGACATGACAGTGGGTAACCTCGGATGGACAGGTTCTAAAACCACTTCCGAGTCAGGTGGTACAACCATGGAGTCCAAAACTTCAGGTATGGATGTAAACTTTGACCTGAGCAGCGTTACTTTCGGAATTCAATATTTCTTTGGAGGAAACTAAACAGGATCTTCTTAGTAGAAAAAGGCGGCCCCTGGTCGCCTTTTTTTTATTCTTTCCAGAGCCAGGGATAGAGGATATAACCCATGAGGCTTACCATTCCATAAAACAAGACCATCACAAAAAGATCATCATAAAGCAGGGTGATATCCAGTCCGTCGACAGCTGTTTTGCTGGCCTTTACGGCGATTAACAGCAGGGGGATCAATAATGGAATACTCAATACCGGCATGATCAAATGGCCATTTCCGGTTTTTGACGAGATCGCCGAGACCATGGTTAACACAGCAGAAAATGAGGCACTTCCAATTAAAACCGCCGCAATAAACCAGCCCAGGTGTTCGGCCTGTTGACCCAGCAAAACGCTATAGGCCAGCAAAACCAACATGGAAATAATAACCATAAGCAAAGAGTTATAGAGGATCTTGGCTGTCAGGAGGCTGGCAGGATGAACCATTTGATGGAGGTAGAGCATTTTGCCCCTGCTTTCCTGCAAAAAACTTTTCGCAATGGCACTCACGGCCGAAAAAATGAGGATGACCCAATACAAGGCATTCCAGGCAGGCCGGTCTAAAACATGAAGGGAAAGGTACACCACATAGGTGGCTGCCAGCGCATAAAGCAAAATTCCCTGGACGGCAAAACGTTGGCGCCACTCCTGTTTTAGCTCCTTAATAAATAACCACCTTACCTGGACCCACTTCATACCACCAAATTTTCTTAATTTCGAGCGCGAATTTTAGCAAAACTATGTTATATCAACTGGAAAAACTGAACGTGGCGGAAAAAGAGCTTGTGTTGAACGCTCCTGCTTACATTACTATTTTAATTGCCGGTGCCGACGACACCATTACCGAAACCGAAATCAGGCGTTCCCTGCAGCTTGTTCATACAAAAACCTACTCGGAGTCGATTGATATTCAGGATCTCTATCAAAAAATCGAAGGTGATTTTGAAACCCGCTTAAACACGCTTATCGATACCCTGCCAAAAACGTTAAACCAGCGGGAAGACACAATTGTCGCCGAACTGAGCAAATTGAATACGATCCTTGCGAAAATGGATGCCCGTATCAGTGTGAAATATTACAGGAGCCTGTTAAACTTTGCTACCTACATCGCCCAATCAGCCGGAGGTATCATTGGCTTTGAAAAGGTTTCCCACCGCGAAGAAAAATTCGTAAAACTGCCCATGATCAAGGAACCAAAACTGGCATAATGAAAAAAATTCTTGTTGCCAACAGAGGTGAAATTGCTTTGCGTGTTATGCGCACGGCAAAGGAAATGGGCATAAAAACGGTTGCGGTTTATTCAGAAGCCGACCGGCAGGCAAAACATGTGCGTTTTGCCGATGAGGCCGTTTTGCTCGGTCCGCCGCCCTCCAACCAATCGTACCTGCTTGGCGACAAGATCCTGGAGATCAGCAAACAACTTGGCGTTGATGCCATCCATCCGGGATATGGCTTTCTTTCGGAAAATGCCTCCTTTGCCAGAAAAGTAAAGGAAGCCGGAATTACGTTTATCGGCCCCAGTCCGGAAGCCATGGATATCATGGGATCCAAGCTGGGCGCCAAAGAGGCCGTAAAAGCCTATGGAGTTCCGATGGTACCGGGTATCGACAAGGCCATTACCGATATTGAAGCCTCCAAAAAGGTAGCCCTTGAAATTGGCTATCCCATTCTGATCAAAGCTTCGGCAGGCGGCGGCGGAAAAGGCATGCGCGTGGTGACAAACGCGGGTGAATTTGAAGAACAGATGAAAATGGCTGTTTCCGAAGCCACCGCTTCCTTCGGCGACGGGGCTGTCTTTATCGAAAAATATGTCGGCTCTCCGCGCCATATCGAAATTCAGGTATTGGGCGACAACCAGGGCAATATTGTTTACCTTTTTGAACGGGAATGTTCCATACAACGCCGCCATCAAAAACTGGTGGAAGAGGCACCATCAGCCGTGTTAACTCCTGAGCTCAGAAAGCGGATGGGTACGGCTGCCGTTAACGTGGCAAAAGCATGCAACTATACAGGCGCGGGTACGGTTGAATTTCTGGTGGATGAAAACATGAATTTCTTTTTCCTGGAGATGAACACCCGCCTGCAGGTTGAACATCCGGTTACAGAAATGATCACCGGCCTCGACCTGGTAAGGGAACAAATTCGTATTGCCGCGGGCGAACCTTTGGGTTATACGCAGGATGACCTTGCTATCAATGGCCACGCTATTGAACTGCGCATTTGTGCTGAAAATCCGGCTAATAATTTCCTGCCTGAAGTGGGGAAACTCGAGACTTACAGAATTCCCATGGGTACCGGTGTTCGGGTGGATGACGGATTTGAGGAAGGCATGGATATTCCGATCTATTATGATAACATGATCGCCAAACTTATCGTTCATGCTGCCGACCGAACAACGGCCATTGAGCGGATGAAGAGGGCCATTGCCGAATATGAAATTTCCGGTATCACCACGACATTAGGTTTCGGTGAATGGGTGATGAACCATCCGGCATTTTGTGCGGGGACTTTTGATACCAAATTTATCGACACCTATTTTACTCCGGATTCCTTAAAAACGGAAAATGAGGATGAAGCAATGGCTGCTGCCATTGCCGCTGCGCTGTTCCATCAGGATAAAAAACCCGGACAACAGAGTGCCATGCAGTTGGGCAATGAAAGCAACTGGAGAAAAAACCGAACCCGTCTTCGTTAAGGCTGCTGTTTCACGAAAGTGGTATCATTCAGCGCATACAAAAAAGCTTTCAGGTCATTTTTTTGCTGTTGACTAACATCCGTATAGGCGTTAGTCTTCAAAATTTCATCGGCCAGGCTGTTATTCCGATGTTCTTTAAAATAATGATCGAGCACTTCGTCCAGCTCAACAAAACGTCCATCATGCATATAAGGAGCCGTGAATCCCAGGTTTCTTAAGGAGGGTGTCTTGAACTTTCCAATATCTTTCGGGTCAAGTGTGACACGGTAACGCCCCAGGTTTATCAGCTCAAAACCCGGAGCGGTAATCTGTGAATCAATTCCGTTAGCATGGTAGCTCAGGTCCGTAAACAAACCTTCCGTATGGCAACTTGAGCAAAATGTCTGGTAAACGGCATATCCCCGGAGTTCCGGCTCGCTAAGCGTCCCTTCTCCGGCCTTCCAGTGGTCATAAGGAGTATGATAACTGAGCAGGGTTCTTTCATATTGGGCAATGGCATGAGCGAATCGTTGGGACGTGATACTGTCGGTTCCCCAAACTTCTTTGAACAAAGCCGGGTATTCGCTGTCAGAGCGTAATTTTTTTACCAACTCGCCAGGATTGATTCCCATTTCATCCGGATGTATTAAAGGACCAAAAACCTGGGATTCCAGATTATTTGAGCCTCCATCCCAAAACAATCCATCGTACCAGGCCAGGTTGAAAAGAGCCGGGGCATGACGCAAGAGTGCTTTGCCCGACACTCCGGCGCGGGTTAATCCCATCCCGTCGCTAAAGGCTTTATCGGCATGATGACAGGTAGCACAGGAAACGGCGCCATTTTTCGAAATTCGTTTATCAAAAAATAATTTTTTACCCAGTTCAACCCCCTTTTGGCTGGCCACATTCCGTTCCGGTTGAGGAACTTCGCCAAACGGCGTTTTTGGGAAAAGGTAAGGTGCATTCTTTTCCTTTGGACTACAGCTCACCAATAAAAGGGACATTACAAACCAACTCAATCGCATGGCCTTAAAGTTCCGAAAAGAAATGGAATAACCAGTAAATTCGCCACATGATTTATACACTCAGTCCTACCCGTTTAGGAAGCCGTTTTATCTCCATTATTGCTGATTTTGATGCCGAAGGCCGCGAAGAAATGGAAATTCAACTGGCAGCCTGGAGGCCGGGTCGTTATGAGATCGGAAACTTTGCCAAAAACATCCGCAAGTTCGAGGTGCTCGGAGAAGATGGTGAAAATCTTCCTTGTAAAAAAGTGACGAAGGACCGTTGGCTGGTAACTTGCCAGGGGAAAAAACGGGTTCACGTGAAGTATGAATATTTCGCAGCCAACCTGGATGCGGGCTCTACGTTTTGCGGTAAAAAACTGCTCTACATTAACCCGGTCAATTGCCTGGTATTCGACCCTGCACGTGCCGAAAAACCTTGTGAGGTCATCCTGAATGTTCCCGACACCTATTTGATCGCGAGCAGCATGCGAAATGAAGGCACTCGCCTGTATGCCTCCGGCTACGAAGAACTTGCCGACTCACCCATCATTGCATCTCCGGATCTGGAGCACCATAATTTTGCAGTTGATGATCATTTATTCCATATATGGATACAAGGGCATCATCGTTTGAATATTCCCCGCTTTATCGAACAGGCAAAAGCTTATACCCGGGAACAAATTCAGATCTTTGGTGAGATGGAAAGTCCAGAATTCCATTACCTGTTCCTTTTCCTTCCCACGCGCTTCCATCATGGTGTTGAACATCATGCTTCAACTGTTATTGCCATGGGTCCCGGGGATGAATTTCATACTCCCGATCGCCATCAGGAATTTATGGCCATCTGTTCGCATGAGTTGTTCCATTATTGGAATGTGAAGCGGATACGTCCCGCTGAAATGTTTCCCTATTCCTTTACCGGTGAAAATTACAGCCGCCTGGGTTATGTTTATGAAGGAATAACCACCTATTACGGAGATTATACGTTATTACGCTCAGGTGTATGGAGCCATCATGAGTATTTAAAGCAGTTCAACGCTGATCTCCAAAAACATTACGACAATGAAGGGCGCTACAATTATTCCGTTGCGGACTCTTCTTTTGATACCTGGCTCGATGGCTATGTTCCGGGAGTACCGGGCAGGAAAGTAAGCATCTATACCGAAGGCATGCTTGCCGCCTTTATGCTCGACCTCGAAATCCGGTATGCTACCCAAAATGAGGGATCCCTGGATACCGTGATGAACCGTTTGTACCATGATTTTTATAAAAAAGGCCTGCCGTACACCGAACAAAATTTTCAGGAGCTCATCGAAAAGATCGCCGGAAAATCCTTCGCCTATTTCTTCGCAGATTTTTACAACGGCAAGGGCAATATCGAAAAATTCCTTCCAGAAAGCCTTTGGTCGATCGGCTGTGAAATTCAGGATGAAGCTTCCTCCGTTATCCATGAATCGCGCTACGGCTTTAAATTAAGTGGCGGGCCAAAGGTGTTGGTAACAGCCATTTTAGAAGATTCCCCCGCTGAAAAATCGGGACTAAGCCTCAATGACGAGATCATCCTCATCAACAATACACCGGCCAGTCCGGGTACGGATTGGAACCAACTCTTTACCATGGGAAGTACCATGTTGGTATGGAATAGCATCGAAGGCAGTAAAATGATCGAAATGGTTGCAACTGGCGAATCCTATTTCAGGAAATACAGTGTGCGAAAAATGGAAGCTGCCACAAAGGAGCAAAAGGCCTTCTTTAAACACTGGAGCAGACAGGAGTTTTAAAAGGGTAAGGAAGACGGGAAGTAGGGAGGATTTGAGGACTCCGCTCCATAGGCCGTCATCCTGAGCTTGCCGAAGGATAGGCCGGACCTGCCAGTGCCTATGGTTCGACAAGCTCACCATGACGGCACTACTATTAGGACAAGACCCTGAACACTAGCCTTCCAGGATTTTACGAATGATTCTGCTCGTAGAATAGCCCTCCAGGAATTCGATCGTATGGATCTCTCCACCCCAGGATTTTACATCATGGTAGCCCACAATTTCTTCGGGCTTATAATCGGCTCCTTTAACCAGCACATCGGGGCGAACTTTTTTGATCAGGTTTAAGGGAGTTGCGTCGTTAAACAGGACAACGGCATTTACAAATTCGAGGGAAGCCAGGACGAACATACGTGAGCTTTCATCCTGCACCGGACGGTTGGGTCCTTTGATGGCCTGGACGGAGGTATCGGAGTTTACCCCAACCATCAATTTTGTGCCGAGCAAGGATGCTTTATGCAGGTAGTCGATATGGCCCTTGTGAACGATATCAAAACAGCCATTGGTGAATACGATCTTATCGTGCTGATCGCTCCATTTTTCCAGCAGGCTGTTTAGCTTTTCGGGGGTGGTAATGATTTTTCTGGTAAAATCTTCCATGCCTCTTATTCACTTAAATTTTTACGTTGCGTTATGATCATGGTCACCAGGCTGATCGTGCCAAACAAGATAAACATCAGCATTTGGGCGGCATGGGCAATGGTTGCATAGGTGAGCCCGTCCTTCGCATCTATACCATAAAGCGTAAGGGCGATCGGAACAAAATAGTGGAAGGTACCTACTCCACCCGGAGAAGGAAGTACAACTGCCAGGGTGCTGGTAACCAACACCGTTAAGCCGGCTGCCGCACCTAAGCCGCTGGTTTGCGGGATGCAATAAAAACAGAAGTACACCATCAGGTAATAACATACCCATATAACCACAGAATGGACAAAAAAGGCGATCGGACGTTTGATCCGGGTTAACCCTTTTATTCCCTCCAAAAAACTTTCGTAGAGGGCATTGACCCTTTTGAAAAAGTTGATATGATCAAGTCGTTTTCTATAGATCAAAAAGAGAATACCCAAAATGCCCAGCACACCGAGCAGGACCAGCAACCAAATTTTGCTCCCGCCTTCTCCGGGTTTATCCTTGCTTGAAACAAAAAAGTCGGTAATGGTGTCGTATTGAATAGTAAGGGCCAGGAGAATGATCAGCATCATAAAAATGAGGTCCATTACCCGTTCAGCCACAACCGAACCGATCACAATCCCTATGGGCATTTTTTCCGCTTTACTGACCATGGCGGCACGGGTAAGTTCTCCTCCACGGGGAATGGCGAAGTTGACCAGATAGCTTACCATGACTCCATGAAAACTGGTAGAAAGTTTCGGCTTATAGCCAAGAGGTTCTGCGATAATGAGCCAGCGGGCAGCCCGGCTGTAGTTACTGATCATCCCGGCGATCCAGGCAAACCCGATCCACATGAAGTTGGCCGATTTGATGTCGTTCCAAAGTTTTATGGGATCCTGATCTTTAAAAGCCAGAAAAATAAACAAGCCACCTATCAAAATAAAAATCGAATAGCGGAGTATCTTTTTCATTTTACCGGCTTAATGAACTTTGTTGTTTTCGTCAGGGAAAGCCATCCACGGTTTGAAGGTTTTTGCCTCCTCAAAATCCATATGCGCATAGGAAATGACGATGATCACATCGCCCACGGCAGTGAGTCGGGCGGCTGGTCCGTTTAAACAAATTTCACCGCTGCCCTTTCTTCCTTTGATCACGTAGGTTTCGAAACGTTGTCCGTTGTTAATATTGACGATCTGAACCTTTTCGTGTTCGATAATATTGGCAGCATTCATCAACGCTTCGTCGATGGTGATGCTGCCTACATAATGAAGTTCCGTTTGGGTGACCTTTACCCGGTGTATCTTTGATTTGACTACTTCAATGACCATAAATGCGCGGCAAAGGTAAGCATATTCGCGTGAAGCCAAACACGAAAAGGCCACACAAGGTGACCTTTTCAAATGCCCCGATTTGAGTTTAGTAGGTGATAATGTTCAGTGGAGAAATGCAGGTCAATTCCACGCATCCAACAATGTTCGGATATGTGATCACCGTAGGCAGATAGCAGTCATGGCTCTTTGAAGCCGACACCGTTACATGGGTTCCGATCGGATATTGTTGAAATTCATCCGCCAGATCCCCTTGCACGGCATAGACATTCCCGTTGATGTTCAGGTAATGTCCTTCTGTTTGGGGTTCGTTTTCCTGATAGCTTACACCCACTACTTCGGCTACCTGGTCACAGGGC
>JAKFCJ010000147.1:0-2217 GCA_036676705.1 Bacteroidota bacterium
AAGAGCCATTTTTCATACTTGCGTTTAACCTCTGCATGCGGAATGCCCTCACCTCGTTTCGATTCGGCTAAACCTTTTTCAACAGAGGCTTTAACGGCATCAGGCAGCTCATTAAACCATTCCTTACTTGTCGGACGTGTTTGAAAAAAGGCCATAAGCTGATCGATGATAGTTTTATCTTCAATATCCATGATCATTCTCATGATTTTCATTTTCTCCGTTTGCATGTTCATTTTGGTGCTTATTAAGTCTATCGTAGCCGGATTCAAAGTTAACTAATTCATGGCAAATGATGGAAAGGTAGCTTCAATTCACTAGGTGGGGAGAAAAAACTTCAATAAAAAACCCGCCGTAGTCGAAGCTAGGGCGGGCGAAGGCGGAGAGTGTGAGATTACTGGCGTGATCTTTTGTGGGGGGCTGCAAACAAAATAAAAACCGGCACTGCTAACGCAGATCGCTTTTTTTTATTACGACTCGCTTGAGCGCCACAAAGATTCTTCAACTATTCTATATTCTGTATCCTCGCTCAGACTCGCCATAATAAAAAAAACCGACCCTTCGGGGCCGGTTTTTATTTCGTTTGCGGAGAGTGTGAGATTCGAACTCACGGAACACTTACGCGTTCACGGTTTAGCAAACCGCTCCTTTAACCACTCAGGCAACTCTCCAGGTGTGAATGGGATTGCAAAAATAGGCAGAAATCCTTTCCTTGCAATTACCGGGCAATTTTTATTTTAAAATGAGAAAAAAACGCAAGTCTGGAACGGTCTTTTCAGCATTCTTCCTAAATTGAACCCGAATTCGAATTATGCCTGATAATACCCATTATAAATACCGCGATATAAAAGTATTTGGTTCCACCGAATGGCTTGCTAACAACGAGAAAAATTACCGGCAGGTCTTCGATGAATCCGAAATATCCTACGTTTATTGTGAAGTTTCCTTCTTCAATAAACTGTTCGATGAGAAGGACTGGGACCTCAAACTCGAGCTGAAATGTTTCAGTTCCGACAATAAAGAAATTTGTTCGCTCAACTGCGACCGCACCATACGGAAAGAGGAAAATATCATCTTTATCCGGGAGGGCTGGGGCGTAAAAGAACCCGGAACGTATTGGAAACGAGGTTCTTACCGGTGGGAAGCCCATGTCGACGGGAAATTCCTGGCTGAACGTTATTTCTATATCGAAAAAGAGGGAATGGTCCTCAAATCCTTTAATCCCTATTTTGAACTCGAAACCATTAAACTCTACGAAGGTCCGGATAGCAATACCAAGCCCCGCGACCGGAAGTTCTTTAAGGTATTTAACGGCCAGGACAGCCGCTATATCTGGGCGGAGTTCACGGCCGAAAACCTCATAAAAAATTACGATTACTGGTCCTGCGAGCTGGTTTTTCACTTCAAAACCAAAACCGGACAACTCATCGGGAAGATCGACAAACTCCTGTTTGTCTACCCCCAGGATGAGAAGATCATCTGCACCGTGGGCTGGGGCTCGGAAAACAAAGGGACCTGGGCCAATGATGAATACCTGATCCATGTGATCTTTATGAACCAGCTGGTTGCTGTGGTGCCTTTTAAAGTGAGCTACGACTACGAAGAAGCCACCGAAGACGACTTTACCACCTTCTTCCCCGAGGGCAGTTCCGAATTCCTGTTGGAAGAGGATTTCCAACCCAAAGAAACTCCGGAAGAAAACAGTCCGGAAAGTCTCGAAGAGGTAATGGAGGAGTTCAATAAACTCATCGGACTCGAAACCATCAAACGTAAAGTAAGGGAATATACCAATTACCTCAAATTCATTAAGTTAAGAAGGGAAAAAGGCCTCCATGATACCGACAAGGTTTTCCTCCATGCGGTATTTAAAGGCAATCCGGGAACGGGAAAAACCACCGTGGCCAGGATGCTCGGGAAGATCTATAAACAAATGGGACTCCTTTCCAAAGGTCACGTGCACGAAGTCGACAGGGGAGACCTGGTAGCCGAATACATCGGACAAACAGCGCCGAAAACCAAAGAGGCCATTAAAAAGGCGCGCGGCGGCGTTTTGTTTATCGATGAAGCTTATGCCCTGGCCAGAAAAGACGATGATTCTAAGGATTTCGGAAGGGAAGCCATAGAAGTGATCCTGAAAGAAATGTCGCATGGTCCCGGTGACCTCGCCGTAGTAGTGGCAGCGTATCCCGATCAGATGGAGAATTTCCTTGGATCCAACCC
>JAKFCJ010000148.1:0-6761 GCA_036676705.1 Bacteroidota bacterium
GCGGAAAGCGATCCAGGCGCGTTGCGACTCCTGCAGGAGCCTGCGGGCATCTGCATTGTCCGACAGCCGCTTCATTATCTCGGCGTAGTCGGCATTGAGCTTTTCGTCGGATGCCTTGAAATCGGCGCCCGCGCACATGTCCATGCCGATCTGGCTCTGATCGTTGCGGTCGCATTCTTGCGACATCGCCGGCGATGGAAAGGCCGCTTCCGAATATTCCGCTTCCAAGCTGGCTTTGTACTGCCTGGAAAACACCTTCCGGAGCGGGAATATTGACTTGCTCCACCGTTTCACGAATGGCAGCATCGAACTGAAGGTTTTGATTGAGGGCATCCAATGAAGATTCCATCGCCTCCCAAACTCCTTCCGGAACTTCCGGATCGAGCGAAGCCAACTGCTCGCGCAGTTGCTCGTCAAAGGGGGTATATGGATTATTCGTTTTCATGGATATGAGAATATTCTCCTGATAGCATTTCCTGTAAAATTTTTCTTGCCCGGGAGAGTTGGGACTTCGATGTGCTTTCACTGATCCCCAGCATTTCGGCGATTTCCTGATGCTGGTACCCTTCTACAATAAAAAGGTTAAAAACTGCCCGATAACCGGGTGCCAGTTCCTGAATTTTTTTCAGCACGAACTGAACATCCATTTTTCGCATTTCCGGTGAGTAGCTCAGTTCGGATTCAAAATCATTGACATCTTCATGAAAGATCTTGTTTTCCGGTTTCCTGAGTGCTTCTAAACATCCATTCACCATGATGCGCCGTATCCAACCTTCAAAAGACCCTTCACCTTTGAAAGATGCCAGATTTTGAAAGACCCGGATAAAACCTTCCTGAAGAAAGTCTTTGGCCTGATCCTGCCCCTGGCTGTAACGTAAACAAACGGAATACATCTTTTGCGAATACTGGTTATACAACAGTTTTTGGAAAGCTTTATCCCCTTTCAGACACCCTTGCACTATGCTCCTTTCCTGCTCTGTCATAAAAGGTTCCTCTCCTTACTGAATGCTAGATGCGTATCCGGTGTTCCGGGTTGCAAGTATCCTGCACAATTTTTACTTTTTTTTGAATTCCTCGAGATTGAGGGTTAAAGCGAATTGATGGCTGCTTTTGCCCGGAAAGAATGAAGCCAGGGCATAATCGAAGCGAAGGCGCGATATTTTTATGCCTACCCCCCATGAAAAACCGGTCAGTCCTTTGCCCTCATCCCAGGTCATTTCTGCCCGGCGTTGGTGGTTATAGCCCACCCTGACCATAAAGTTCGGACCGAATACCAGTTCCGTTGCCAGAATCACATGACGAAAGGCATTATCACCAAAGCCGACCTTTTGTTCTTTGTCCTGGTCGTCGAAACTCAGGTTTTGAGAACGGTCGTTCGTATTGATATAGCCTATTTTCCAGCTTTGTAAATTATGCACAACAGCGATCAGCCGTAATGGAGCGTGTTTCAGTTTTCTTGAAAAAGACCATTGTATTTCAAAAGGAAGGGGTTCACGGATACCGGTATAGGTCTTTAACTGAAGGCCTACATTCCGGATCAACAGCGCAGTAGAAAAAAGGCCGCTGTCGGAAGTATAGGAACCGGAAAGATCCAGGGCCGTTCCAAAACTCTTATAACTTTCCAGTTGGGAATAGATCAATTTGGCATTGACGCCATAGCCCCACTTCCCGATCTGGTTCCCATAACCGGCCTGGAATGCATAGTCGGCGGCGCGAAAAATCCCTTCTTCATTCCCCAGGGCATCCCGGGCAACGAACTTTCCGTAGTTGGTATACAGCATTCCCAGGGAAAAAGTTCCCAGGGAATCGTAATGTTTCACATAATTCAGCTGTCCAATATTGATATCGCTGAAATAATTCACATAATTCATGGCCAGGTGCCGGTGCATGGCGGATGAAAGCTGGGAAGGAAGCACAAAACCGATATTCGGATCGGAGTCGGCTATGGCAATGGGTGCTCCACCTAAGGCGGCGAGACGGGGCGAGGGCTGGAGATTCAAAAACGAATAAGCCCCCCTTCCTCCTATTTGCGCCGAGGCAGAAAGAAGGAGAAAGCAGGAAATACTGCTGATTAGCGTGCGCATGGTAGATAGGCTAACGAATTTCATGCTTGCTTATTTTCTTTGGTCTTTGCTTCATTCCACCAAATGTCCATTTCTTCCAGGGTCATCTTTTTCATTTCCAGTCCGGCAGCCTCGGCCTTGGACTCGATATATTCAAAACGTTGTTTGAACTTAATATTCGTTTTTTCGAGGGCGTCATCCGGATTGATCCCTTCAAAACGGGCATAATTAACAAGGGCAAAAAGCAGGTCTCCAAATTCTTCTTCCCGGTCTTTGGCTGTGGTTGCCGTTTCAAATTCCAGCAACTCCTCTTCCACTTTTTTCCAAACCTGGTGTTTATCCGGCCAGTCGAAACCCACCTGCGCCGCTTTTTCCTGCATGCGGTAGGCCTTTACCAGGGAAGCCAGAGAAGCAGGAACCCCTGCAAGCAGTTGTTTATTACCTCCGACTTCCTTCATTTTTATCTGTTCCCAGTTCCGTTTTACATCGTCGTCATCTTTTACGATCACATCCCCATAAATATGCGGGTGGCGTACGATGAGTTTTTCACAAAGCGAATTCATCACCTCGGTTATGGTAAAATCGCCTGTTTCGGAGGCAATCCGTGCATAAAATACAATATGGAGCAAAACATCTCCCAGTTCCTTTTTTATTTCCTGGCTGTCCTTTCGAAGGATCGCTTCACTCAGTTCATACACCTCTTCGATCGAAAGATGGCGCAGACTTTCCATCGTTTGTTTTTTATCCCAGGGGCATTTTTCACGGAGTTCGTCCATGATGGTCAACAAACGTTCAAAGGCTATTAATCGGGCATCGGTCATCGCCCTCAAAGTAACCGAAAAACAAGGAGTTTTCAGTGTTCAGTTTTCAGTGTTCAGCAGAATTGGTGTAGGACACTGAAAACTGAACACTGAAAACTGAAAACTCTAATTAAGAATGTTGTTTGCGTAGAGGTATTCGTATAGGCTGCTTTTATAATTTTTACCAATTGGAATTTGTTGTTCTCCGAGTTCAATTTTGTTTCCGGAGATGGATTTGATCTCTCCAATACGCACGATAAAGGAGCGGTGAACGCGGATAAAGCGGTCGCTCGGGAGGCGTTCCTCCATCTTTTTCATGGTTTGCAGGGTGATGATGCGCTTTTCATTGGTATGAATTTTCACATAATCAGCGAGGGCTTCGACATAGTGGATGTCGTCATAGCGAAGTTTCACCAGTTTTTGATCGGCTTTTACAAAAAAGTGATCTTCTCCTTCTACAGGCATGCTGAAAGTAAGAGGCTGGTGTTTCATTTGGTAAAGTTCTCTGGCTTTTTTCACGGCTTTTTTAAATCGGTCAATAGAAATGGGTTTCATCAGGTAGTCGACCGCGTCGAGGTTAAATCCTTCTACCGCAAAATTGGGATGCGCGGTGGTAAAAATGACCATGGGCGGCGACTCAAGCGAACGCAGGAAGTCAATACCTGAGATCTCCGGCATTTGAATGTCGAGAAAGATCAGGTCAACGGGCAGCGTTTTTAATGCTTCCCGGGCTTCGATCGCGTTTTGGCATTTCCGTAACAGTTGAATATCCTGTTCGGATTCCAGATAAGATTCAATGACATCCTGGGCTAAAGGCTCATCATCGACGATAATGCAGTTTAACTTCATTCAAGCTTAAGTTTGAGTTGAACTTCGTACTGTTCGTCGGATTTAGTTTGGTTCAGTTCATACCTTCCGGGATACAAAAGCTCCAAACGTTTTTCAACATTTTGGTTTCCAATGCCCCCTTCAGATACGTTAAAGACCACTTTGGGGTCCAAAACGTTGTTTCTGACGCTAAAAAAAAACCACTCATCCGTCAACTGTGCAGCTACGTTTATAAAACCCGCCTCTGTTGAATTTCCCAAACCATGCTTAAAAGCGTTTTCCACAAAGGGAATTAAGAGCATAGGTTCAATACGGGCTTTTTCAAAAGATCCGTCCAGTTCCAGTGTAATATTTGCACGGTGTCCGAAACGGAGGCGTTCAATTTCGATATAATTTTTCAGGTAATTAAGCTCTTTGGCCAGCGGAACTTTATCATAGGCCGATTCATAGAGGAGGTAACGTAAAATTTCAGAAAGTTTAAGAATAACTTCCGGGGTTTGGTCGGATTTTTTTAGGCTCAGCGAATAGAGGTTATTCAGGGAATTGAACAAAAAGTGGGGATTGATCTGGTTTTTAAGGTATTTCAATTCGGTTTCCCTGTTGAGTATGCTTAGTTCCCGGGCTTCGTTTTCTTTTTTGAACCAGTCGAAAAATAATTTAGAAGCCGTGGTAATGATGACCGTGTACGAAACGCCCATGGCATTCACAAAAAAGAAGCGGGAATTCCATACCAGGGCTGTACTGGCAAAATCACGGTTGAGCAGATAAAGGATATACAGGATGGGATAACAAACCAAACTTATGCTCAGGAGCAGGGCCAGTGAATAACTGACGTATAACTTCTTCTGCAGCAGTGCCGGGATAAGGAAATAGAGGTTAAAATAGGTGACCAGTGCGTGAAAAAAGAGCGTAACCCCTACGTTCTGCAACCTCAGCTGAAAGGAGCTTTGGTCGTCGAAAGAAGTAAGGACCCAAAAGGCCATATAAAACAGCCAGAACAGCAGGTGATGGTAACCGGTTTTTCGAAGTTGATTGAACCAGTTCGCAAGGCGGAACATGTTACAAGAATGCGAAAATTAATAGGACTGGCGGTCGTCTTTCTCGCCAAAGAGACGGAAATAGTCGACCACAGCATTGCCGAGATGGATAATGTAAACGCCACCCTGGAAGTAGGAGGTTTTGTTTTTGTCTTCTTCCTGTACCTCGGCCTTTTTGTTTTTCAGAAAAATGGAGGAGGTAAGGTGATAAAGCGCGAGATTTCCTACTATCAGTCCGATAAGGATGATTTTGACACGATTCTTGCGGAGGAAAGAGTAGCTTTTTCGCATTTAAACAAAGTTAAAGCAATTTCTGATTATCCAAAATCGTACCAGTATATTTGTAAGACTATGACAACCATCCTATTGGCCATATCGATCATGGGCATTGCCTTTGCGGGTTTTGCCGTTCGTTTATTTTTTATCAAAGACTCCAGTGTACACGGTGGATGTGCCGGAAAAAACCCGCTTTTGGCGAAAGAAGGTGTTGCCTGTGGCGTTTGCGGCCAAATACCGGCAACGGAAGGCTGCGGCGAGGAGAATTAGTTTCCCTCCCACTTCTCAATCGCTATCCGGGTCCGGTGATCCTGATAATTCCAGGATCTCAGATCGTAGTTTTTATGATTCGCCTTCCAGGCTCTGATCCGGGCATCGAGCATTTCTTTATAGGGAATCCGGCCGTATTTACTGACCAGCCAGGAAAAATTCTTCGCTCCCCTGATCTGCGAATCCGTTACTTCTGCGGGAAAATCAGCTTCTAAAACCGTGGCCAATTCGCGGGTATACAGGAAATCATAATCCATATAGGCCTCCTGGTGGTTCAGGTTAAAGGTGACGATGACTTTATCCCAGTTAAAACACGCCAAGAGCACAAAACAGGCAAGGATCGCATTCAGGTTTACCCGGATCAGGAACCAGGAATTTTTTGTGCGCAGCATTCTGTATATAAGCGAGGCAATTCCGAACAGGGCCAGGACCACAAAAACGATCACGCCGATACGTTTATAGGCCAGGTTAAATTGCTGTACATAGACGATGGTTCGCACGAGCAGGGAAATACAAAGTAAGGCATTGAGCACCAGCCAGGCATAAGTCAGGCGTTTCAGCCAAACCTGGTGTGCATAAAAAAGCAGGTTTCCGCGAAATACATACAGCGCAAAAAAAATGGAAGCCAAAATGCTCATGATCAATGCACCGGTGCCACGTCGCAATGCCCATTGGGCCTGGTCGTAATTATCATCTATCCCCGAAAACCAGATATACCGGATATCGAAAAACAGGGCCAGCATACCGAGAACAAGTAAGCAGCAAAGGGTGAATGTCCATTGTTGTGCTTCGGTACGGAGACCGCCTTCCAGGGTACGAAGTCCTATCGCTTTGATCCGTCTTTGTGTTTCATTCGTCCATGGAAGGGAAAGGGCGCTCGCTTTTGTTTTTTTCCAGAAGTAGTAGGCCAGGAACAAACCCAGGGCGACCAGAAAGACGCTTTGAAAGGTCAGTTCGGGAAGGTAGAGGAACAGGTTATGGAAGAAGGATAAAAAGTTGGGGATGGAATTGGCATAGAGGAGGAAAAATACGAGGATGATGAGGAAGGGAATAAACAAAAAAGTGATCCATCCCCAGGTTCCTTTTTTTCCTGAATTCACGTCTGTTTTTTCTCTTTCTTCAACGGGAAGTAAACGAAGTAAAGTCCGGAGAATATTTTCCAGCAGGTTTTGGGATTCGGCTGAGGCCAGTGTTGCGAGCAGGAAGCTGAGACTAATATTGACGACCATAGCTAATGGGCTATGGATGATGAGTATGCTAAAGAGGGAGATTATCCATAAGCTCAGGAGGTAAAGGTTGAGGTTGAGGGGTTCTGTTTTAGGTTTTTGAAAGTAAAACAGGCCCGAGACCAAAATAAGTTCTGTGGCAAGGAGGTTGAGACCGAGGCCCTGGTCGATAAAAAGGGCGTGGAAGGTGAGGGCAAAAAGCAGGATACCTGTCTGTTTGATCCGTTTATCGGGGATGAGGAACATATGTGCAATAAACGA
>JAKFCJ010000149.1:0-3515 GCA_036676705.1 Bacteroidota bacterium
TACCAGCTATATGGTTAACCATCAGGGTATTCCGATCATGACCAAAGAATTGGCCCGTAAACTCGCTCCTAAAGGTGATTTAGGACAAGGTGGCGGTGGTATCGGTTATATGCCGGCCATCATTTTTGAGACCGGAAAAAGCCAGATCTTGCCTATCCATTATAGTGACCTGCAAGGAATCGCCGAGGTGATCAAACGGAATGACGGACTGAAAATATTGATCATTGGAAATGCAGATTACCGTGGTTCTGAACAGCTCAACCAGAAACTGGCTTTGGCCCGTGCCGAAGCAGTAAAAAAAGTATTGGTAGAGAGTTTTGGTGTTAACCCAAATTCACTCGAAGTTCAATCCAATGGCGAAAAAGTGCCGATCGCAAAAGGTACCGACCCCATGTCATTGCAAGCGAACAGACGTGTTCAGTTCTTCATAATTGAATAAACTGTTTTTTACATAGAAAATTCAAAAGCCCCGGACCTTGTTCGGGGCTTTTTTGCTCAACCTCAACCTCAACCTCAACCTCAACCTCAACCTCAACCTCAACCTCAACCTAAGGAAGCTGTCGGGATAACAATTCCCATAAGGCTATTCCCCCGGAAACAGCTACATTGAATGAATGTTTCGTTCCGTACTGCGGGATTTCCAAAATATGATCGCATACGGCCAATACCTCATCACTCACGCCATCTACTTCATTACCAAGTACCAGTACACAGGCTTTTCCTTCTATGGATAAGGTTCGTATGTCGATGCTGGAAGTCGTTTGCTCAAGCGCCAGGATGAGATAGCCCTTTTGTTTATAGCTTTCAATACAATCAAGCACATTTTCAAATCCCTCCCATGCCACCGCTTCTTCAGCCCCCAAAGCGGTTTTACGGATATCTTTATGGGGAGGTTTGCCGGTAATGCCACAGAGGCAAATCTTTTCAACACGAAAAGCATCTGCGGTCCGGAACAGCGAACCTACGTTGCTCATGCTGCGGATATCATTTAATACCAGCACAACTTGAGATTTTTGTGCATTTTTGAATGCTTCCCGACTAAGACGGTTTAACTCGATATTCTTTAATTTGCGGGGCATACTCTATTTTGGCTAAAACTTCGACTGAAACACCCTTAATGCGCCAATACGCGCAAATTAAAGCAAAATACCCGGGAGCCCTGCTGCTTTTTCGGGTGGGCGACTTTTATGAAACCTTTGGAGAAGATGCGATCACCGCCTCCAAGATCCTGGGTATCGTATTGACCAAACGAGGAAATGGCTCTGCCACCGAGATCGAACTGGCCGGATTCCCCCATCATTCGCTGGATACCTACCTGCCCAAACTGGTACGTGCCGGACAACGCGTGGCCATCTGCGACCAGCTCGAAGATCCGAAAATGACCAAAACCATTGTAAAACGGGGAGTAACCGAATTGGTAACTCCGGGAGTTTCGTACAATGACAAGGTGCTCGATTCACGCAGGAATAATTTCCTCTGCGCCATGAGTCAGGAGAAAGGTCGCTTCGGACTGGCCTTTCTGGATATATCCACAGGCGAATTTTTTGTAACCGAAGGATTGGCGGATGCCGCAGATAAGCTCTTGCAAAGCCTGGCGCCAACAGAGATCCTCATCAATAAAAAACTGCGGAATGAGTTTGCCCAAATTTTCGGAGATTCGTGGTATACCTATGCTCTGGATGAATGGGTTTTTGGGGCGGATTATGCACGCGAAAAACTCGGCGATCATTTTAAAATCAAGTCGCTGAAGGGTTTTGGTATAGAAGATCTGCCTTTGGGAGCCATTGCTGCCGGGGCTTGTTTGCATTACCTCGAAGCCACCCATCATACAGCAATCGGCCATATAACGGGTTTATCCAGGCTCGATCAGGGCGACTATGTGTGGCTCGACCGGTTTACCATAAGAAATCTCGAATTGGTTTCTACCACCCAGGAGGGAGGCACCAGTTTATTGGATATCCTCGACCGCAACTGCACCCCCATGGGTTCGCGCCTGTTGCGAAAATGGATGCTGATGCCTTTACGGGATAAAGACGCCATAGAAAAACGCCTGGCCATGGTGGAGGAGTTTGTTGGCAATAAGACGGGAGCCGATACCCTGGAAGGCCATTTAAAGGAAATAGGGGACCTCGAGAGGTTACTTTCCAAAGTGGCGCTGAACAAGGCCAACCCGAGGGAGATGATCCAGCTTAAACGCTCCCTGGCGGCCATCGCCCCGATCAAAGACGTGTTGAACAAGGGGCAACATCCATCTTTCCGGGCGCTGAGTGAACAATTAAACCCCTGTTCGGCCCTGCTCGACAAGCTGGAGGCACAGCTCAATGAAGACGCACCGGTTAACCTGGGCAAAGGGGAAGTAGTTAAAAAAGGAGTTGATCCCGAACTGGATGAATTGCGTGAGATCGCTTTTAACAGCAAAGGCTTCCTGGCAGCCATGCAAAAACGGGAAAGCGACCGTACAGGTATTTCTTCGCTTAAAATAGCTTTTAATAACGTGTTTGGGTATTACCTGGAAGTGACCAATGTGCATAAGGATAAAGTTCCCTCCGAATGGATACGCAAACAAACCCTGGTGAATGCCGAGCGTTATATCACGGAAGAATTGAAGACCTATGAAGAAAAGATCATGGGGGCTGAGGATAAAATTGCCCTGCTTGAATCCAGGATCTACCAGGAGATCCTGGCCTTTGCCGCTGAATTTATCTCCGGTCTCCAGTTAAATGCCCAATTATTGGCCCGCCTGGACTGTTTATTGACCTTTTCCCGGCTGGCAAAAGAATACAACTACAGCAAACCGGAGATCACCAATGATTTTGAACTTAGCCTGATTGAATGCCGGCATCCGGTTATTGAAAGGAAACTCAAGCCCGGTGAAAATTATATCCCGAACGATCTCTACCTGAACAACACCTCCCAGCAGCTTATTATCCTGACAGGTCCGAATATGTCGGGTAAGTCGGCCATATTAAGGCAAAGCGCCCTGGCAGTTATCATGGCCCAGATGGGCTGTTTTGTTCCTGCAAAAAAAGCGGTTATCGGGCTGGTCGACAAGGTTTTCACTCGTGTAGGCGCATCCGACAACCTTTCCGGAGGAGAATCCACCTTTATGGTCGAGATGATGGAAACCGCTTCCATCCTGAATAACCTCAGCGCAAGAAGCCTGGTCTTACTTGATGAGATCGGCCGGGGAACCAGCACCTACGATGGCGTTTCATTAGCCTGGTCTATTTCCGAATTCCTAGCCGTGCATGAACACCGCCCCAAAACCATGTTCGCCACCCATTACCATGAGTTAAATGAGCTCGAAGCCAAGATGGAAGGCGTGGTGAATTACCATGTTACCGTCAAAGAAACGGATGGGAATGTGCTGTTTTTAAGAAAGATGAAACCCGGAGGCAGCGAACACAGCTTCGGTATCCATGTAGCCCGCATGGCCGGGGTTCCCGCAAAAGTCCTGAGCAGGGCCGAAGCCATCCTGCACCGCCTCGAAGCCGACCGATCCGATATCAGCGGCC
>JAKFCJ010000150.1:0-1697 GCA_036676705.1 Bacteroidota bacterium
TATCTTTGTTCAGGTATCGGCGGTCAACACTCCACATGTCTGCCAGTATTGCAATTGCGAAGAGAATAAAGGCAAATTCTGCCTTGATCTTTTGCCTGATCATTGCCCAGATTAAAACTGCACTTAATAAAACAAACAGGAGAGAACGGATAGCGTCCATTCGTGCCAGGCTGATGCGATCCTGCACAAGGGCATTGCCAATGGCTTCGGCAAAGCTGCGGTCACCGCCCGTTACCTGCATCATCTGCTCGACAAACTGTTCGTGATTGGAAGGCTTGAAATCAAGCAGGACATTGGGAATTAGGATCATCAGCAACAGGATGCCGCCCGTTATCGCAAGGGAATAGATCAGTTTCTTTTGTAATTCGGCTGCGGGTTTGCTGCGAAGGGCAACTTCATTAACCGCCAGGATAGCCAGTACGGGAACCAGGAAGCCTGCTATAACCAGTGTTGATTCAACCGCGCGGAACTTATTGTAAAGCGGGAAGAAATTAAAGAAGAGGTCGGATATAAACGGAAGGTGTTTCCCGAAAGAAAGGAACATGCTAAGCAGTGTCGCAGCAAGGATCCACCATTTAATGCGGTTCTTGACAATAAATAATCCCAGGATAAACAGGAAACAGATAATTGCTCCGAAGTACCATGGGCCCGAAGTGAAAGTTTTTTCGCCCCAGTAAGTAGGGAGTTGTTTGGCAAAGCCTACGGCCTGTTCAGTAGGAACACCGCGTCCGGAAAGGGTTTTTGCAACTTCGGAGCTCTCATCAAGCTGCGGAGTAGAAGCACCGCCGTATGCATTCGGAATTAAAAAGGTAATACTTTCGCCAACGCCCTGGCTCCACTGGTATGCGTAATCGCGGTCGACACCGTTGTTCGGCATGGCGCTGTCGGTGGTCAGGTTGGATTTTCCGCGAATCGATTCCTGGCCGTACTCGTAAGTTGTCCATAAATTCCCGGCGTTAACGGCCATGGCCAGTAATGCGGCAACGAAAAGGTAGCCGAATGACTTTCCGAAATCGTTAAGGGTTTTGGATTTGATGGCATGATACAATTCAATTCCCACATAAATAAGCAGGGCGATGAACAGGTAGTAGGTCATCTGGATATGATTGGTGCGGATCTCTATGGCCAGGAATAAGGCCGTTAAAGCAGCGCCCAGCAGATACTGGCGGCGGAAGGTTAAGATGATCCCGGCTAAGATTGGAGCGAAAAAGGCTATGGCCATGGCTTTATTGCTATGACCGGCCTCAATGATAATAAAGTTATAAGAGGAGAACGCGAAGGCGATGGCGCCTGCCGCGGCAAGCCATGGCTTTATGCGCAATACGCTAAAAAGAAGGTAAGCGCCAAGCAGGTATAATAATAAGGTATCAACCGGGTTTGGGAAAACGGTTTTAAAAAAAGAAATAACGTAAGTGGTTATGTTGCCCGGATACTGCGCCCAGATCTGGTAAGCAGGCATACCGCCAAACATGGCGTTGGTCCATAAAGGGGCGGTGCCGGTTTCGGCTTTCACCTTCATGATCTCTTTTTGCATGGCCTGTGCCTGCAAAACATCATATTGTGGTAATGCCTTTCCCTGTAATACCGGACTAAAATAAACGAAACATAAAGCAATAAAAATACCTATGATGGCCAGGTGAATGCCATTGCGTTTTAACCAATTATTCATTATTTTTTAATTAATTGAACGCCAAAAA
>JAKFCJ010000151.1:0-23882 GCA_036676705.1 Bacteroidota bacterium
CCGGGTCAATGAATTTTTCCAGGAACAGGCGGGTCGTACGGCTAACCTCAAATGGGGCTATTGCAAAGACGACACCCTGGGTAAAAAGTTATCGGTGACCATCATCGCTACCGGCTTCGAATCACGCGAAAACACCTTCCGCGAGAACAATCATAAAATTGTAGGTACCCTCGAGCCGGTACAGCAGGAGATCAAAGAAAGCAGGGACCTGTTCGATGGAACGGAGTCGCTCGCCAACAAAGAAGAGAAAAGAGCTGAACCAGTTTCAGAAGAAGAAATGGAATCAGAACGTATCCGTCGCATCAAAGAAAGGATGCAGCAATTGCGGAACCTGAACACGGCATATACTGCTCCTAACGGGGTGGATGAACTGCACGATCAGCCTGCCTACCAGCGCCGTAAGGTGAATATCGAAGAAGTTAAACCTTCTGCCGAACAGAATATTTCAAAATACTCCCTTTTTGAAGACGAGGAGAAACGCCCCGAAATCAGAAAGAACAATAGCTTTCTACATGACAATGTAGATTGAGTTTGATGGTTTGTCTTGGTAGAATCCCGCGGCGTGAGCCGCGGGATTTTTATTGTCCGGCAACCGGACAATTGGTACCAAACCAAATAGAGAGTGAATCAAATATAGGAGTATATTACTACGTAGCCCAAGCAATTCTCAATTTATTTTTTGTTGGCGGAATTCCTTAATTTGGCTGTTCAATATGAACAAAAGAATGAAAAAAATAATCTGGATTATCGGACTGGGCGTCGTGTTGCCCTTATCGGCCTGGAAGACCCTCGCACCTAACAAAGCATTGGTTGACCTGGAGTGTTATGAAGAAAAAGGAAAAACCTATTACCGCGGGGTATGGATGAAAGGAACAGGCGGACAAACTTTGAAAAGTTATGCGAATGTCGAAGAATTTGAGACCGACGCAGCGAGCAGGATCGCTTCAGGCAATGCACTACGTGATATCGCCATCAAAGAAACCCCTGAAGGACCACAGGTAGTGGCTGTTTACGATAAAACGGGTGAAAGTACCGAACTCAAACGGATCGGTTCCTGGGATGATTTTGAAGCCGACTGGAAAGAACAGCAAAAGGCCGGAATGCAGATCATCGACTTCGACTTTTACAGCTATCTGGGAGAGGACGTGTATTACGGGATCTACCGGAAAACAGACAAAAAATCGGAATTCTATATCCACGCCAACTGGACCGAAATGGCCCAATATATCACCGATAAAGGGGCGAAGAAGTATGAGCTAAAAGACGTGGACCGTGCCATGATCAATGGTTCCTGGCATTATGTGGCTTTTTTCAATGAAGGTGAAAAAGCGTTGGAATACAAAGCTTTTAAGGTTACGAGCAATGAAGCCGTTGAACGCCAGGCTGCTGCCAATGCACAAAAGGGAATTATCCTAATGGAAGCTGACGGGTTTATCCAGGGCAATGCGATTACCCACCTCACCATTTATGTAAAACAACCTCAGGCGAACGGGCTGTTTACCAGCGAAGACTGGGCTGTCTTTGAGCAGAAGTTTTTGGAATGGAATTAGGCTGTAGGCTTTAAGCTTTAAGCTATAGGCTATAGGCTGAAAGGGTTTAGGATCCTAAATCCAGGAAATACCTCGGGGGTTCTGATCCTTCGGGGTCTCCTGCGAACAGAAGGCGTTCAAAAAAATGATGATCGGCATCTTCCAGATGAGGAGTAACTAAATTATTCAGCGCAAACAGAAATTCCCCTATTTTGAGGTTTCCGTTTGCCTCAATGAGTATTTCAATGTCGCTGTTGTCTTCATCAAATTCGTCGTCGTCAAGATTTCCAAAAGCGGCATAATTGATAAACTGAACGATCACCTCCTTGCTTTCGAGGAGGGTATCGTTCCAGGCCGAAACATACACTTCATTGTCTTCGTTGTAGTCGAGGAGTTCACTTTGGAATGTTTCAACATCGTCAAACACGCCATTGGAGAACGACCAGTATAATTCCGGCACCAGGGTCTTTGGATAGCTCATTCGTAAATGAATTTAGAAGGGTCTATTCCCTGCAATTTATCAGATTCCTGTCAAATTTAAGCGACCCTCCTTCAAATTTATGCTTAGCGCAGTAACTTGCCGCCATGGAAAAGCGCTGGGTGAAAAAGGAAACTCCGGATGAGGCCATTGTTGCCGCATTACGGGAATCCCTCAAGGTGAGCGAAGCCCTGGCGGTTTTGCTGGCCCAGCGTGAGGTGCATGATTATGAAACGGCACGGCGCTTTTTCCGTCCCGAATTAAAAGACCTGCACGATCCTTTCCTGATGAAGGATATGGACAAGGCCGTCTCGCGGATCAAACAGGCCATCCGGAACGGGGAAAAGATCATGGTCTATGGCGACTACGACGTGGATGGAACCACAGCCGTTACCTTGTTTTATTCCTTCCTTTTTTCCATATACCCAAACTGCGACTATTATATTCCTGACCGAAACAAAGAAGGTTACGGCATCTCCCTGGCGGGTATCGAATATGCCCGGGAAGAAGGCTTTACCCTGATGATCTCCCTGGATTGCGGGGTGAAATCGGTGGAATATATCGCCTACGCCAAAGAGCTCGGTATTGATTTTATCGTATGCGACCACCATAACCCGGGAGATATTTTGCCTCCCGCCGTAGCTGTATTAGATGCCAAACGAAAGGATTGTCCCTACCCCTACAAAGAACTTTCCGGCTGCGGCGTGGGCTTTAAGTTGGCACAGGCCATATGTATGGATGAGGGGCTTCCGGTGGAAACAGTCTATGAATACCTCGACCTGGTTGCCGTGAGCATAGCCTGCGACATCGTGGAGATGCGCGGAGAAAACCGTATCCTGGCTTATTGGGGTATGGAAAAGCTGAATAAAGACCCTTCTCCCGGCTTACATGGACTCCTCAATAAAGCCTTCGAAAAGAGCCCCAAAAAACGTTACGATATTACCGACGTGGTCTTTTATGCAGGTCCGCGTATCAATGCCGCAGGAAGGCTCGAACACGCCTATGGAGCCGTAGATCTGCTGCTGGAAAAGGAGGCAGCCAACGCAGAGACCTTCGCAGCCCGTCTTCACACTACCAACGATACCCGCAAAGAGTTCGAAGCCGAGATCACGGCGAGTGCCATAGCCGCTTGTGAAGCAGATCCGAATTTTGCTTCGGAGTTTAGCACCCTGGTATATGGTCCCGACTGGAATAAAGGCGTGATCGGTATCGTGGCTTCCCGGCTGGTTGAAAGATATTACCGGCCTACCATCGTGCTTACCTCAACCGGGGATAAGGCCGCAGGTTCGGCACGTTCTGTTGATGGATTTGATATTCATACCGCGATAGAAGCCTGCTCCGAACACCTGATCCAGTTTGGCGGGCATACCCACGCTGCCGGACTGACCCTCGAGAAGGAAAAAATTCCGGCATTCAAGGCGGCTTTTGAAGCCTATGTGGCTGCACATATCGATCCGGATAAACGTGTTCCGGAACTGCTTTATGATCTGGAAATTCCCCTGGCATCCATCAATGAAGGGTTTGTAAAAAAGATGAACCAAATGGGTCCTTTTGGTCCGGGGAACATGAATCCGCTTTTTGTGAGCCGGCGTGTAAAAGACACAGGCATGGTCAAAAATTACGGGGAACACCTTTCCATGAATTTTTATTTAAGCGATGGGATCGTTGGTGGAATGGCCTTTTTTCAGGCCCAACATTATAATCCTGTAAAGCAGGGCAAACTTTTTGATATTTGCTACCATATCGACTGGACCGAGTTCAACGGCAAAGAACGCATGCAACTCCGGATCGTCGACATGAAACCTACAGAAGCATGAGATTACGCACAGAGAACCTGGTCAAGGAATACCGCAAAAGGAAAGTGGTGAATGATGTATCCATTTACGTTGAGCAGGGAGAGATCGTAGGTTTATTGGGTCCTAACGGTGCCGGAAAAACCACCACCTTTTATATGACGGTAGGTTTGGTTCAACCGGATGAAGGCCAGATTTTTCTGGATGATACGGATATCACCAAACTTCCCATGTACAAAAGGGCAAAGATCGGGATCGGCTACCTGCCCCAGGAGGCATCGGTTTTCCGGCAAATGTCGGTAGAAGATAATATTGCTTCCATCCTCGAAATGACCAAATTGAGCCGTGCCGATCAAAAAGCCAAGCTGGAGGAACTGATCGGAGAGTTTGGACTTGAAAAGGTGCGGAAAAATAAAGGGATCGTGCTTTCGGGAGGAGAACGCCGCCGTACGGAAATTGCCCGTGCCCTGGCAACCGACCCGAAATTTATCCTGCTTGATGAACCTTTTGCCGGGGTAGATCCGATCGCCGTTGAAGACATACAGGGCATCATCTATAAGCTCAAAGAAAGAAATATCGGGGTCCTTATTACCGATCACAACGTGGACGAAACTCTGGGGATCACCGACCGGGCCTATTTGCTTTTTGAAGGAAAACTACTCAAAGCGGGTACACCTGAAGACCTGGCCGAGGATGAAATGGTCAGGCGTGTTTATCTCGGACGCAATTTTATTCTGCGTCGTAGTCATCATACCGATATCAAGGTGGCCAAAGAATAATTTTTTACCACAGGCTTGTTCCTTTTTCCAGCTTCTTCGTTATAGGATAAATTTAAGCCTATGCGACGCCTTATATTCATTGTCTGCACTGCAGCCATCGGTTCCGGAATTTTTTGGATGCTACGCGATACAGAAAGATCCGGATCGGAAACCGCCAGACTCGAAACACCATCCATCAAAAGGGAGAAAACCGTAACCAAAAGACAGGTAGAAAATCCCCCTTCTGCTCAAAAGTCCATTCGCAGTATTCCTCCTCAACCCCTCTATACCTGGCCCGTTGATCCTGTTCGGGGGCCAGAAAGGGCAGAAGCAAAAGAACCCCTGGAGGTTTGGGCGGCGAAACCGCATTTCCGGGAAGTAAAGAACATCGTTCCTCCGATCGAGGGAGTTCTTCCACCGTCCTCTGCAACGCTTGTCACGGAAGAGGTGATCAATGAAGGAGGAATTATAGATCTTGGTTTTCATGCCTTCTTGCACCTCCCTGCCGACGCCCTGGTTGATGAATGGGGCAACCCCATCGATGAACCCGTAAAAATATCCTATTGCCCTTTGAGCGACCCGGTTGATGTGTATCTCTCGGGTGTGCCGATGAGCTATGACAGCGCGGGAAGTACAGAAGCCTTTCGTACAGCCGGAATGGTTCGTTTGGAAGCAGAGACGTATTCCGGGAAAAAGGTCAGCCTTAAAAAAGGGCAATCGATGCGCCTGGATATGCCCACCACCAAAGAATCCGACGATTTTAACTTCTATACCTTTAATGAAGACCAGGGAGGATGGGAGTTTAACCGTCCTGCACCGCCCGCACGTCCTGCTATTGACCTCGCCATTGACACAAGTCGGATACCCTATCCCTTCGATTTCACCCCTTTTGCTGAAAAATTCGAGAAGCTCAATTACCATTATCTGACGGATAAGCCGAAAAAAAGGAGCAAAGCAGGTTTGAAGCATACCATTCTGACCTCCCATACAGAAAAGGCGATGCGTAAGGCCATGTATAATTTCCGTTATGGCAATACCAATATGATCAAACTCAATCCGCATTACGCGATCATCGGCTATAACGAGGATAAAACCCCGATCCGGGAGCTGCGCTTTAAAGTGGGTACGGTCGGCGTTGGGGTAACCCATTTTAGGGAGTTAAGGCATTTCTCCGGCTTCAGTTTTGTGGCAGAGGAGGTGAAAGACCTGCAGGAATTTTATACTAAATACAGACGAGGCCGCAGGATCCATGATATCCGTATGGAATATACCCCCGGCGACGACCATTGTACCTTAATCCTCAAGGATGAAAAAGAGTTTATACGCCTGGAGGCACGTATTGCCAGCAAACCCGGGGTGCCTAGCGAAATAGCAAAGATCCGGTTTAATCTGGCCTATGCCCGTTACAGTTCGGAGCTGAAAAAGAAAGAAAAGATCCACGACATGATAGTTCAAACGGAAAAAAGGAGCTTTTTCAAGACCTATTGGATGAACAGGACCTGGGGTCGCGGAGTAGCCATTCTGAATGGAACGAATTACCGCCAGTTGGACCTGCCCGGATTTGCCACGTACAACTGTGATCAGATCGCCCGAATGGTAAATCCGCAACGTATAGCCCGAAAGTTTGTAAAAGGGGATGGGTCCGATATCCTGCCCGATCACATTACGGTTTGCGATACCCGGGTTGGAGCCACTTTTTACTTTAACTTCTATTATAACACCGCACCCGTATGCAGTAAAGACGGGCTCGGTTTCGTGCTGGTGGCAGCCGAGGGGAAAACCTTTTACCTATCCGGAAAAGAGGCCGAAGGGCAACTCGGATCAGCACAGATCGAATTGAAGGAGTTACCCGATATCGAAAATGCGCGGGAACTAAGGGCTTTGTTGTTTGGAGGATGAACGCACCTTGTAGGTTCACCCGAATTGGGTGAACCTACAAGGTGGCAATGTGCCCATGAGGCATTTCGTTCATATCAAATTCATCGTTCAACCTGGCACACTGACCCCAACGGGGTCACATATTTATAGAAATGACCGCCCCGAAAGAAATCGAAATCCTTTGGTTGTTATGATTAATTTTAGGATTATGCAAAGGACTATTTTGACCCTATTTTTTTTGATATCCGGATTTTTTAGTCTGTCCGGACAAACTAAAAATGGTTCACTGATTTTGAAAATCAGACAAGACAAGCAAAAACTTTGGTATCACGCACGTTTATCATCAAACGATACGATAATAGACCTTTACCAAAACTTGCCCAAAAGGAAAGTAGCACATGATTCTATACCTTATGGAACGTATAGATTGATATTAATTTCTGAGCTTGGCGACATGGTGGAAAGGGAAGTAACCATTGCCCAAAGAACAAAAATGGTAATAAACGTTAGATCGTTTTATAACAAAGACGCTTCCGGGTCAAATTTTACAGACATTCTTTCCGATCAAGATACTTTACGCATTTTCACAAGAGAAAGTGGTTGTTTTCATTATTCGGAATCGAATTGTGAAATTACCAGACAGGACACCAATTATTTTATCCATTTTAATAGCTCGAAAGGAAAGGAGACTTTCCTCTTAAAGAAATCTTACTTCGAATTGATTAGAAATACGGAGAATAGAGGAAGACATCCCGGACTTAATAAAATCAATCAAGGTTATTGGACAACAAACACCGTCTATTACTATTCACTTAACAGAAAACTTTTGACATTTACACTTCACTCACCGGACTTCGTTTCGAATATTTATCGGTACTATAAAGAACGGCATGCAGAGTAAAGCAGGGTGAAATCCAAGGTCGGAACAACCAAGAAACGGAACAACATAAAATCCAATAAATCCAAATAAATCTCAGGAATCCCAGTTCAGACAATGGTAGGCTGGAGATTGTGCACGGCCTATCTTTCGGCAAGCTCAAGATGACGGCCCTGATGATTCAGTAAACCTCTGCATCTCCCTAACCCCTCTCCATCATCTCCAAGTCTCCTCGTCTCCAACTCCCCTCGCCCCTTTCGCTCCCTCGCTCAGGACGCAGTCCCCGCTCCCTCGCTCCTTTAATAGGCCCGTTCGTGAACCCCTTCCATGAAGTTCACAAAGGCTTTATTAACAACCCGGAAACCGCCGGGAGTAGGGTAGTTGCCGGAGAAATACCAGTCGCCGGTATCGTTCGGACAGGCCAGGTGCAGGTCGTCGATGGTTTGGTATAAAATTTCAACCTCGGCGCCGATGTCTTCGGGGGTGAGGATCTCGGCAATTTTAGCTGAGATCTCATCATCGCTGAACAGGCCATACACATCCTGAAGGATATTGCGCATTTCGGCTTCGGGCTTTCGCAATTCCAGCTTGGCTTTTTCATAGGCCTCGTCCAGTTTATGTTCGAGGTTCCTGTCTTCAAGCAACTTGAGCAGGGCCTGGAAAGCGACAAAGTCCTTCATCATGCTCATGTCGATACCGTAACAGTCGGGATAGCGAATTTGTGGAGCGGATGAAATGACGATGATCTTTTTGGGTTTTAAACGATCGAGGATACGAAGGATACTCAGTTTCAGCGTGGTTCCCCGTACGATCGAATCATCAATGACCACGAGGGTATCTTTATGGGGACGGATCACACCGTAAGTCACGTCATACACGTGGCCTACCATGTCGTCGCGGTGTTGGTCGGCGGTGATGAAGGTGCGCAGTTTAACGTCTTTGATGGCGATCTTTTCCCGGCGCGGACGAAGGGCCAGGATACGTTCGAGTTCTTTTTCAGTCAGTGAAGCCCCGCCTTTCAGGATCTGCTCTTTTTTATAGATGTTCAGGTAATCCTGCATGCCATCGATCATCCCATAAAAGGAAGTGGAGGCTGTGTTCGGGATATAGGAGAACACGGTGTTTTCAAAATCATCACCGATGCGCTTAATGATCCGTTTGGAGATCAGGCGACCCAATTCTTTTCTTTCTTTATAGATATCGGCATCGTTCCCCCTTGAAAAATAGATCCGTTCAAAGGAACAGCTCATTCGTTTGGTTGGAGGGAGGATATTTTCCTGGCTCACGCTACCATCCCGCTTGATGATGAGCGCATTGCCCGGGCCGATCTCTTTGATCTCATCCAAAGGCACATCAAAGGCCGTTTGGATGGCAGGACGTTCACTGGTAACAACCACTACTTCATCGTCTTCATAAAAATAGGCAGGACGAATTCCGGCCGGATCACGCAGCACAAAAGCGTCGCCCTGTCCGATCATACCCACCATGGCATAACCGCCGTCAATATTTTTAAAGGAACGTTTCAGTATCCTGGCCACATCCAGGTTGGAAGCAATGAGGTGGCTGATCTCTTCGTTCGAGTAACCCAAATTGCGGTATTCGTCGAAAAGGATCTGGTTTTCATCATCCAAAAAGTGACCGATCTTTTCGAGCATCAGCACACTGTCGGAATTTTCTTTGGGATGCTGGCCAATATCGAGCAATTGCTGAAAAAGCTCATCCACATTGGTCAGGTTAAAGTTCCCGGCCAGTACGAGATTCCGGTTTTGCCAGTTGTTCTGACGCAGAAAGGGATGGCAATTTTCGATGGTATTTTTGGCGTAGGTGCCATAGCGCAGGTGTCCGAGTATCAGTTCACCGGTAAAGTGAACTTCCTTTTTCAGGTAAGCAACATCTTTGCGCTGCTCTTCGCTGAGGGCATTAAAATGTTTATGGATATCCTTGAACACGCTGGCAATAGGATTATCCGAATTCGAGCGGGTACGGCTGATATAGCGGATGCCCGGAGGAACATCGAGTTTGATGGTGGCGAGTCCGGCGCCGTCTTGTCCCCGGTTTACCTGCTTAAGCATAAGCAGGTTCATTTTTTTTATCCCGTAGAAGGCACTACCGTACTTTTCGAGGTAATAATCGAGGGGCTTTTTCAGCCGGATGAATGCGATGCCGCACTCGTGTTTGATCGGATCACTCATGTTAATCTGCTACAAAGTTAATAAAACCTTTCGCCTTCGGGAAAGATTGTATGTACAGGAAAAGAAAGGCAAATTGAGTGCCTGAAAAGTATCTTTGTATTATGAAGCACATAGGAATTATCAATGGACCCAATCTGAACCTGCTGGGCAAGCGGGAGCCTGAGATTTACGGCAACGAGACATTTGAAGATTTTTTAGATAAACTCAAAGGATCTTTCCCCGATTGTGAGATCAAATACTATCAAAGTAATGTGGAAGGGGAGCTTCTGAATAAACTGCATGAGTGGGGTTTTGTGATGGACGGGATCATCCTCAATGCCGGAGGATATACCCATACTTCCGTGGCCATTGGCGATGCCGTTGCTTCTATAGATGCCCCTGTAATTGAAGTACACCTGTCGAATATCCTCAACCGCGAGGAGTTCCGTCGCGTCGACCATGTTTCCCGTGCTTGCAGCGGAGTGATCATGGGCTTCGGCATGGAGTCGTACCGCCTCGGGTTGCTGGCGTTTGGTTGCTAACATCTTTGCTTACGCGCGCGTAGCTTGACGCCGAGGCGCGGAGACGCGGAGGGCTGAGTTTGCTTCGGCGTATTGCTTACGCGCATTTAATTTGATGTTTCGGGTCGCACAGGTTATTTCGTTTGCCCAACTCCTCCGCGCCGCTGCGCCTCCGCGTCTAATAGGCCTACGTCAGCCCACTGAACACTGAAAACTGAATACTGAAAACTTATCTTCGCTCTATGATCACCGCCCTCGAAGAAACCCTCGCCTATATCCGCCAACGTTGTTCCCTGGTCCCTGCAACCGGTATTATCCTTGGCACCGGCCTGGGCGAGCTCGTGCATCGGGTGGAGGTGGAGAGTAGCCTCGACTACGCCGATATCCCCCATTTCCCGGTGAGTACGGTAGAGACCCATAAAGGCCGGCTGGTATTCGGGCACCTGGAAGGACAACCGGTTGTGGTGATGCAGGGACGCTTTCATTATTACGAAGGCTATACCAAAGCCCAGATCACTTATCCGGTGCGGGTCATGAAGATGTTGGGGATACAAAAGCTTTTGGTTTCCAATATAGCCGGGGGTATTAATCCCCAGTTCCAGTTGGGCGACCTGATGGTGATCGAGGACCATATCAACCTCCATCCCGACAACCCGCTGAGAGGGCAGAACCTCGACCACTTTGGTCCCCGCTGGCCGGACATGTTCGAACCCTATGACCGGCAAATGATCGACCGGGCCATGGTATTTGGAAAAGCACAGGGTTACCGCATTTTTGAAGGGGTGTATGTCAGTGTTCCCGGGCCTAACCTCGAAACCAGGGCCGAATACCGCTACCTGGCCAATATTGGAGCCGATGCCGTGGGCATGTCGACCGTGCCCGAAGTGATCGTTGCCCGGCATATGGATATCCCTGTTTTCGCCATTTCTGCGATCAGCGATCTGTGTTATGTGCCCCACCTGAAACCCGCCAATATCACTGAATTTTTGGAGGCCGCTGCCCAGGCCCAACCCAAAATAACCGAAGTGTTTTGTTCGTTGTTGAGGGGTAAGTAGAGTCAATGAATAAATACAATCCCCAAATCCATCACCGCCGTTCCATTCGCCTGAAGGGGTATGATTACAGCCAGGCCGGATTGTATTATATCACCATTTGTTGCCAGGACAGGGCTTGTTTATTCGGTGATATCACGGATAGAAAAATGATTTTGAATGATGCCGGAAAAATGGTGGAAACACAATGGTTGGATCTAACGACTCGTTTCCCCAATATTGTTTTGCACGAATATGTCGTCATGCCCAACCATTTTCACGCCATATTGGAAATTACCAACGATATCGATCCGCTATCGGGGAAACCACAAGGGATTGCCCCGACGGCCCCGGATGATATCACCGTACGGGCGACCCTTGTGGTCGCCCGTACGGATGAACCGGAATCAACATTAAAACCGGAATTGGAAATAAAACGGGGATTGGAAATAGAAATTGAATCTGATGACCCCGAATCCCTGTTGGGGCGACCACAAGGGATCGCCCCAACAGGGGCTAGGTTTACGAGAAATAAAACCGTTGGAGATATTATCGGCGCGTTCAAATCCCTCGTAACGGTTGAATACATTCGTGGAGTAAAAACAATGGATTGGCCGGCATTCAGGAAAAGATTATTACAACGTGACTATTACGAACATATCATCCGGAATGAAGGGGAATACAAACGTATATCTGACTATATTGTAGACAATCCCGCTAAATGGCAGGAAGATAAATTTCATGGAAAATGAAATACACGGAATTTAAAGGTTCTTCCAAATTTGATTCACTGGCTATAGTGTTGTTGTTTCTTATTAGCTTTTTGAGCACAGGAAGGATTTTGGCCCAGGAAATCAGGGAAGACAGTGTTAAATTGGAAGGGTATTATACCTCCGGAGGTGGGATCTTTAGGTTTTTAGTCATTGATTCAAACAAAAACCTGGATCCGGTTTGGCTAAGCATCCATCCAGATTATCAACTTAATGACTCAATTTGGGATCTTTTGCGGCACCATGCGCCTTATGAACAGCCCTATATTCAGGTGGAGGGAATATTAAAGTCAGGGGCAAGATATGGGAAACTTGGCGTGGCAGAAAAGGAGGTCGTGGTATTCAAATTAGTGCGTTTTGATCTGGAGAATAAATTAAACGACTTTTTAGATGAAAATTCGATCGATCCGGACGAAGTGAACTACCTCAGCAATAAGAATTTCAACTACGACTCGGTTTTTCTGTTCACCAACGACCACATGTTTGTCGGCAAATGCAAATCAGAAGTCGCGTTGAAATATGGGATAAAGATTGAACAAAGTTGGGTTCCCCGGGATCTTCCCCCTCAAATGTATTGGGATAGTATCAACCGGCATAATCTGGAGGTTCAGCAGAGGTATGGAGACAGATTGCCAGTTGGTTGGGAAACGACTATCAAGTCGGAAGTCGAAAATTGTTTTTATACGACCTGCGATTCGGATAGCATGAACAAATACAACAAATATAGACAGCTTCTTATGGTTCCGCGAAGTGATACCTTGTTGCCTCCAGTTCTATGTTTTCTCGACAATACTATCCTTCATATGCTTAATGAATATCCCTTTATGCATATTCAGATAGACAGCCGTGCATTGCCAGGTGAAGAGGATTTTTCACTATTGAGAGCGGAAAAGATCAAAGCCTATTTGATTTCGAGGGGGATCCGACCCGCCAGATTATCGGTCAAGGATTTTAAATCAGATTCTCCCATTCACAATAATCCCATGGAAGACGTTAATTGTGGCATTTGCTTTATGGTTACTCAATATTAAAAGATGGAAAAGAATAAAAAAGCAGCCCTGATCATCAATGGTCTATTCTTCCTTTCGATCGGGCTCCATTTTGTTCTGGAAACCTTGAGTTTTTTTGCATTGGGAAGTAGCGT
Organism: Bacteroidota bacterium; assembly: GCA_036676705.1. Lineage (GTDB taxonomy): Bacteria > Bacteroidota > Bacteroidia > UBA8524 > UBA8524 > UBA8524. Next base: position 12,951 of record JAKFCJ010000151.1, read on the forward strand.
TTTTTTTCTCATGTTTTTGGCCGTAGTCCCCTTTACTATTTCAGTACTTTTATCGGCATTTCACCTTGCGAAAAATCTGTTGGACTGGTTTGTTGAAAAACAGATAAAAACACCCGTTTGGAGGGCCTTGTGTGCTCTTCCAATAGTTTTGATATTTGTTAAGTTACTCCTTCATAGGGAATTGTGGCATCAATTTTTAATGGAATATTGAAATGCTTGGCTGAGTATGGTAAAACTAAATTCTTATTTTATCGCAACTGTCGGTTTATGTTATCTTTTAATTTTTGGCATTTCCTGCCAGGCCCAACCCGCCGCGCCTCCGGTCAATAAGGTAGTAACCTATTACCAGCAAAACAAAGGCAACGACCAGCCCAGCATCATTTCCGGGAGTGTCGATAATGGCTACCTTCAAAATGCCAAGCTCCTTCCTTTTTCAGACACCAATTTTCACTATTTCGATACGGCCAGTTATTTAAATGGACGGGCCTTTACCAGCGACAAGGTCCTCAACACGATGTTGAACACGTACAAAATCTTCGAAACACAGGTTCCGGGGAGATCCTTTTGTGTGATGGAATGTTCCCACCAGCATGGCGGGAAATTGCCCCCGCACCGCACCCATCAAAATGGCTTAAGTGTCGATTTTATGATGCCCCTTGTTCAAAATAACATGCCTTATTATGGACTCGATTCCACCGGACAAATGCATTATTTCCTGAATTTCGATGATCAGGGAAAATACACCGTCGATACCAGCATATCCATTGACTTCGAACTCGTGGCCCGGCATATTTTGCTGTTGAATGAAGAAGCCCGGAAACAAGGTTTGAAAGTGAGTAAAGTGATCATCAAGATCGAGTTAAAAGAGGAGTTGTTTGAGGGCGAATATGGCAAAAAGCTCAAGGCCAGCGGTATTTATATCGTTCAAAAACTTACGCCGCTTATCAATTCGGTGCATGATGATCATTACCACATAGATTTCGAAAAACTTAAGTGATGCCTATTTCTGGTTCAGGCAGCAGGGTTCAGGGTACAGGCTGGTCAGTCTCACCGGCCGTAGAGACGCGATAAATCGACGTCTCTACGGCCTTTTGCAGGATCTAAATACTTCAGTGTACTCTTTTACCCGCCGTAGCCGCTTGAAATCCATAATGCACTACGATATAATCATGCGGCGAAGGAGGGTGCGGTTAAATCACGGATTCTTATGTGGTCCACAAAGCCCCAGCAATGGTCCATGGTCCCTGGTCTGAATTGCCTGAACCCTGTACCCAAAACCCTGAACCCTTTTTCCCCTAAATTCGCCCCATGCACCACAAACGTATCTCCTCCGGCTCCCCCTTCGAAGAAAAAATGGCCTACTCCCGGGCCATCGTCGCCGGCAATTGGGTTTTTGTTTCCGGCACAACAGGTTTCGATTATACGAATATGGAAATTGACCCTGACGTAGTCAAACAAGCCGAACAATGTTTTGTCAATATCGAAAAAGCACTAAAAGAAGCCGGCGCCAGGCTTGAGCATATCGTTCGCATACACTATATCTTCCCCGATGTTGCTGATTTTGAGCCCTGTTGGCCCGTGCTTCAGAAATACCTGGGCGGGATCCGTCCTGCCGCCACCATGTTCAGTGCCGGACTTGCTGACCCGAGGATGAAGATCGAGATCGAGGTGACGGCGCTGATCGTGTAGTACGCGGGTTCAGGCGGCAGGGTTCAGGGTACTGGCTTGACGACCGCCCCCGCAGGGGCTGGGAAGGTCCTGCTCTAGTTTCTGATCCGTCCGTCGCCCTTCGACACGGCGTGAAGATTCTGTAAAATATGAAAAGCCGTTCGCCTGCTCAGGGTGACGGCCTATTATAATTTCTCCTCAACCCCTCAACCCCTCATCTCCTCACCCCCTCACCTCCTCATCGGTTGAATCCAAAAACATGAGGCCAGTACCAAGATGCCTGGCCTCAACCCTCCAGATCGAAACAATCCCTATAATTGTACTCGAATCGATGTCCAAACTCCTAAAAAATCCTTTTCATCTTTTCCTCCTTGGAATCCTGCTCCTGGTAGGGGCGGTGCTGCTCCCCTTTGCCTTCGTTACCCACGACGGGCCTTCCCACCTCTACAATGCCCACATCATCAATCAAATACTCTTTACAGAAGGATCCATCTACGAACAATTCCATATCCTGGACCTGAATTTCCTGCAGCCCAATTTGCTGGGGTATGTGCCGCTTAGCCTCTTCCAGCTGATTATGCCTTTTTTATGGGCGGAAAAAATGACGGTAGTCCTTTATGTGCTGCTTTTTGCATTCGGGTTTCGTTACTTACTCAAACAACACAGTCCCAATACCGACTGGTACGCCTTATTGCTCTTTCCCTTTGTTTTTAATGTGGTCCTTTTCTGGGGCTTCTTTAACTTTTTGATCGCATTGGGACTGGGTTTCTACCTGCTCGGCTACTATGAAAAAAGTCGATCTTCCTCTTCCGGGTATACCTGGTTGCTGCTTTGCCTGCTGAGTTTGATCATCTTTTATTCCCACGCCCTGGTTTTTGTGTTCTGCGGGGTATATGTCTTTATCCGTGAAGTACATGCGTTTTTTTCAAACCGATCCTGGAGATGGGTGGCGCTGTGGACAATGATACGTAAAGCTTCCTTTCTGATCCCCGGTGTTCTCCTTTTTCTAGCCTATCTGGTCCGCCAGTCGGGTCCTGATTCAGGGGAAAAAGCTGCTTTAGACCTGGGCAAACGCCTTTCCGGTTTGTTCCTGAACCCCGAATCGATTTCCTTTATGGGGTATTCGGAAGGGGCTTATGTCGTGCCGATTTTTCTACTCCTTATGGTTTTGGGAGGAATTAAACTTTGGCATGACCTAAAGAACAAAACCAGTCTTTGGTCGGTTTCGTTTTTGGTGATGCTCTTCTTTTTCCTGGCTACCCTGTTCACCCCGGAAGAGGCAGGAGGCGGAAGTGTGATTGTTCCCCGCCTGAACCTGGTGTTCTTTTTATTCTTCCTGGTCTGGATCTCCCGTCAGGAATTGAAACGCGCCGTTAAATGGCTGATCGGCATTTATCTGGTTTTTAGCCTTGCCCTGTTTGTCCTTCGTTTCCAATTCATCCAGGCTGCTGCGCTGCAAAGTCGCCACGTGATGGAAAACAGCAGCCCTTTTATGGAGAAAAATACCCTCATTGGCAGCATCCATAACAAACCGGTAAGTCGTTTTGTGGGGACATACCAGATCCATACCTACTTTGATATCATGGCGAATGTCGACCTCTATGCTGCCCTCGAAAAGGGTTGCCTCAGCCTCCATAATTATGAAGCCCACATGCCCAGGGAAATTTCCTATTTCCCGATAAGCTGGCGCCATCCCGGAACCATAAAAGGGGAGTGGGACCACAGCTTTGCCCCGCTTGCCCTTGAATATACCCAATTGGATACCCTTAGCCGACATGGCATAGTCCTGCCTGCTACTTTGATCAGCATTGGCCAAAACCCTGACCCAGGCAATGCCCAGCCTATCTGGGACGCGAATCTGGCCTACCAACAGGTGTTTAGTGACAGTGTATCGTTTTTAAAAGTCTATACCCTGGAAGAGGATATTTCGAAATAATGTACCTTGTGGAACATTATTGTTTTGGCCATGAAAACACCTTCCCTTCTGGTTCTCACTGTCCTTGGCGGACTTGGGTTTCTTCTCGCTTATTGCGGAGATCCATCCACAGAAAAACAACCCGAAACAACCCAGTCCGAAGAAGTAGTCCCGGTAGATTATAAAAAAATGGGAGCCGAATTGGCAGCAATTGCCCGTGATGCTTTGGGCAAACAGCTTGTCCATGCCATCAGTAACCTTGGAACTGCTGAAGCCATTGGTTTTTGCAATACCCGGGCGGAACATCTCACCGACAGCACGGCGCGGGCCCATCATGTAAAAATAAAACGGGTGAGCGACAAAGCGCGTAACCCGGATAACCAGGCCAATGAAAAGGAACTGGCCATTTTGCAGGAATGGAAAGACCGGCAGGCAAAAGGTGACAGCCTGTCTGCCAGGTTACTTGAAGAGAATGGAAAAATGATCGGCTATTATCCTATTAAAACCAATGTCATGTGTATACAGTGCCATGGGATACCGGGTAAAGACATACTCCCGGAAGTACAGGCAGCCATCCAAAAAAACTATCCGAATGACAAGGCTACCGGCTATGGTGTGGATCAATTGCGGGGGATGTTTGTGATCGAAATGGATAAAAAATAGCCTAGGAAAAACTGACCTGCCAAAAGGCTTCAAAACTTTTTCCGGCTTCCAAAAGATGGATACCATCCCGTTTGAAAAGCTCTGTTTCTCCTTTTAACGAGTCTGCATAGCCATACCAGGGCTCCAGACAAAGGAATTCCTCGCAGCCTTTTTTGGTCCAGATGCCCAGGTCCTGGAAACCACCAAACTGCATTTCCAGATGAAGTCCAGGGCCTTTTAATTCGATTTTCCGGCTAGGGATGTTTTTAAGAACAATGGCGTCCAGGTCAAAATGTTCCCGGGTAAGCGGCAGGCGGGTTCCTTTCCCCATCGACAGGGTTTGCCCGTTAAACAACCCTCCATCCAAAAGATGGCGCTCAAAATGTTCCTCTTCCATAAAATCCATATACACCCCCTCAAACCCCGAAGCCGGAAGCAAAAAAGCCGGATGGGCTCCCAGAGCAAAGGGCAGTGGACGGTTCCCCGGATTAAAGACCTCATAACGCACATGAACCCCATTTTTTAACAAGGTATAAACCAGGTGCAGCTCAAAGGGAAAAGGAAAACGTTGCAGGGTTTCTCCGCTGTCATACAATGAAAAATGGAGCACGGTTTCCGAAGACTTTTCAGCTTTCAACTCAAATTCCAGGTCACGCGCAAAGCCATGTTGGGACATTGGATAAACCTGCCCGTCAACTTGAATTTGATCATTTTTACTTTTTCCTATGGTAGGGAAAAGCACGGGGGAATGCCTGGGCCACCATTTCGGATCGGCCGACCAGAGGCACTCCTTTCCATCGATCACCAAACTACATAATTCGGCCCCAAGGCTGTTGACCAGCAATTGGGAATTACCTTTTTGTAATCTGTGCTTCAATTTGGGAGAAGTGATTTTTTTTACGGATGAAGTAGGTCCATACGATGGAACCCTTGTAAATGCCCGATTTGTTCGGATTTAACTTTGTTCGGGTTTCTTTGCGTTTGGAGATCCAGTACGGGAGTCCGGCATAAAAAAGAAAGTGGGCCTGCACAATGGCAATGGTATCTCCCCAATGCCCCAAAAAGAGGAAACGGATGCCGGCCAATCCATCGAGAAGAAATTTTATCGGCAGCTTCCAGATCAATTCAGCCAGGCTCATGTTTTTGATGATGGTGATCAGCGCATTGCGGAAATTGAGCCGGGTTTTCCGCGGACTTTCGCGGGTAAGTGTCCCTCCTCCCACATGATAAACCCGGGCATCGGGAACACAGGTAACCTTGTATCCTTTATTTTTCAGGCGCCAGCAGAAGTCGATCTCTTCCATATGCGCAAAAAAATCGCCGTCGAGCCCGTTCATTTCTTTCCATACTTTACTCCGCACGAACATGGCTGCCCCACTGGCCCAAAAGACCTCGCGGATGCTGTTGTATTGTCCTTCGTCTTTTTCACACTCGCCGAAAACCCTTCCCCGGCAAAAGGGGTAGCCAAAACCATCGATAAATCCGCCTGAAGCCCCGGCATATTCAAAATAATGGCCTTCCTTATAGCTCAATATTTTGGGCATGGATGCGGCCACCCGGATATCCAGCTCCATATGCTGTATGATGGGATTCATCCATCCCGGGGTAACTTCCACATCGGTATTGAGAAGCACAAAATAGTCGCCTTGTATGTCTTTTAATCCTTCGTTGTACCCCTTTGCAAACCCAAAGTTTTTGCTCAATTGAACGATACGCACCCTGGGCTGGTGGGTTTTCAGGTATTCCACGGAGTCGTCGGTACTGGCGTTATCGATCACAACAATATCAAAATTCGGGTAGTCGGTGTGCCATACAGAGGGAAGGAACTTTTCGAGGAAATTCCGGGTATTGAAATTTAATATGGCTACAACGACTTTCGGACTCATGCTTGTTTCTGTTCGGCTTTGTAAGGTACAAATACAAAGTGGGCGGAGTTTTTATAGATAACGAAGAGACAAATAAATTCTTTCGGATTTTTATACTGGTCGATAAAAAACTTCTTTTTTTCTTCCGGGATCAATGCTTTTTCGTTGAACTCCTCCATCGTAGATGCACTGATGCTCCAAACGGTTGCCATGTCTTCCTTGTCCAGGATCACTTCCCCGACCTTGATCGCGTCCTGGTGGGCAATAAAGATCGGGTATTTTGAAAATCCTTCCTTGATGATGTCCGTGGCTGTTTCGCGTATGGATTCCTTCATCAATATGAGCTCACCGCGCAGGTGTTCCAGTTGGGCTTCCCATTCTTTGTCGATCATGCTTTCAAAGTTAATAAAACGACATTTTCTACGTGGTGGGTATGGGGGAACATATCCACCGGCTGCACTTTTTCTATTTGATAAACATCCTTCAACATAGCCAGGTCGCGCGCCTGGGTGGCAGGATTGCAGCTTACATACACAATTTTAGGAGCACGCAAACGCAGCAACATGGCGATCACATCCGGGTGCATGCCCACCCGCGGAGGGTCGGTAATGATCACATCCGGACGCCCTTCGCGGTTTACAAATTCTTCATTCAGCACCTCCCGCATGTCGCCGGTAAGGAAATTTACATTGCTGATCTTATTGAATGCGGCATTTATCCAGGCATCCTCAATGGCCATATCGATAAACTCCACGCCTACTACTTTTTTGGCGTGAGCGGCTACAAATAAGGCAATACTTCCCGTACCCGAATAGAGGTCATAAACGAGTTCATTTCCGGTAAGTCCTGCAAATTCAAGGGTAGTATTATAAAGGACTTCCGCCTGGGCGCTGTTGGTTTGAAAGAAACTTTTTGGTCCTATTTTAAAGGTCAGGTCGCCTATTTTTTCAAGGATATGGTCCTTGCCAAAATAGGTATGGATGTCCTGGTCGTAGAGGGTGTCGTTCTTTTTGGTATTGATGGCATACATCAGCGAAGTAACCTGCGGAAAGGCTACTTTGAGTTTTTCCAGGTACTCCGGTATCCGTTCATTTTCTTCTCCGAAGGCCACGATCAGCATCCATTCGCCTAAAGAGGAGTTGCGTATGATGAGGGAACGCATCACGCCACCATGATCGCGCAGGTCGTAAAAGGTAAAGCCCATGTCGATGGCCAGTTTTTTCGTGAATTTCCGGATGGTATTCATCAGGTCGTCCATCAAATGGCAGGTATCGATATCGAGGATCTTATCGAAGCGCCCGGGAACATGGAAACCCAGTCCATCCATGGGAAATTGGCGCTCGCTGGCGAATTCTTCTTCTGAGAGGTAGCGTTGTTTGGTAAAGCCAAAATCCAGGCGGTTCCGGTAATGGAATTCTTCGGATGATCCTTTAATAGGCAGCATTTCAGGAAAATCGAGGTGACCGATCTTTTCGAAATTTTCTTTGACCTGGTTGGCTTTAAACTCAAGCTGGGCGGCATAGGTAACATGCTGCCACTTGCACCCCCCGCATACCCCAAAATGGGCACAACGTGGTTCGATGCGGTCCGGACCGGCTTCATGGAGCTGGGTAATTTTCCCGAAAAGGATACCTTTTCTTTTTTTGATGATGCGCAGGTCGACCAGGTCACCCGGGGCGGCATGGGTTAAAAAGATGGTTTTTCCATCGGCATGGGCAATACACTGACCTTCTGCCACGGCCTTAACAACACGAACCTGTTCAAAATTAACCTGCTTCATTCGGCCACAAAGGTCAGCAAGCAAAGTGGATGCTGCAAGTTTATCCCGGATTAAAACAAGCGCATCGACGCACTTGGATATTTAGCGGCCAAACGACGGAAACGGAGCTCATTCCAGATCCATCTGATCGTGGCCAACGATAAGGCGATGATCAATGCAGTAAAAAGATTAGGGGGAATTTCTTCGCTTAATAATTTTTGAAGGGCGGGGAGTTGCGATCTGAAAAAGAGGACCAGGCTAATGATTACAGCAAAGCTCAGGACAAAATACAGCAGGCTGTAAACCATCCAAAACCTCAAAAACCCCCTTTTTCGCATTCGGCTCCAGTAAGAAAGCCAGCGCTTGTTTCTAATATCCCTTTTTGAATCCATATACACGCATATAAGGATACTGAACTATTCGCTCAGTCTACCAAATATACGGATTATCAAATAAATAGCAAGAAATCCAAAGGGGTATAAAAACCAGGTGCTGATACCAAAAGCCGCGGGTATCGTACCCAGCACGAGAGAGATTCCGCCAACAGTAAGGGCATAGGGCATTTGGGTACGCACATGGCTTAAATGGTTGCAGGAGGTGGACAAGGAACTCAATATGGTGGTATCAGAAATAGGACTGCAATGATCTCCAAGCACCGAACCTGCCAATACGCAGGAAACCACATTGAAGAAGAGGTTAAGCGTTACCTGGTGCTCAAGTCCCTGTTCCATGCACAATAACCACATGGCGGGTAATAACATGGGATAAAGTATGGCCATCGTGCTCCAGGAAGAACCGGTGGAAAAGGAAACGAGCGAAGCTAAAACAAAGGTTATGGCCGGAAACCAAACCGGGTTGGCATCCAGTGTATGTAAAATGCTGGTAATAAACTGGGCGGTTTCCAGGTGATCCGTAAGCAGCGACAAGGTCCATGCCAGGCAAAGGATGATGATGGCATTCAGCATAAAGCCAAAACCTTTCAAAACGGTGGTCATGGTGTCATGGAGTTTGAGAATGCGCTGACCCACACTCAGCAGGATACTCACACTCAAGGCTGCTGTTGACGACCAGAGCAGGGATTTATACGAATCCGCATTGCCGATGATGCCGGAAACCCTGCTCCAAAAACCCTTTTCAGGATCCGACCAGATGCTTTCGTCGAACCCGGTGATCCATAAACTGGTCATGGTGCCGAAGATCAAGACCAGGATCGGTATCACGGCATTAAACGCCCTTTTGGGAGCATGTTCATCCGGGTCCAGGGCCTGAATTTCTTCGTTATGGATGATCTTCTGGTTCACATGGTCGGCCTTCCGGCTCTTACGTTCGGCTTTAAGCATGGGGCCGAAGTCCTTTTTGCTTCGGATCAGGATCCACATAAATGCCAGGGTAAAAAAGGGATAAAAGGCGTATTTCAGGGATTCAATAAAAACCCCATACGGACTCGCATTTAATCCATCGATCGTATCAATTCCATCCTGAATATAACCCAACTGCGCCCCGATCCAGGTGGTTACAAAAGCCACAGAAGCTACGGGAGCAGCCGTTGCATCCACGATATAGGCGAGTTTTTCCCGCGATACTTTCAGTTTGTCGGTAACCGGCCGCATCGTATTCCCCACAACCAGGGTATTTGCGTAATCATCAAAAAAGATAACAACTCCCAGCACCCAGGATACCATTTGTGCACTGCGGGGTGTTTTGGCATAACGGGAAATATGTTTCACCATGCCTACCATTCCTCCATTTCGGGAAATAACGGCCACGGTCCCGCCGATCAGGAGGGAAAATACGATCACACTTATATGGTCGGGATCAGCGATGGATGGGATCAGGTAGTCGGTAATGCTGAGAAAAAACCCGGAAAGCAGGTTTTTTTCAGGAAACATATAATGAAGATGAAGGAAGACCCCCGACAGGATCCCGATAAACAAAGAGCTGATCACTTCTTTAAATACGACGGCAAACAGAATGGCCAGCAGAGGCGGCAATATGGACAGCCAGGCGGGCATCAGGTCGGGTTTGAGTTCCTCTGAACGGGCCACACCGCCCTTATAGGTTTTGATGGATAAAGTTTCTGAGCCCTTCTGAACGATTGGTCCTTTGATCAGATTTTCCTCTTGCGGGGAATAGACGGTAACGGAATTCGTGCCGCTTTGCAGCATAATGCTGTCAAATTCGAGGCTGGGATCAATATTTAATTCGATCGTACGATTTGCCACGGCAGGAGCGGCGAGTGTAAAGTCGTGATCGGCAGCAATTGTCCCTGTTGATATGGAACAAAAGAAGATGAAAAAGGAGCAAATAATGGGCACTATTCTAAACATCGTGGCGAAGATGACTATTTTGTTGGAAATCATCAACCTGTACCTGTGGATTAAAAGTAAGGGTTTCAGGGTAGTATGCTGAATTAATTGTCCATTTTTGTGAAGGTGCCGGAAAAACGTACATCTTCGGATAAAAGTCAGGAACTGAAATGGTTGCAGGGCAATGCTGCGGATTTCACGCGCATCTATACGCGCTATCAACCGCTTTTATTCAGTATTGCCCGAAGTTATGTAGATGATTCTGCCGTGGCCTCCGACATGGTCCAGGATGTATTTCTCAAACTCTGGAACAAACGCATCGAATTAAAGATCGACGACCTGCGCAGTTATCTTTTTGGCATGGTACGGAATCGTTGCATGGATCATCATCGTTCCCTGAAACGCACGGATGAACTCCATCATGCAGAATCCATTGAAGCCGGGGAAGAGGCAGACCATGCCCTGGAAGCCAAACAAACGGGCAAACAACTCAATGACATGATCCGGGCTTTAAGTCCGCAATGCCGCACCGTCTTTTTGTTGGTGCGCTTCGAAGGCCTGTCCTACAAGGAAGTGGCCGAGCTCCTGAACATATCCGCCAAAACCGTTGAAAATCATATGGGCCGGGCTTTAAAAGCCTTGCGTGAAGGCATGAAAGAAGGAGATGAAGGCCTGAACGCGCTATTTATTTTTGCCCTGTTTACGGCAGATTTCGGGAATAATTTGGATTTTTTTCAAAACCTGTTGGGGGTAAAGCTCAATTGAAACGTCCTAACT
>JAKFCJ010000152.1:0-15936 GCA_036676705.1 Bacteroidota bacterium
CATCCGTGTACCTGCCCTGCATTTTTAATGCATCCGCCTGGTACTTGACTGCCATTCGGTCCATCTCGTCGCTGCCTTTGGTAGACTTGTAACGTTGTGATTTTTCGAATGCCTTTTCCGCGTTTTTGTAATCGTTCATCATCAGGAGAGATAAACCTTCTTTGTAATGTGCCTCTTTACGGACATTCCGGTTTTTCTCTTTCCTTGCGACTTCTTTGTAGATCTCAGCCGCCATAGAGAAGTTCTTTTTCTCAAATTCCTTGTTTCCTTCTACCATGGAAGCACCGCCTCCACAAGACTGAAGAACTACAATTGACGACAGAATTAAAATGAATAGCCCAGAACTAAGAGTTTTTGTAAACAGTTTTCTCATGTTCAAACCAACTTAGTCAGCGAATATAGAATAATACGCAAACAATCAACGACAATGTTGGCCATTTCCGTATCATTTTTTCAAGATTTTTTATCGAAGAAAAAGTAATTCCCTGTATTTAGGTAATTGCCAGCACTCGTTTTCAATGATACGTTCCAGTTTGTCTGCCAGATATCTGATCTCCTGGAAATAGGGTTTTACCTCGTAACAATACAAATGTGCGCGCTGTACAACGTCTTCTTCATTGTTCGCCCGCTTCCGCGCTTCAACCATTTCAAAAACCAGTCGCTTCAATGCCGTTACATAACCCGATATTTCTTCGATGGTCCGGACATATACTTCATAGGTATCTTTCTTCATACCCAGGTCCTTCATTTTTCCGGAAACATCAGCCAGCTTAAGTTGGTAACTTACAGCGGAGGGAATAATGTTCGTGTTGGTAATATCGCCCATCACCCGCGATTCGATCTGAATCTTTTTGGTGAACTCCTCAACAAGAATTTCATAACGCGCATGCACCTCCTTTGCGCTCAGTACCCCGTTCTTTTCGAATAATTTGAGCGACGCATCTTCCACGTAAGCCATCAGGGCATTCGGTACTTCCGTAATGTTTTTCAGTCCTCTTTTTTCCGCTTCTTTTTTCCATTCATCGCCATATCCGTTTCCTTCAAACAGGATATTTTTGGATGATTTGATATATCCGCGTAGGATCTGTACGATGGCTGCATCGAGTTTGGTACCCTTTTTCAATAAGGCGTCGAGCTCCGTTTGGAACTGGCGTAGCTGATTGGCTACTATGGTATTCAGCACGATCATCGGTGAAGCCGAGTTGGCAGATGACCCAACAGCACGGAACTCAAACTTATTCCCGGTAAAGGCAAAGGGTGAGGTCCGGTTGCGGTCGGTATTATCCAGCAAAATTTCCGGAATACGCGGGAACTGGATACTTTCGGCTTTTCCTTCCGCTTTTTTTGTTTTATTGGATTCGATCTCATGCAAAACCCCGGTAAGCTGCGAGCCTATAAATACCGAGATGATGGATGGAGGCGCCTCATTGGCTCCCAGACGGTGTTCGTTTTCTGTGGAAGCGATGGATGCCCGCAACAGATCCGGATAATCATGCACCGCCTTGATCACGTTCACGAAGAAAGTGAGGAATTGCATGTTCTTATTCGGGGTGTTTCCGGGTGAAAGCAGGTTCACTCCTGTGTCGGTACCCATCGACCAGTTATTGTGTTTTCCCGAACCGTTGATGCCGGCAAAAGGTTTTTCATGGAACAATACCTTCAGGCCATGGCGGCGGGCGATCTTTTCCATCACATCCATCAATAACTGATTATGATCGATGGCCAGGTTAATGTCTTCAAAATTAGGAGCGCACTCGAATTGTCCCGGTGCAACTTCGTTATGGCGGGTTTTTAACGGAATACCCAGTTTTAATGCTTCGGTCTCAAAATCAAGCATATAAGCATAGATACGTTCCGGAATAGATCCAAAATAATGGTCTTCCAACTGCTGCCCTTTGGCTGCACTATAGCCAAAAAGCGTCCTGCCGGTGATCACCAGGTCCGGACGGGCATTGTATAAGGCCTCATCGATCAGAAAATATTCCTGTTCGATACCCAGGGTAGCCTGTACCTTTTTTACATTTTTATCGAAATAACGACACACATCCAAAGCGGCCGATTCCAATACGTGAAGCGATTTCAGCAAAGGAGCTTTGTAGTCAAGGGCTTCACCGGTATAGGATACAAAAATCGTAGGAATACAGAGGGTCTTGCCAATTTTATTGTCGACAATAAATACCGGGGAAGAAGGATCCCAGGCCGTATACCCTCTCGCTTCAAAAGTATTTCTCAAACCACCGCTTGGAAAAGAAGAAGCATCCGGCTCTTGTTGAACGAGTGCGCTCCCGGTAAATTTTTCCACAGATTCCGTATCACTGATCGGGTCAAAGAATGCGTCATGTTTTTCTGCCGTGGTACCGGTAAGGGGTTGGAACCAGTGTGTATAATGGGTAACTCCCTTGGTAACGGCCCATTGGCGCATTCCTGCAGCTACCTGTTCGGCCAGATCCCGGTCAATTTTTTCACCTGTTTCCCTGGCAGCACGAATGGCTTTATAAGCTTCTTTGCTCAGATGGGCTTTCATGGCCTTGTCGCCAAAAACCTGAGAACCGAAATAGTCAGAAATTTTGTCGGAAGGCAGGTCAACGTTAACTTTTGGCCGGTTCTGGGCCATTTGCAAGGCATTGAGGCGTATTGCAGATGTGGACATATGTTTGAGGAATTGCGCGAAAATAAGGCAATTATTAATATTTTTTCTGCTCCCTGCACCGATGAATTGTTTTCCGACGTTAATTCTCTGAATTTTGTCGTCCTATGAAAAACTGGCTGCTTATCGTATTCTTTTGTCTTTCATTACCCTCCCTGGCTCAGGAGAAAAATATCCGTAAAGCAAAAACCAATTACGAATCGGAACATTACGAAAAGGCATTGACCCTGATCGAAAAGGCCCTCAAACATAAGGATACCAAAAATAATCCCGAAGCACTGATCCTGCATTCGAAGATCCTTGTTGCCATCGGACAGGATAACCCCGACTATCCAAAAGCCTTGTTTGATGCACTGAAAAGCGCCGAAAAGGCCATGGTGAAAGTTAAATCCTCCGATGATTTCAAAACACGTGAAATGCCTTATTACCTGAGTCTTCGCGATATTTGTATGGATGCCGGGAACCAGGAGCTTGAAAACAAAAAATACATACAGGCTGATAAATATTTTTCGAAAGTTCATGAACTTTATTCCTGGATGCCCGCCCGTTGGGGACAGGCCCGGGTTGCCATGGCCTTGAACGATACGATCACCGCCCTGCAGATCAGTCGCGAACTTGTTAGACAACTCGTTTTGACGGATAGCGCAGCAACACAACTCAGCGATGCGGGTCCTTTTTTGATGGTCATTGATGACCATATCAAAAACAAAAATTACGACAGCGCATCGTACTATGCCGAATTTGCTGCAGACCGCTATCCGGAATCTGTCCTTGTCAAAAACCGGCTTCTCAAGTCTTTTCTTTTACTCGTAACCAGCAATAAGCCCCAGCTGCAAACCCTGGAGTTGTTTGCCAATATGCGGCCCCGTTTTAAAAACGATAGCCTCTTTATCAGCAAGGAAAATGTGCTGTTTCTCTATCTGATGAATTCCTATTCCGCAGGCGATGAAAACCATATCAGCGACAGTTTACTGGCCGGATTTATCCAGGTTAAAAACGATTATTACGCCGAATTTGGTGAGGATTACCGTCAAAAGGATCCTATGTACAACACAGACAACAATGAGCTGATCTTTAACCTGATCCGTTATACTGCCCGTTTTGAAAGAACCTATATGCTCGCTATGCTGCTCGACAATTATGTGAGTGGAACCTACGCCAATGAAGCCTTTCGGGCTACTCCCCGGGCAGGAAGGTGGAAAAACCTCTTTGAACGGGTAAAAAAGGAGCGCTCCGTTTTCCTTTTGGCCAGTGCACTTACCTCGGCAACAGATGAACTAAAAAAAGAAAGCTGGTTTCCTTCCTATAAAAAAGAACTCCTCCTGGATGCACTGAATTCTCCCGGTCAGTTTAAAGACCGTACGGCCCTCTACAATTTTGTCCCCTTTATTCTTGAAGAATTTCCTTCCGATAAGGTCATCTATCAAAAAACCGAGCTCCTTTCCCTGGGTATTATCGACGAATTCACCGACTCAGCCTGGTTCAGCTATGCGCGGATCAGCATCAAACAGCACGATCGCTTTTTCCCGCAATCCGACAAGGTCAGGGAATTGAAAAAAGCCTTTGTGATCCGTGATTACAAAGAAAACTACTTCGGAAGCCGCCTCCTCAAAACAGAAACTAATGGCGTTTCTGTTCCGGAATGGGTATGGAAAGGCAACGAGTCATTATGTGAAGCAGGTGAAGTACCTCCGTTCATCCATGCAAAGGTTGAACAAAGAATCAACTATTTCCGCCGCGCTGCCGGTGTGCCCGACTATGTGAGGCTCGATACTGTAAAAAATGATGCCTGCCAGAAAGCGGCACTTATCTATCAGGTAAATAGCGGAAAGATGTTTACGGAACCTGCCGAAACATGGAAATGTTATACCATCAGTTCGGTTGATGCCGCCCAGTTATCTGCCCGGGTCTTCGGACAAACTACGGTTTTTGCAGTGACTTCGATCATGGCCGACCAGGGAGATGAAAACAGTTCTGTTGGAAACAGAAGATGGATGCTCTATCCCCCTGCCCGAAACATGGGCCATGGGAGTACGAACAAGGTTGCACTGATCTGGACCCTGAATGATGAGGGGGATAAAGACACAACAGAGTATATGGAGGACTTTGTGTCCTGGCCACCCCGCGACTACTGCCCTATCATGTTCGCCTTTTCAAGATGGCATTTTTCACTCTATGCCGACCTGAGCAAAGCCATGGTTACTGTTAGTACGGATGGAAAACCCTTGTCAATAACCCAGGAAAAGCTGGTGTCCGGATATGGAATGCCCAGCCTGGTTTGGTTAAACAATTTTGAACCCGAACAGGGTAAAACCTATACGGTAACCATCAGCGGCATATTGCGCCATGGCGAGAAAAACCCGAGCACATACAGCTATACAGTGGAGTTCATCGACCCCATGAAATAGATCGTTACCCTTAGGGTTGGCCCAGGCGTTTTTTAGCCAGGTTCAGGTTGTGCAGGGCATTTTCGTTTTTCGGATCGAGCTGAACGGCTCTATCCAGGGCATAATAGGCCGAATCATTTTGATGGATATTCAGGTATTCGGCTCCGAGATTGCTCCAGGCCTCGGCGTTGTCACCATCGATTTTGATGGCCATGATATAATAGCCCATCGCTATTTCATGTTCCCCTTTCAGGTAGTTGATATTGCCCAAATTATTTAATGCCAGCGTATGATCGGGTCGCAGGCGCAAAGTTTCAATAAAACACAATTCCGCCATGGTATAATCACCCAAAGCCAGGTTACACATGCCGTAATTGTACCAGGTGGGTGCATCGTTTCCGTAAATATTGATGGCCTTCCGGAAAAGTTCCGCGCTGCGTTCTAATATAACCGCGTTCACTTCTTCCGTTTCGATGGCTTTTTCATACAGACTATAAGCCAGTGCTGAATTTGCCCGTATGCTGTTCGGTACTTTTTCGATATCCGCCTCGAATAAGGTAGCGTTATCTTTCCAGTCGGGTAAACGTGTCCATACCAAAAACATCCATACAACGCCTACTCCGGCATAAAGCCAAACGAGTTGCCCGTATCTTTTTACCAAAAGCGCCAATACAAAGACAAAGGCAAAAGACGGTACAAACAAAAAGCGTTCGGCAAAAGTGGCCTCAAGCAAAAACAGGATATGCAGGTATAAAAATATCGAGATCAGGAAAAAAAAACTAAGCCAGGAGTATAGATTTGGCTTTTTCAATCCGCGAAAGGCAACATAAACCAGGACCAAAAAGAGCACCAGCCCGGTTAAACTTTGCCAATTCGCCCATCCGTGCAGGTCAAAATGGTTGAAGGAATAGTCCCAACTCAACGGATTCGGATAAAAAAGCAAGCGGATATAATGCAGAAAAAAGGCAAATCCCATGGCGCTTTGTTCGCCATAACCGGAAGCAAAAGCCAGGGCATTGTTCACTACTTCTACCCTTTCAACCGGCTCCAATACAAGCATCCGAACACCCAAATAGAGGGCAACCGGAGCCAGCAACCAAAGAGACCGGGTGTTGAGTTTTTTTGTTTTCAGGTAATCGAGTGCCGGGAATAATACGACCAGCGGAAGTGCCGCTTCTTTTGAGAATAAGGCCAGGGTGAATGCCGCAAGAGAAAGAAGGAAAAACCAGGGTCTTTCTTTTTCTATCCATAAGCGCAAGGAAAGAAAAAGGAACAGCGCCGCCAACAGATCATCCTGGGCCTTGATATTCGCCACAACCTCGCTGTGAACGGGCATTGCCGCGTAAAGGGCTGTTGCCAAAAGGGCGACAGGGACATCTGCTATCTTTTTTATGAAAGTAAATATGAACACCAGCACCAACAGGTACAAGAGGATACTAAGGAAATGGTAAGGCAGTGCGTTTTCTTTGCCAAAAACGCTTTTTTCGATGGCATAAAACGAGGAGGCAACTGGCCGGTATTCGTTGGCCTCGGCCCGTTCGTCATAACCATAATAATAGCTCTTTTTGAAGATCCCGGGAATACCGGAAACCCCTTTTTGAACCAGGCTGTTATCAACAATCGCCGGAAAATCATCAACGGCAAAATCGTTTTTTAAGATCGGGCTATAGAGAACGGCACTAATAAGAAGGATGAGCAACAGCCAAAGCCGGCTATGTTTTTCAAAGGTTCCAGATCCTGTCATAAGTCATGAAGGTGAAAGGAACAGCATGGCGTTCGTCAGCAGGGTGTTCTTTCCGCTCTGTTTCCTTCCAGTCTGTCGG
The DNA here is from genome assembly GCA_036676705.1 of Bacteroidota bacterium. Lineage (GTDB taxonomy): Bacteria > Bacteroidota > Bacteroidia > UBA8524 > UBA8524 > UBA8524. The sequence continues at coordinate 6,858 of JAKFCJ010000152.1, forward strand.
AATGAGTTCAGGAAAAAAGGTATCTGCCGGATACGTTGCATGAACGCGGGTGAGATACAATTTGTCGCAATAATGCAATCCTTGTTTAAAAATTTCCCCGCCACCTAAAAGGAAGGCTTCTTCCTTTTCCATGGTTTTCGCTAATTCCAACGCCTCTTCAAGCGAATGGACGATATGGACGCCCTCCGGTTTATAGGATTTGCTGCGTGTGATGCATATATTTTCTCTGTTTTTTAATGGTTTTCCAAGGGATTCCAATGTTTTTCGACCCATGATCACCACATGGCCCATGGTGATGGTTTTAAAAAAACGCATGTCGTCAGGCAAATTCCACAAGAGGTCATTTTTTCCCCCAATACCATTATTTTCATCAGCTGCAACCAGAGCACTTAGTATCATGATTCAAATTTAGCTTATTCGGCAGGCATAAAAAAAACCACCCGAAGGTGGTTTTTAACTTTTTATGCTACCCGACTACGCACCAAGTATTTGGAGCAACAATAAGATAACACCTATTACAATTACTATTGATCCTATTGTCCAGAGAAGCCATCCCAGCTCCCATGGTATAAGTACCCCAAGTAATAAAAGAATTAGTCCGACGATGATCCAGGTTAACCACATGCCGGTCTCTAACCCGGTCTTGGCTTTAAAATCACGTTTCGTCTGATTGTCCGGTTTCACCACAAGATCCTTGATCTGTTTAGGGTCTTTCACTGCTTCACTCAGAAATGTTCTGGTTTCTTTAGAAGTAAGTTGTTTAAATACTTCCTTAGCTTTTGGTTTTACATTTTCCGGTGTTACAACTTTGGCCTCTTCTGGTTGTTTCAGCTCAGGTTTTACTGACTCAGTTGGTTTAGGTGCAATGCTTGCTACCTCCTTTTTTTCTTCTTTTACCTGCTCTTTAGCCTGGTCGTTCTTATGAACACGGGCACGGTTCGCATAACGCTGTTGACTGCAGGAAGCCAGGATAAGTGTTGCGCTTAATCCAAGCATGACAAAATAGTTGATTTTTTTCATAGGAGTTAGTTTAAATGGTTAAAATAGAAGTTAACTATGCTCAAAAGTACAACTTTTTTACTTGTCAACTACTTTAACTCATAACGAAAGCCAACATAGGCCATTGCTCCCATTGCCGGTCCCCACACCATAGATGCGTCAAAGTAGCTTCCATAGGGGTTGCCGGCGTCTATTATCAGTGCCTTTTGCATAACATTCAACAGGTTTTCCCCTCCCAGGTAAATGTCCCAGTTTTTAATTTTCTTGCTTATCTGTGCGTTCACATTGACATAGGATGGCGAGTAGGTTTCCACCCGCAACACTTCCGGATTTTCCAACAAATCAGGCATCCGTTTTTTACCAATAAATTGCGTGGTTAGGTCAAATGCCCATTCCTTCTCCGTTTCATATGCCAGGTTGATAAACCCGCGATGGGGCGATAACAGCGATTTTTCACGCAATCCGGTTGTGTATGTCGTCTTTACGTCGAGGTACCGATAGGCTATACGTGCTTCCAAATGGGCGATCGGTTCAATGGTAAACTGGGCCTGAAAGGTCTGGCTGTAAGACTTTCCGTTAAGATTATAGATCACGATCTCCCGGGCAGAATAATCAAGGTCCACAACGGTTTGATTCACGAAATGCACATAATAATAGTCCACTGAAAATTGGGCTGACCTGCGCGAACTGATAGGGAAGGTATAGGTGTAGTTTCCGCCGTAGTTCCAGGAGACTTCAGGCAAGAGGCCATCTTTTCCGGGGTATCCGCTTCCTTCTACGTTCAGCTTTCTGGAGCTAACGAAAATGCTGCTGTTCTCGGCAAATATATTCGCAGTTCGTTGTCCCCTTCCTGCACTTGCTCTTAACACATGCTTTTCAGTGATGGCATAACGAAGGTGAAGTCTCGGGGTAACAAATGCTCCGAAGAGGTTGTGATAATCGATTCTCGCTCCAAAAACCGCTGAAAATTTCTGCGCCAGGGCATAGGTATATTCGCCGAATATACCGGGTACCAGTTCGGTCCTTTGGTAATTTTTATCGTTGTAGCTTTCATCGTAACGATCGGCCAAAAGGCTCGCTCCTCCGCTTAAAGTATGACGCCCCGGCTTACCGAATTTTCGGTTAAACAGCATAGAGGCGAAAACATTGTCGTGCATACCCCGGTAAGTATTCAGTCCTGCAATAAATTCGTTATCATAGCGGTTAGCATGAAAAACAAAACCAATACTTGTAGGTTTTTCATCGCTTTCCATACGTCCCAGTTTTGCCCAAACTCCACCCTGCCGGGTATTGTACTCCACTCCATAAGGTGTGGTGCTATCCCTTTCCATCCCACGTTTATAGCCAATTTGCCCTGAGGTACGTCGTTCGTCCAAATATTTAAAACCCAACATGCCTTCCCATTTTTTTCCCTGGTATTTCCAGCGATTGATGAGGTTCAGGCCTTGTCCCGACGGAAGATTATAAAACCCGTCTTTATTCTGGTCCATTTTATTCTGGGTGCTGTTTCCGTGGGCCATTAAACTGGTGCTCCACTTGCTATTCACCTTAGCCCGGGTGATCGCGTTCAGTTCCGTACGACCAAACATGTTTACATAGCCGTTCAAATAGAATTTAGGTGCTGTTTCCGGTTTGATCAGGTCTATATTAATTTGGCCGCTCATGCTTTCAAAGCCATACATCACCGAGCCAGCTCCTTTTGACAGATAGATATTTTCAACGAAAGGACCGGGGATATAGCTCAAGCCGGTAGAGGCATTCAGCCCATGGATCATGGGCACGTTTTCTACCAGGGTCTGGGCATAAATACCCGACAAACCAAGCATCTGTATCTGCCGCATACCTGTCAGGGCATCCGAAAACGACACTTCCACCGTTGGGTTGGTTTCAAAACTTTCGCTCAGGTTACAGCAGGCTGCCTTTTTCAGTTCGCCTTTACCAAGCACCTCTACTTTCATGTTCGAAATAGAGGAGATGGTAGTGGCCTTTTTATCGCCGGTTACCACGGTTTCATCAAGTTCGACAACCTCTTTCAATACCACGTGTATATCCTGCCTGCCTTTGGTTTCTATGGTGTCACTACTGAATCCGATAAAGGAAACCACCAGTAAAGTTGAGTTTGGAACCCGTTCAATATTGAACTTACCGTCTTTGTCTGCAACCACACCTAAGGTGGTATTCAACCATTGAACCGTTGCAAAGCCAAGCGGAGCCTCTTTGCCATCTTCCATACCGGCTATGGTACCCCGGAGGTGATCCTGGGCCGACACCAATGCCGGGCTCAGGATCAGGATTAGAATACTCAGGAACCTCATTTTTGTTCGGATTTGTCCCTGTCGTATTTGCAGCATCCCGGTAGTTTGTTATATACTTTGTCGGGAGCGGTTTGTTTATCGGTATCATGGCCATCGGCTGCGATAAGGGCATGGATCTTTTCTTCCGTGATCTTTGTTTTGTCATAAACAACGACAATGATTTTCGTGTCGACATCCCAAACGGCAGACTTAACCCCTTTCACGTCTACAGAAGCTTCGATACGTTCCTTACACATATCGCAGTTCCCTTTCACTTCAAAACGAAGGGTATCTAATTCTCCGGCTAAGGCCAGGTTGCTGGTTATTGCAAAAAATACGAGTATAAAAATTGATTTAATTGTTTTCATGATAGATAATTTGATTGGATGAATAAATAAAAAAATCCTGATAACTCCGGCAATTACGCGGGATCAGAAAGCGGCAAAATCGCAGGGTATCAAATCAGAAAACAAGAAAAAAGCACCTGACTTCGCCTGTTGAGGGGCGGTGCTTTGCTGTCGGCCGGAAATTCCGGATAATAAGGGGCAGGAACTACCGCCGCAGACTTGTATTCGCTCAGGTTTATCCATCCGGTCCAATTGATATCAGACGAATTGCCTGACTGTTGGATCTTGTCGGATGCGTCCTGAAGGTAAACCTGTTCCGAATTGCAACAATCCTCTTCAGGTCCCATTTTTTCACAACATTCCGAAATTCCCGCTTCCGTTGAAAAAAGCGCAAAATCAGAAAGTGAATCACCGCAATAATCCAGTCGTACCGACAGGCCAAAATTGGCGGTCGAATACAGAAGGAGGAGAATGCTTGCGATGAGCCTTTGCATGTTCAACAAAGTTATTTACAAAAAGCCTTCCAGAAAACTTCTTTTTAAAAAATAGTCATGATGCGACCCCGACGGGCCGGACAAGGAATGCCTCCATCCTCAAAAAAGCCTTGAAATTGCGGTTTTGCACGGAATCTCTAAAATATTTCCTCATGAATTCAAATAAAACACTTGACAAAATGAATTTGAATTCACGTAAATTAGCTTTATGAAATTAAGGGGGACTGCCTTTGCGTTTTCGCCTGATTTTCAGCGATAAATAACATACCGATTTTTTAAGCAATGAAAAAACCAGGGACCGACAAAACCGCCGGAAAGAAAAAACCCGCATCGCCTAAGCCAAAGGGTTTAGATGACAAAAGAATTGAAAAGTACAAGAAACAGTCACTCAATCCGGATGACGAAGAGGAGGATTTTGATGAGCTGCCTGCTGAGGATGACCTTGATATTCAGGTCGACAACTTCGATGATTTTGACGAAGAAGACGATGACTTTTAGAAGAATTCCGAAGATCTAAATCTTTCTGGCCGGGTAATTCCGGCCATTTTTTATATATCCAGGTCTATTTCCGGGGTAAGTATCCTGTTGCTTTCATGAAGCGCACGGTCATTTATCCAAATTTCCAGTTGCACTTTTTCGGGGTCATGGCCGTTCAGTAGAAGCATGGTGAAATCAACCCGTAATTCCATGGTCCCGCTTATTCCTTTGTACTTCCCTTCCGGAGTGATCGACTGAATGCGCTGGTCATAGTCGATCGTATCATTGGAAAATCCATCCACATAATACACCTTGTTGCCGCTTACTATTCCGTAGAAATCGGTGTGGAGATTGTAAAAATAGGGGTCTCCGATCTGGAATGGAGGCAGGGTATCGGATTCGGTATACCCCAGATCGCCATCCCCGTCTTCGAATCGAAAGCGAATAAGCAGCAGGGAGTCTTTTCCTGTTCCATTCTTGAATTTCTCATACCCTACATACTCCACGACCGGCAGGGTGTTACCCGTTTCCTCTTTTGAACATGCTAAAAAAAGGAGCATTCCAAAGAGAACACTTAATTTTGAACCACGCAACATGAACCGGGAAGAAGCCATCGCCATCATTGAAAGCACAAATTACACCAATTTCAGCGATATGGCGATGCGGGTATTTTCTTATCAGACAGAAAATGTACACCCTTTCCAGCTCTACCAGAAACTGATCGGTTTTTACCCCCAGGGTCCCTTATTGCCCGAATGGATCCCCTTTTTGCCGATCTCCGCTTTTAAATCACAGGTCGTACTCGCTTCCGGACTTGAAGCCGAAGTGGTTTATTCGAGCAGCAGCACCGGGGGCAAGGGACCAAGCCGGCATTATGTGGCGGATAGTTCCATCTATCAAAAAAGTTACCTGAAGGGATTCGAATTGGCCTACGGAAAACCGGAGGAATGGTGTTTTCTCTGTCTTTTGCCTTCTTATATGGAAAGAGAAGGCTCTTCGCTGATCAGCATGGCTACTGATCTGGTCCAGCAAAGCCGGGATCCGGATTCGGGCTTTTTTCTTTATGACCATGATGCCTTATACCAGCTGCTCTTAAAAAAGATAAAATCCGGTCAAAAGACCCTGCTCCTGGGGGTTTCCTTTGCCCTGCTCGATTTTGCAGAAGCGTATTCCCTGCCAACTTCAGACCTGGTTATTATGGAAACCGGCGGAATGAAGGGCCGCAAGAAGGAGCTTATCCGCCATGAGCTCCATAAAACTTTAAGTGGTCGGCTGGGCGTTTCAAAGATCCATTCCGAATATGGCATGACCGAACTCCTTTCGCAGGCCTATTCCAAAGGCGATGGAAGGTTTTTTTGTCCGCCCTGGATGCGTGTTGTGATTCGCGACCAGTTAGATCCACTTGGAGAAGACCTCATTGGAAAACGCGGGCGTATCTGTGTGATCGATCTGGCAAATGTATACTCCTGCAGTTATATAGAAACCGACGACCTGGGTATCGTGTACGAAGACGGTAGTTTTGAGGTGCTTGGCAGGTTGGATTACACCGATATCAGGGGGTGTAATGTGATGGTGGGGTAAGCGGGCCTTCGGCCTAAGCGGGGGAGCGGGGGAGCGGGGGAGCGAAGAAACCGTATTTCCACTCTTTCTCTTTCTGCTGCGCCCACCGAAGCGCCAGCGTAGGTGGGTTTCTCTTTCTAACGCTCTCGCTCTGTTCCTCGCTCTGAATTCCGTGAATGGACACGCGCACTATCGCTCCATTTTTCCGACCTTCGGATTGGTGTTATTTAAAAAAAGCCATGAGTAAATTAGAAGAGTATGGACTAGCGGTTTCATTTGGGTTATTTAAAAGCTCAATTACTAAGGAGGAAAGTTATCTTCTCAACCTTAATTATAGTTCAAGTAGTCTGAATCAATATTTTTTGGATCAATTAACTTTATTGTTACGGGCACTTCCTTTCAGTGAAATAGATGGGTTTGTGGAATATCTTGAGTCTCTCAGTGATTACGAGACTTCTAATACGGGATACATCCATGAAATTGTTTGTCCAGCTCAAATACTTTTCACCATGGATTATGACACAGATTCTAAATTGCTTTCTATAGATCACCATGGTGGTCCTACATCAATGCCCATCCTGGATTTAATAGATATTTTAAATGAGTTGAAAGTTCTAATGGAAAAATATCCATGAGTTTGGCTTCCGCCGCCATAACCCGAAACCCATAACCCCTGACCCGCCTTCGCTTTGTATAAAACCATCACCGGAGCGGGGGAGTGGAAAAACAGGAAGGGAACTCAATCCAGCACATCCTCATAAAGCTCCCTGTTTTTCATCATCACGGCCTTGGCAAACGGACAAAGTGGTAAAATTTTCAGGCGCTGCTCCCTGGCCCAACTGACTGCTGCCTCAAGCAATTTTTTACCCGCATTTTGTCCGCGCAGTACAGGATCTACTTCGGTATGATCGATGATGATCTTTCCGGAACCGGCATACACATAGGTCATTTCGCCCAATTCCCCTTCCTGGTTGCTCAGGTAGAATCTTCCCTTTTGTCCATACTCTTCGTGAATGATCTTAAAGTCCATGTCGCAATATAAAGGGCCAGAACCCGAAACCCATAACCCCTAACCCGCCTTCGCTTTGTTGAAACCAGGCACCCTCCGAAAATTGTACAAAAGCTTCGGCGGGCACGGCCTAAAACCCTGGACCCAGAACCAATCGTATGCCTAAAGACTTGTCTTCCATCGTCACCCGAAGCAAATAAACAGCCTCCGGATGGCCAACGAAGTCCAGCTCCAATTGCCCTTCCGATAAACGATTGATCTGGATAGTGATCTCTCTTCCACGGGCATCATATACCTGAATAAGCGCATTTTCCGACACTCCGCCCAGTACAAAACTCCGCTCGCTGGGGTTGGGGTAAACCTCCACTTCGGATTCCATCCATTCTTCCATTCCTATGCCCGGACCCGAAGCAGTATCAACCCGGATAAATGCCACTTTCAACTTTTCAGAAACACATTTATTGCCCGATACACGTAAGCGCACATCGTAAGTTCCCGGGTTAGCGTAAAAATGGACCGGGTTTTTAAGGATACTGGAATCTCCATCTCCAAAAAACCAGAGATAATCCGTTTTAAGGCCTCCGGTCGACAGGTCACTAAACTGGCTTGTCATGCTCACTTTTCCCAGGGTGGAATCGGCAGTGAAATCAACGGAAGTTTTTTCTTCAATATCCATTCGTGCTGAATCCCTATCGGAACATCCGGTCAGGGTATCCATCAATAAATAGGTGAGATAAGATGTTCCCAACCGTGCCGAATCTGTGCTGAATTCAAAGCTGCCTTTGTTTAGGGAAACGGATTGTCCGGCCCATGCTCCTCCAGCCGGACTGGCAAAAGTATCAAGCAGGATCTGACCCTGGTCTTCGCAAAAAGATGCTCCTTTTATCGAAGTGATCTCCGGATTTTCATTGCGGGTGATCCTTCGGGAAACCGAATCGGCGCAGCCTTTTGGAGAGATTACATGAAGCTCCAGCGTAAAGGAAGAATCCGGCATGAGGGATCCGTTCCCGATTCCATAGGATAAAGCATAGCTGTGCCCGGCCCCGTTGATCAGGGTATCAGCAAGAATGGTCACAGGGTTTCCTTCACAAACGGCTGTATCCATCAAAGGTAAAATAATGATGGCCTCAGGAAATGGCCAGTTCCTTGTTGCGGGCAACGGCCTTGGTCGACAACGCCAGTTGCAGCACGCCGTCGTTGTAGGTGGCCTTCGATTTCGTTTCGTCGATATCCTGCGGCAGGGTGAAGCTGCGCGACACGCTGCCGTAATAACGTTCGCTGCGCAGCACCTGCTCGCCCTTTTTCTCTTCTTTTTCCTTTTTAACTTCACCCGAGATGGTGACCATGTTGCCTTCGATCGAGACGTGGATGTCGTCCTTTTTCACACCGGGCATTTCGGCTTTCACGGTGTAGGTGTCGTCGGTTTTGGTGACGTCGACCTTGATATTCATCGGCTCCGCCAAGTCACCACCAACGCGGATCGGCCGCACAAAAAAACCCTTGAACAGGTCATCGATGTTGCCAAACGGATCGTAATGCGTGAGGTTGGTCATGAGGAATCTCCTTCGTTTGTAGGTACGCTGGATGCCTCCATCAACCCGGCGCCGGGGAGCGCCTGAGACAGGTGTCCGCGAGCGGGGGCCGGAGTCAGTTCATCCTACAAACGGCTACAGGGGTCTGTACTGAGATAGATCAAAAAACCTCGCCGCAGCGATCGCTGGGACGGGGGTTACGGCTGCGTGACAGCCTAGACGCGCAGTTCCAGCGGCTTGAACTGCTTGCTCAGCTTCAGCCCCTGCGACTGGTAGTTCGAACCGATGTTCACGCCGTAGATTTTTTCCGGTTCGCCGAGCAGGCGTTCGTAGATCAGGCGGCCGACGTCCTGGCCGTGTTCGATCA
>JAKFCJ010000153.1:0-23914 GCA_036676705.1 Bacteroidota bacterium
AGAACATGGAATCAGCCATACACATCTTCTGCGGACTAGCCGCCGCTATTTGAGGGATGTTGCCGATCAGCACATCCATCGAGTCAATGTTGTAACAGCCTGTGCTATCGCTCAACTCCAAATAAATTCGGGATGACTGGATAAAAATATCCTGGATGAATGAGTCGCTTGCGCTGGTATAAGGAAACCAGGAATAATTGATCGGAGCCTTTCCGCTATAAAGGGTGACATCGACACGCAGGCTTGTACCAGCGCAAACAACGGTATCATTGGGCAATGAAAAATTTGGCGTGGCATGATTCGCGATCCGAACGGTGTCATAGGTCTTGCAGGATAAGCTGTCGGTATACCGCAACACCTTTTCATGGATGCCGAGTGGGGGATAAAAACGAAGGCTGTCTCCGCCACCCATACCCAGCCAGGAGTAACTCCCTGTATTCACCTTATTCAGCGGCTTCAGATAAATCGCTGCCAGAAAACATCCTGTTGTATCATTTGTAGCAAGCGGATAATGCGGAATATAACGGTTGAGCACCAAACTATCCCTGACCGTACATCCGATCGAATCCCTTACTTCAAGGAGATAAACCGTATCGCTGAGTGGAGGAACCACTGGAAAATTATTCCCGTTACCCTGTCCAATCCAGGTGTAGGTATAAGGGGTGGTCCCCCCGCTAACCGTGGACTGAAGACGAACCGTGTCGGTGGGCAATTCTTCACAAATAGAGATGGACGGGGTATTGGTATAGACAGGCGGATTCATCCTTACATCAAAGGTGTCGGACCAGGTACATCCCGAACTATCGCTGCTCATGACCCATAATGTCGTATCGCCCGTTATTGTAAAGTTAAAGGAATCGAGGGTACTGCTGTCCTGCCACATATAACGCCGGAAGCCCAGGCCGCCACTCGACACCGGATGCAGAGTGAGCGCAGTATTTGAACAGGTTTTGTATGGGCTGATCACCTGTGTGGTAAAATGATACAAGCTGTCGATCCTGACAGAATCGGTATAGATCAGGTCGCAGCCATTCTGAACCTGCTTGACCTGGAAAAGGAGCCAGCCCGTGTCGCTCAGAGAAATATCCAGCGTGTCGTTTTGGTAAGCACCCGAGTCTATCCTGACAAAAAGCGGTCGCCCCGAATTGCTGGTATCGTAGGCATGGATCCTCAATTGGTTGCAGGTTCGGCTGGTTTGCCAAAGAGGCTTCTTGCTTGAGTCCATAGGTGCCGTGACAACAAATCCATAATTCAGGGATGCCCTTTTTATAAAATAGCAGGCATATTCCCAACTGCGTATGCCGAACATATAGGGCTTAGCGCGGATCCTGGAAGTGTCAGGTGTGAAACAAACTCGCAGTTTGATTAAACCGGGTTGCCAGGAGAGGGTATCAACAGTCATCAAACTGTCTTCTTTAATCCAGGCTGCCAGGAGGGTGTCGGAGGAGTTGTATCCTTCTACACGGACTTCAATACAGGCCGTGGTGTTTGCACAAACCCGGATAGGAACCGGCTCTCTTGACAAGCTAATATTGGGTGAACTAACCCCGCTGGTCGTTATAATAACCGGAATAAAATGTTCCTGTGCCCATCCCACCAGCCGCATCGTATCATTGTGTTTTTTCCAGCCCTGGACGTGAAAGGAAATGGAACCGAATTGATTGACCTGGGTGGGTCTGAACTCAAGATTACCAAGTACAGGATCAAGTCGAAAGCCTGCCGGCCAGCCATATGCAGTGTTCGGAAATCCAAAAAAATGCAAAGGGCGAGAGGCATTGTAATTTCCACCATAAGTAACGGAAGTTGTACGTGATTGTTTGGCTGGTGTCAGCACGTATGAAATACTGTCGAAATAATCCGTGCGGTCCCGAAAATCCGGGTTATAACTAAAATCCCTATTATAAGGAAATGCCAAACTTGGAGAATTAAACTTTCTTATTTCTCTGCCAGCTGAGTCGTAACAGAGGTTAATATACGATTGGATATAAAAATTCTCTCCCGCGTGCCCTGTTGTAATTGCATTCGAAAGGCAACATTGCTCCCAGGAAAGAGTAAAACTGCAGTTTGTGCCATAATTAGAAAAGTCGATCGAAAATTTCCAAAGATGTTCTTCGTACCCGAGAATACCCCCTGCACTTTTGCATCGGGTTGAATTGCCACATGCCGGGCTTGTGTCTGCAAGAGATATGTCTTTTTGTGATATTTTCGTTTGGCTGCTCATAACAGCAACCACGCCGGTATCACTGCGTACGATTACATTTGACTGAGATAACTGAATGCTGCTACAATCCCTCCATATCGTAACATAAACATCGTACTTTTTTCCTGAAACATGGCTATATGTAATAGTTCCACCCACTACATGCGCTGCATACCCTGATAAGGCCATTAAAACAAAAGAAAGAACAAGAAGAATTTTTTTCACGCAGGATCCGATCGATTCACCCCGAAGATATGTAAAAAGTAGATTAACTTAATCGATAGTCCCGGCTTCGGCGGGCGCAGCACTGAAAACTGAAAACTGAACACTGAACACTATCTTTGCGCCCTATGCTCAATAAACTCGAAGCCATCAAACAACGTTGGGAAGATGTTGGTATCGCTTTAGGAGACCCGGCAGCGGTTTCCGACATGAAACGCTTTGCCAAATTGAACAAAGAATACCGTGACCTGACCCCCGTGGTAGAGTGTTATAAAAAATACAAAAACCTCATTGGCAATATCGAAAATGCCCGGGATATCCTGAAAACGGAAAAGGACCCCGAAATGCGCGAAATGGCGCTGGAAGAACTGGAAACACTGGAGTTCGACAAAAAAGCACTGGAAGAAGAAGTACGGGTGATGCTCATACCGAAAGACCCCGAAGACGATAAAAACTGCGTAGTGGAGATCCGCGCCGGTACGGGTGGCGATGAGGCCAGCATTTTTGCCGGTGACTTGTACCGCATGTATACCCGTTTCTGTGACAAAAAAGGATGGAAAACCGAAGTGGTCGACGTGACCGAAGGCACAGCGGGAGGATACAAAGAGGTTATCTTTGAAGTAAGTGGTGATGGTCCCTACGGGATCTTAAAATTCGAATCGGGCGTACACCGGGTGCAACGGGTTCCGGCAACGGAAACCCAGGGGCGCGTGCATACTTCTGCAGCAACCGTGGCGGTTTTGCCGGAAGCCGAAGAAGTAGACGTGGAAATAAATCCGGCCGATATCGAGATCCAAACTTCCCGCTCGGGGGGTGCAGGCGGACAAAACGTGAACAAAGTAGAAACCAAAGTGCAACTCACACACAAGCCCTCAGGTATTGTGGTGGTTTGTCAGGTTGAACGCTCCCAGCTTGGAAATAAAGAACGCGCCATGACCATGTTGCGCACCAAATTATACGATCGCGAACTTGAAAAACACCTGAGTGCCATTGCAAGTAAAAGGAAAACCATGGTTTCGAGTGGCGACCGCTCAGCTAAGATCCGCACTTACAATTTCCCCCAAAGCCGCCTTACCGACCACCGCATCGGGCTTACCCTATACAATCTTGACGCGGTGATGAACGGTGATATTGAAGAAATTATCGAACAACTTCAGCTCGCCGAAAATGCCGAAAAAATGAAAGGAGAAGGGATCGTCTAAAAAGCGTTCTCCTTCTATCGAAATGCTCCCAACTTTTGTATCTTACCTTTCGTTTTATGGATATGTTGCGGGCACTTTTTTTCCTTATTCTATTTCCTTATGGATCACTTTTCGCCCAGCAGAAATTCAATTTCTACCTGACGATGAGCCCCACTTTGACCCTAGGTACGCGCTTTATCGACGGGAGTACCCAGTTTACCTCACCCGACAACAAAACCGGAAAAAACACCATTTATCCGCTTTATTCGGTGCTTGACGGCTATCCGAATCCGGGCATGAGTTTCGCTCAAAACTTTGCCAGAAAATTTACCTGGGGCATACTTGCCGAAGCATATATCAATGAAAAATCCAGTTTTAACCTGGGATTTGAAGTTGGTGCCAGAGGGTACAAACTGAACAGCGAAAGGAGCATAAGTTCCCTGATCTCTTACCGCAACCTGAGTGTTCCCCTGTATTTCAGCCGCTACCGCTGGTTAGGGACTTATTGGACCATGAAACTTAATTATGGAGGACACCTGAATTATTCCTTTTCCATACCCCAAAGCAACAAGGTCGTAAACATTACCCGCTCCCCTGAGTTTTACCCTACCTTGGGTGGCGGACTTGAAATGGCCTATATGGGCAAAGAAGGAAAACTCTCCTTCGAAGTAGCCTATTACCACGGCTGGAGGAATATCATCGACCATGTTTATATCGGGGTCGATAACCGCTTTGGTGAACGTATTACCGCGACAGGTTCACATCTCCGTTTAAGCCTCAAATACAATTTTAAACGCCTGGGAAGGACAAAGAAAAAACGCCAACTCACAGACATAACCGTACCTCCTGCTTCGGATCAGTCAGCCCTTTATGTCAGCCGTACCCTCAAATCGCCGGAAGTAATAGAGCTCCGTTCTCAAAAAGTGTCGTTCTGTTTTCTTGATGATCAAACGGTTGACGGAGATTCTGTGCAAATTGTATGGAATGATTCCCTGATCAGCCATGCCATTGGACTTGAAAAAGAAGCTTTCTGCATCGATTTGGAATTGGGCCCGGGAAAAAACACACTCATTGTTCACGCCCTAAACGAAGGAAAGATCAAGCCCAATACCTATGAGATCCGCATCCAGGATGGGGAGGAAGTCAAACCGATCCGTATGAAATCAGATATGGAAAATTCCGCGGTGTTGCAAGTGATCTGGAAACCCTAAAGTCCTCCCTACCTCCCTACCCACTTACTTCCCTACTTCTTACACCATCTGCTGCATCTCCAGCAAGTTTCGGTACAAGCCCTTATGCGCATAGAGTTCCTGATGACTTCCCCGCTCCACAATACGTCCATTTTCCATCACAATAATGAGATCGGCATTTTGTATCGTACTCAAACGGTGGGCAATGACCAGTGAAGTCCGGTTTTTCATCAGCGTGTTCAATGCTTCCTGTACCAGTCGCTCACTGCTTGTATCCAGAGCGGAAGTAGCCTCATCCAAAATCAGGATCTGCGGGTTCTTCAGGATAGCCCTGGCTATAGCGATGCGTTGTCTTTGCCCGCCGCTGAGTTTCCCGCCACGGTCGCCGATATTGGTATAATAACCCTTTTCCATATGCACGATAAATTCATGGGCATTAGCGGCTTTGGCAGCTTCAACGATCTGCTCATAACTTACCTCATGGTTTCCAAAGGCGATATTATTAAAGACAGAATCGTTGAATAAGATGGATTCCTGGGTAACCAGCCCCATCAATCCCCGGAGGTCCTTTACCTTGATATCCCGGATATCCATGCCATCGATCAACACATGGCCTTCATTCACATCATAAAAACGGGCCAGCAAATCGGCAAGCGTTGATTTACCGCTACCCGATGCCCCAACAAGGGCAACAGTTTTCCCCAGTGGAATTGAAAAGCTGATATCTGCCAGTGTCTTTTTTTCCGGGGTATATTGAAATCCAACATTTTTAAATTCTATCCCCGATCTGATCTCAGCCAGGGCGAGTGGGTTTTCTGCCTCTTTGAGGGTTTCCGGGATACTAAGAATTTCTTCAATACGATCAGCAGAAGCAGCGCCCTTTTGCACATTGTAAAAGGCCGTGGCAAAAGATTTTGCCGGGTCAATGACCTGGGCAAAGAGCAATATGAAGAGGATAAAAGCGGTCGGGTCCATAATTCCGGTGCCCGTTTGAACCATTCGGCCCCCGATAAACAAAACCATACACAGGGTTGTGATCCCCATGGTTTCAGATAAGGGAGAGCTCAGATCCCTGGAGCGGTTTACCTTGATGTTAATGGTGCTCAAATGTTTGTTTTCCGTACTGAATTTGCGAAAGAAATAGGCCTCTTTTCCAAATCCTTTGATGATACGGATCCCGCTCAGGCTCTCTTCAAAAAGCGACATAAGCAAGCCCAGCCTCCCCTGTGCACGGCTGGCATTCCGTTTTAGTTTTTTTCCTATTCGCGAAATTATAAAGCCGTTTAATGGAAGCAAAACCAGGATAATGAGCGTGAGTTTCCAGCTCATGATGATCAGGAGGACAAGCGTAACCAGGATCTGAAAAGGTCCTTTAAACATGGCCTCCAAACTCGTCATGATCGCAAATTCCACCTCCGTTATGTCGTTGCTCATGCGGGAAATGGTATCACCCTTTTTTTCCTCGGTGAAATAGCTCAATTGCAGCCGCATCACTTTTTTATAGACAGCATTGCGCAGGTCGCGTACCGTATAATTCCGGTAAGGTACCAGGACATACAAGGCCAGATAGCGGAAAATGTTCTTGAGGATCGTAAAAAAGACGACCGCCAGACATACCAGCAAAAGGGCTTTACCCGGATCATCCCCGGTAATGTCTTTTAGGAAAAAAATAAATTCCGTATTCCAGGCTTGTATTCCTGTAGCTTCGGGGTCACGAACGATCTCCGCAGTGCCGAACAGGTAATTTAAAAAAGGCATCAGCATGGTCATGGAAAACAAGCCAAAAACGATGCTGAAGAAGTTAAATACGATATTCAGATAAGCCAGATGCCGATAGGGCCGGGCATAACGAAGCATCCGAAAAAAGTTTTTCATAAAACGAGGCAAATATACAGGCTTTTCGCCTAGCGGATCAGGAATCCGATACGGAACCCAAAAATGGGGGCGACTCCCGAATAACCATAACTCCAGGGCAAGTCATCGTTTTTATTATCCGGAAAATAATTCTCGCTAAAACTGGCCACCGTCTTTCTTATCGCCACGCCAAAAGACCATTCATAATAAAAGCCCGAAGGAAAATACCAGAGTCCGCCCATTTTGTAATGCATGCCGAATCGGTGGTAACGTTTAAAGACATCATCTTCTTCCAGCACCATTACTTTTTGTCCGTTTTGGTCCCGTTCTACCCAGCGTTTGTCGCGTTTGTTTATCGCGAAAAAATTGTACTCGATATCACCTTGAGCAAAGGCAATAATGCCCTTCCCCTTGCGTTCGTTCTGCCAGTACGCATAACGTAGGCCGGTATGAAGTCCGACTCCGCTTAATTGACCTTCATCATAGTAGGAAAGTTTTCCGGAATAAAATTCAGGTGACAGGCTTAAAAAAAGCTTCTCCTTTACCGGGAACAGAACTTCCAGCTTTAAGCCATGCATGGCGGTATGCGGAATGGAAAATCCGATCAGTAATTTGGGCGGAACTGCCGGTTTTGTGCTGTCGTTTTGCGCAAACCCGGATTGCAAAAGCGAACCCATCCATAAAAAACCCGTTAAAAACAGAACTGCTTTTCTCATTCAACCGGAATTTTACTCAAAAGCGTCAAAGTACCATTATCCAATAAATACTGATAAAATCCGTCCGAGCCGATCAACAGCAGGCGGTTTCCGATCGGGATCACATCAAAGGGGCTGATCCCTTTAAAATGATTGATCATCTGCAAATTCGATACATCCGTGGCATCGTAATGTTTCAGTCCCTGGTCACATACATATAGATTCAGATTCGCATCAATGCCAAGCCCCGCAGGAGAATTCATGAAATACGATGCGACCTCTTTTGGGTTTCTTGGATCGCTGATGTCCAGTATCTGAAGTTCGTTTGAACCACGCCAACACCGGCTAACGGCACCAGAACGCAGGGTAACATAGGCATAATCCCCTTGGGCGACTACCGGATCACAGGAAACAACATGGATATATTTGCTCAATTGTTCCGGTTTATTGCGGTCGGTCACATCAAAAATATACATGCCCGACTGGGCGCCGATGAAAAGGTAATTTCCTTTTGGAAAGATGGTTTCGATATCCGTACCGATAAACGACTGAGACATAAAAACGGGTTTGGACGGAACGCTGATATCAAAAGCATTCAGTGTTTGATGGCTTACCGTGTAAAGGGTAGTTCCCGAAATGGCAAAACGGGCCATAGAGCCCCCTTTGCCTGAGCTTCCGGTTTCATTGCTTCCGGAACTCATGGTGTCGGCACTTTGAAAACCTTCACTACAACCGAATAAAACAATGGCCATTAGGCCATAAAAAAAGGTCTTTTTCATGGCTATGATTTTTTCCATCCGATGATGACGGTGTTTTCAGGTCTGTTTGTTGAGGAATAAGCATCCGGAACAATATTCATGTCCGGAGGAGGCAATTCCGGAAAAACATTCGGGTTCCGGTTCAACACTTTAATATCCGTTACATTTTCAATCGAAAGACTGACCAGGTCAACGGCATTGTCGACATACATGACATTGTTTTTTACAGCCATGTCCACACAACCCGGGACAACGACAAAAGCAATATTCACCGGATTTGACGGATCGGTATTGTCAACAACGTGAACACCTTCGAAACGCTCGGAAATGAAAATGTAATTTCCGTAGGTATAGATCTTTCCGGGATCTTTTAAGGTCCTGGCCGCGTCCATCTTGACAGATTGCTCCAGTTCACTTCGCTTCATAAGCACGGGTGAGTATGCACTCGTGCCATCCACGGCGGGCTCATCGAATTCGCCCGGGCCGCAGGATACCAAGACCATGCCTGTTAGCAGCATGGCCAGTATTGGTTTGAACAACTTTTGCATGGTGAAATTTAACCATAAATAAATTACTTTCATAGACATAGTTGGATGGCACCAGGGTCTTAGTCGAAAATTCCAGCTCCTTTCTCCTATTTTTGTTCCCCCATGAAAATTGTAGATCACATTCAATCCGCCAAAAGAACCTTGTTTTCTTTTGAGATACTCCCGCCTTTAAAGGGTAACAGCATCGAATCCCTGTATTCGGGTATTGATCCTTTGATGGAGTTTGATCCAAAATTTATTGATGTAACCTACCACAGGGAAGAATATGTATTGCGCGAAAGGCACGATGGCGGTTTCGACAAGGTTGCCACGCGAAAAAGACCGGGAACCGTTGGTATTTGTGCGGCCATCATGAATAAGTACCATGTGGATGCCGTCCCGCACCTGATCTGTGGGGGATTTACCCGGGAAGAAACCGAAAATGCCCTGATCGACCTGGCCTTTTTAGGGATCGATAATGTTTTGGCCCTGCGTGGCGACAACCTTACGGGCGACTCCATGTTTAAGCCCGAAGACGACGGGAATAAAAATGCCCTGGACCTGGTTAATCAGGTTCGTGAAATGAACCAGGGCATTTATCTGGATCAGGAACTAAAAAATGCAACCCCCACCAATTTTTGCATCGGTGTGGCGGGTTATCCGGAAAAACATCAGGACGCACCTAACCTGCGTTCTGACATCAATTTTTTGAAAAAGAAGGTTGATGCAGGCGCGGAATTTTTAGTTACCCAAATGTTTTTTGACAACAAAAAATACTTTGAATTTGTGGCTTTATGCCGCGAAAACGGAATTACTGTTCCCATTATCCCCGGCTTAAAACCCTTTGCCACCCAAAAGCAATTGTACGCGCTGCCCAAAATTTTCCATATCGACCTGCCCGATGATCTGGTTCTTGCCGTAGAAAAAGCGAAAAACAACGACCAGGTCAAACAGATCGGCATTGACTGGTGCATCCAGCAAAGCCGCGAATTGCGCGATGCCGGGGTTCCTGTTCTTCATTATTATACAATGGGGAAATCAGAAGCTACCTTTGCCGTTGCCAAAGAAGTTTTTTAAGTATGAAAGGATTAGTGCTCAAATCGACCGGTTCCTGGTACCTCATCCTGGGGGATGACGGGAAAGAATACCGCGGAAGAGCCCGGGGTAAACTTCGCCTGGATGATGTGCGAACCACCAATCCCATTGCCGTTGGCGATGGAGTGCTTTTCGAAATGGAAGCTCAGTCTCAGGAGGATGATCTCGTCAATATCCATGAAATACTCCCCCGCCGAAATTACATCATCCGCAAGTCGAATAACCTTTCCAAACAAACGCAGATCATCGCGGCGAATATGGATCTGGTTGCTCTGGTAGTAACCATGGCCACTCCGGCCACCTCAACCGGCTTTATCGACCGTTTTTTGCTCACTGCTGAGGCCTACCATATTCCGGCTTTGATCGTTTTTAATAAGATCGATATCTATGGAGAAGTAGAATCGGCCCTGCTCCAGGAATACGAACGGATCTACGAAAAGATCGGCTACGAATGCATACAGGTTTCGGCGATTAGCGGGACCAACATGAATGAGTTGCGCGACAAACTCCGCCATAAAACCACCCTGTTTTCCGGACATTCCGGTGTGGGAAAATCAACCCTGATGAACGCCCTGGATCCGCATATCGCCCAGAAAACAGCGGCAATTTCGACCTACTCCAATAAAGGAAAACATACCACCACCTTCGCCGAAATGTTCCTCACCGAAAACGATTGCCGCCTTATCGATACCCCGGGCATTAAAGATTTTGGCGTGGTCAACCTCGACAAACATGAGCTGGCCCATTATTTCCCTGAAATGCGAGCACGTATGCATGCCTGTCGCTTTAATGACTGCCTCCATACCGAAGAGCCCGATTGCGCCATTCAGGCCGCCGTGGAAAGCGGCGAAATAGAGCCAAGCCGCTATTACAGTTACCTGAGCGTACTCAATAACGAAGACATCCATCATTAGCCATGCGTTTGGTCATACAGCGGGTTTCTGAAGCTTCTTTAACTGTTGATGGACAAAAGCAGGGAAACATGAAAAAAGGCCTTGTAGTATTGATAGGGATCGAAGAAGCCGATACCGAAGAAGATGCCACCTGGTTGGCCGGGAAAGCATGTAGCATGCGCATATTCAGTGATGAAGACGGAAAGATGAACCTTTCGCTTAGCGACATAGCCGGCTCCTTAATGATCGTCAGCCAGTTTACCCTGCACGCCAGCACAAAAAAAGGCAACCGCCCCAGCTTTATCAAAGCCGCCCGCCCCGAAAAAGCCATCCCCCTCTATAATTCTTTCATTGCCCTAACCCGAAACCTGTTACCCAAAACCCCCATTCTCACAGGAACCTTTGGCGCCAACATGCAAATCCAGCTTGTCAATGACGGCCCGGTGACGATTATCGTGGATTCGAAGGAAAGAGACTAAAACAAGTATCCAAAACCTATCCGGGAGGCTATCAAATGTCTGCTGTAATTATCTGAAAACTTACTCTTATAAGTACGTATCTCGCCATGCGGAGTATAGCGGAATTCCACGGTCCTGTATACCCAGGTTCTGGGGCCAAACATGAGGCTAAGATTAAAGCTCCATCTTGGTGAAAGTTTATAGTTGCAAGTGCTCAACGCATAAGGACGAAGCAAGAATACATTCATTCTGTAATCAATAAATCTTTCATTACCAGCATAATCGAAGGATTTGGTAAACTTCGACCAGGCAGCAATACCAAGTCCTAATGAAACACTTAGCTTTTTCGTCCTATTTGTAAAGACACGGAATGCCCCTTGATAATTTAACGAGATTTTAGTGTGATAATTTGTTTCATAGGAGATTTGTGTTAATCTGCCGGCACTATCCAGGTAAACATCATTAATGTGGGTCGATTCGCTTAAAACAGGAGATCCCAAAATCAACTCATGCTCCCAACGTTTGTATTTCATGTTTAGGCCTAATTCTATTCCCTCAGAAATCCACCTTCCACGCGTATCATAGCCGAGTTGATAATTCTCTGCATAAAAAGCTAATGGAACATAGAGATTTAAAGAATATCGGCTTATTTCCTTTTGTCCAAATAAGGTAGGTTGGATAGAAAAATACAGCAGCAGGAAAAAGATAATTCTTATTTTCATTCGCTTAGCGTTGACCCTAAAATTTATAACTCACACCAAAGCGCGAATTAATTATCGCCTTCCCGGAATCTCCCGAACCCCAATAGTGATCAACCTTGTCCCCCGAATTATAAAAAAATTTCGATCGCCAGTATAGCGCAAAATACGGACTATACATGAAAGAAGCCTCAGCACTCCATTTTTCATTTAAAGCATACCTAAAGGTCGTAAACAAATAGGGGTTAAATGCCAGTGTCTGCATCTTATAATCGATAACACCTAGCGCATCATCATAGCGGATCCTTTTTACAAAGCTGGCGTGAAGGGCCATTCCAAGGCCGGGGACAATATTAATCTTTCCCGATTTGCTCGTATAAATGCTATAACCAGCCTGATAGTTAAAGGATACTCCGGTTTGAATCACATCATCAATGATGTAATAGGTTGAAATACTGTCTCTGTCCCGTTCATGGTAATACCTGTAACTTTCTGACCGGGGCGACCCAAGTATAAACTCCTGTTCAAAACGTTTTTTCTTAAGATTCATTCCCACTTCGATCCCCGGCGCATACCAACGTCCCCAGGTGTATGTCCCGCCCTGATAATTCCCGGCATTAAACTGCACCGGGAGATACATTTTCAGAGAAGCCTGCCTCGCCTCTTTCTGGCCCATCACTGAGCTTCCGGCAACTAAAAACATTAAGATAAGGAAATTTATACGTGTTTTCATGGGCACATTACTCTGTAAATATAACGTAATTCAAAAGTTAAATTGCCTGCACCCTGAACCCTGCCGCCTGAACCCAGACAAGCCACTGAACACTGAAAACTGAAAACTGAACACTATTTTACCAACTCCACCCTCTCTCCATCAAAAACCGCATAGGAAAAATACCGGATCCAATCCCCCAGGTTGATGTATCGGCTGTTCTGCCCCAAATCTATATCCAGCGGCAAATGACGGTGCCCGAAAATGAAATAATCGAAATGTTCTTTTTCTAAGATCTCCTTACAATAGACCACCAACCACTCTTCATTTTCGCCCAAAAACTTCGCGTCGGATTCGGCATTGGCATGGCGGCTGCGTTTCGAAAAATAATTGGCAATTCCCATCCCGAATCGCGATGGAAGCAGCGAAAATGCTACCTGACAGGCCCGGTTCCTGAATATCTTTTTTAAGACCTTATAGGCTTTGTCACCGGGACCAAGTCCGTCGCCATGGCCCAGGTAAAAACGTTTGCCATTCCATTCGCGGACTTCCGGTTTATGGAAAACAGGAACGCCCAGCTCTTCTTCAAAATAACCAAACATCCACATGTCGTGGTTGCCGGTAAAAACATAAACGGGGATTCCGGAATCGACGATCTCTGCCATCTTTCCCAAGAGCCTTACATATCCTTTGGGAACCACATAGCGGTATTCAAACCAAAAGTCGAAGAGATCGCCCATCAGGTAGATCTCCTGCGCGTCTTTCCTCACTTCTTCCAGCCACCTCACTACTTTTTTTTCTCTTTCCCGGCTTCGTTCCGCATCGGGAACACCTAAATGGTAGTCGGAATTGAAGTAGATCTTTTTGCCGGGTTGAAGCTGCATGGGCTCAAAAATAGGGTATCCTTCCTTTATGCAAGGTCATTCACTAAAAACAGGATCAATTCAGACCTGGCCTGCGTTTTTGTTTCTTTGTTGCCTTTTACCGGACCCTGGATAAAACTGATCAGGGAAGGCAATTTTTCTCCGTATTTGTTCCTGAGGGTCACGAGGGCCTGTTTGATATCGTCGCCCATTTTTGAAAGCTGTCCGTATACGGCTACCACCTGAACCCCGGATAAATAGTCGCGCCGGGTGCTGGCCGATGTAAACATGATACCGCCATTGCGGGCGGTCAAAGCCTCAGCACTTAATAACGATGCTGTTTGATCAGGATGATCGATCAGGTTCTCAATGACGGGAAGTCCCAGGTTCTGGATCTCTTTTCTGAGCTCGGCATCGGAAACCAGCAGTCCTTTGATCCCCCTCTTTTCCATCCACATGATCAGGTTTTCATGGAAGTCAAAACGGTTATGGCAGTACACAAACCCACCCCCGCTTGCGGTGAAATTTTTTGCAAAGGCTACCCCGTGGTCTTCATCCGGGTAAGAATAAATATCCGTTTCCATCTCCACATCCGGAAAATGAGCGGCAAACTTATTCAGCAGACCGGCCCGAACCTTCTTCAGGATCTTTTCCCGCGATGTGGTTATGTCTTCCATTTACAGCAAGATACTATTCTGCTTTAGGTTCTTCTTCAACAGGTGAAGGGTTTTCGTTTTTTACCTCCTCCGCAGGAGCGTCAACAACCGGCGAGTCCACCTTGTCCATGTACTCCTGGTAATGGGTCTTATGTTCAAACGGACGTTTTCCGATGAGTTGTTCCAGATCACTTTGGAAGATGATCTCCTTTTTCAGGAGTTCTTTGGCGATGATCTCCAAACCGTCCCGTTTTTCGATGAGCAGTGCTTTGGTTCTTTCGTAAGCCTTGGCGATCAGTTTCCTTACTTCCTCATCGATCAACTCAGAGGTATGTTCGGAATAGGGTTTACCAAATCCATATTCATTCTGCGGATCATTGAAGGATACATTCCCGATACGCTCATTCATACCGTACATGGTTACCATTCCGTAAGCCATTTTGGTAATACGTTCCAGGTCGTTCTGCGCACCGGTGGATATTTTATTGAATACCACTTCCTCGGCAGCCCTTCCACCCAGCGTCATACACATCATGTCGATAAGCTGCTCAGTGCGGTACAAATACTGCTCTTTGGGCAGGTATTGTGCATAGCCCAACGCAGCTACACCACGCGGCACGATGGATACCTTCACCAATGGGTCTGCAAACTCCAGGAACCATCCGGCAATAGCATGTCCGGCTTCATGGTAAGCAACGATCTCTTTTTCCTCAGGAGAAATGATCTTATTTTTCTTTTCCAACCCGCCGATTACCCGGTCAATGGCATCCTGGAAATCCTGCATATCCACAGCGGTCTTATTTTTACGGGCAGCGATCAATGCGGCTTCATTGCACACATTGGCGATTTCCGCTCCGGCAAAACCCGGTGTTTGGGCGGAAAGTTTTTTCGGATCCACATCTGCCGACAATTTGGTAAGCGGTTTCAGGTGAACTTTGAAGATCGCCTCACGGCCAACCAGGTCAGGACGGTCAATAGAAATTTGCCGGTCAAAACGACCCGGACGCATCAGCGCGGAGTCAAGAATATCCGGACGGTTCGTAGCGGCCAGGATGATAACCCCCGAATCCGTACCAAATCCATCCATCTCGGTAAGCAACTGGTTCAGCGTGTTTTCCCTTTCATCATTGCCACCGGTAACCATGTTTTTTCCTCTTGCGCGACCAATGGCATCGATCTCATCAATAAAAATGATACATGGCGCTTTTTCTTTGGCCTGACGGAACAAATCACGAACACGCGATGCGCCTACCCCAACGAACATCTCCACAAAGTCGGAACCTGAAAGGGAGAAAAAGGGCACATTGGCTTCACCGGCTACGGCTTTAGCCAGCAAGGTCTTTCCTGTTCCCGGAGGGCCTACCAACAAGGCGCCTTTCGGAATTTTACCTCCCAGGTCAGTATATTTTTTCGGGTTTTTGAGGAAGTCAACGATCTCCATCACTTCTACCTTCGCCTCTTCAAGTCCGGCCACATCCGCAAAGGTCACATTCACCATCGCGTCTTTATCAAAAAGCTGGGCACGCGATTTTCCAATATTGAAGATCTGTCCGCCACCACCACCAGCACCACCGCCCATACGGCGCATGATAAACAGGAAAATGGCAACCATGATAACCACCGGAAGGATATAGCCGATCATATCCATAAACCAGTTATGGCGTTCGGTGAACTCCACCACGATCTTGCGGTTCGGGTCTTTTTTATCTATAGTCTCCCTGAAATACTGTACATCTCCTACCCGAAATGTATACTGGGGAATTTTTTCGTTAAAAAGCCCCTTTTTCTTGGCCACTTCTTCGTGGCGCGCATTTTTTAACGCACTTTCTGTCAGATAAACTTCCGCTACTTTTTCATTGATCACATCAATCTTCTCAACCTCATTTTTCTCGATCATCTCGAGAACCTCATTGAGGTTGGTAGTTTTCGCGGTGTCATTTGGAAAAAATTGCAGGACAATAAATATGACGAGAATGATCCCGTAAATCCAGTAAATATTAAATTTTGGTTGTCCCCCGCCGGTAATCCTTGGCTTACCTTTCTTTCCTCCAAAAGGGTTTAAAGGGTTATCCTTCTTTTCCCCTTTATTGTAGGTGTTTTTCGTGTCGTTCTCCTTCATGGAAATTCTGAGCTTAATGGCCCTAACTGCAAAACTAACTATTCTGCAGATATTAAGGGTGATGATGCATGGAACAAAAAACACTCCAAAGAACAGAAAGGATTTTCAGCCTGATTTTTTTGATAAGTTTGTAGCCCATTACACAGCACCATCATGTACGAAACGCTTAAACCCGCATTAACCAAAGAATTACAGGAAATAAAAGAGGCAGGACTCTTTAAAACCGAACGTATCATTGTCTCTCCGCAGGGCGCCGACATTCGATTAAATGACGGAAAACAGGTGGTGAATTTTTGTGCGAATAATTATCTCGGCCTGTCATCCCACCCAAAAGTCATAGAAGCTGCCAAAAAGGCCATTGATACACACGGGTATGGCATGTCTTCTGTCCGCTTTATTTGTGGTACCCAGGATATCCATAAAACCCTTGAAGCCAAACTCTCCGAATTCCTGGGCACCGAAGACACCATTCTTTATGCCGCGGCCTTCGACGCGAATGGTGGTGTGTTCGAGCCCCTGCTCAATGAAGAAGATGCGATCATCTCCGATGCACTGAACCACGCTTCGATCATTGATGGTGTACGTTTATGCAAAGCCGATCGCCACCGCTATGCACACAACGACATGAACGAGCTGGAAGAGATCCTCAAAAAGACCCAGGACAAACGCCATCGGATGATCGTTACAGACGGTGCTTTTTCTATGGACGGTACTATTGCTCAACTCGATAAGATCTGCGACCTGGCCGATAAGTACCGTGCATTGGTAATGATCGATGAGTGCCATGCCAGTGGTTTTCTTGGAAAATCAGGCCGGGGTACCCATGAGTATAGAAATGTGATGGGCCGTATCGACATCATAACCGGAACACTCGGAAAAGCCCTGGGCGGTGCTTCAGGAGGATTTACTTCCGCGAAAAAAGAAATTATCGACATGCTGCGTCAGCGCTCACGTCCCTACCTGTTTTCAAATACCCTGGCACCATCCATAGTCGGGGCATCTATTGCCGTACTGGACATGCTCAGCGAAACAACCGAATTGCGCGATAAGCTGGAACGGAATACCACCTATTTCCGCAAAAAAATGACTGCAGCCGGTTTCGACATCAAGCCGGGCGTACACCCCATTGTACCCATTATGTTGTATGATGCCAAATTGGCCCAGACCTTTGCGGAAAAATTACTGGAAGAAGGCATTTA
This sequence comes from Bacteroidota bacterium, assembly GCA_036676705.1. Taxonomy (GTDB): domain Bacteria; phylum Bacteroidota; class Bacteroidia; order UBA8524; family UBA8524; genus UBA8524. The sequence continues at coordinate 17,321 of JAKFCJ010000153.1, forward strand.
TGTGATCGGATTTTATTTCCCGGTTGTTGCCAAAGGACAGGCCCGCATCCGGGTACAACTTTCTGCCGCACACGACCAGGGACATCTCGATAAGGCCATCGCGGCTTTCACCAAAGTGGGCAGGGAATTAGGTGTGTTGAACTGATGCCTACCATCGAAACGGTTTTTTCTCCTGCCCTCATCCAACATCATTCGCTGGAAAACAGGAGTGTGGTCATCATCGACGTTTTACGCGCCACGAGCTCAATTTGTTATGCCCTTTTCGAAGGAGCCCGTTCATTGATGCCTGTTTCCACACCGGAAGACTGCCTGCGCTACCGAACGTTGGGTTGCCTCTGTGCCGCTGAAAGGAATGGATTGAAGCTCGATGGATTTGATATGGGCAATTCGCCCATGGAATTCAGCCGGGACCTGGTTGAAGGCCGCGACATTGCCATTACTACCACCAACGGGACTTATGCCTTGCTCGAATCGCGCAGTGCCAACCGGATCTTTATCGGCTCCTTTCTGAATCTCGACCTGCTTGCCCATTATTTGATGATGGAAAATCAGGATATAACCCTGGTCTGTGCCGGGTGGAAAAACAAGGTAAACCTGGAAGACAGCCTGTTTGCAGGCGCCCTGGCCAGCAAGTTGATCGATTTTGAGATCCATTGCGACTCAACCCTGATGGCCATGGAACTTTGGGAAAATTCGAAAGACCGGCTCCATGAAGTGGTCGACCGTTCTTCCCATGCGCAACGATTTAAACGTTTGGGAGTGGATGATCTGCCTGTATGCCTTGATCTGAACCGCTGTCCTGTTGTTCCGGAATACGTGGGCGACAGAATTGTGGCCGTATAAGCATCCCTTAGTTATTTGAGGATTATTCCCCTAACTTTGCAGCCCAATAATAAAGCAACACCATGATCGCGAACGCACTATTTTTAATCGCATTCCCCAGTGGAGGAGAATTGATCCTCATTATTGCTGTGGTGGTATTGATTTTCGGAGGCAAAAAAATCCCGGAACTGATGCGCGGAGTCGGTCAGGGTATCCGTGAGTTTAACGACGCCAAAACGAATGTGAAAAAAGAGATCGAAAAAGGTATGAACGAAAAGCCTGAAAAATCTGCTTCACCCGAAAAAGCCGAAGAAAGCAAGACCGCAAACAATTAAACTATTGGAAGCTTATTCTAGGTATTCAACCTACCGGTCGCACCTGATCGATGGGACTACAACCTGTGTTGCCACGGTTCAGGAATTCCTGAAACGGGCAGAGGAAAAAAAACACCTGAACGCATTTTTGGAACTCTGGCCCGAAGAGGCGCTCCATAGGGCAAAAGAGATCGATGCGCAGATCAGATCAGGGAAAGCAGGCAAGTTGGCCGGAATGGTCATTGCCCTGAAAGACAATATTTGTTATGCCGGACACCGGGTTTCGAATTCCTCCAAAATTTTACTCGGTTTTGAATCCCTTTATTCATCAACAGTTACCGAACGCCTCCTTGCTGAAGGGGTGATCTTTATCGGCCGTACCAATTGCGATGAATTTGCCATGGGCGCATCCAACGAAAACTCGGCTTACGGACCGGTGTTGAACGCCGATGATGAGCAACGTGTACCTGGTGGTTCTTCCGGCGGTTCTGCCGTAGCCGTACAAGCCCGACTTTGTCACGCTGCCCTGGGTTCCGATACAGGTGGTTCTATTCGTCAGCCGGCCTCTTTTACCGGCACAGTTGGTTTTAAACCTACTTATGGAACCATCTCCCGCCACGGTTTGTTAGCCTATGCGTCATCCTTCGATCAGATCGGCCCTATCACCCGAAGTGTGGAAGATACGGCCCTGCTGTGCTCCGTAATGGCCGGACCGGATGCGTACGATGCCACCATGATCCAAAAACCGGCACCTGAATTTACCCTGACAAGTCCCGGAAAGAAAAAAATTGCCTACCTCTGGGAATGTATCGAAGGAGAAGGTATAGCTCCGGAAATTGTATCCGGAATGAAAAAACTGATCGCCACCCTGCAGGCGCAGGGTCATCAGGTGGAAGAGGTCAGCTTTCCTTATATCGACTACCTCGTTCCGTGTTATTATGTGCTCACCACGGCAGAGGCTTCCTCTAATCTTGCCCGTTACCAGGGTTTGCATTATGGATACAGGAGTGAAAATGCCACCGACCTGGAATCCAGCTTTAAAAAATCACGTTCCGAAGGTTTCGGACCCGAGGTAAAACGCCGGATCATGTTGGGAACCTTTGTGCTCTCAGAAGGATTTTATGATGCCTATTATACCAAAGCGCAGAAGGTGCGTCGTTTTATCACCAATAAAACGGAAGATATCCTGAAAAACTTCGACTTTATCCTGATGCCAACCACCCCGACACCTGCCTTTAAAATTGGGGAAAAAGCGAACAATCCTGTGGCCATGTACCTGGCCGATATCTTTACTGTTCAGGCGAATATCACGGGAATGCCCGCGATCTCCATTCCGGGACCAACAAAAATTAACGGACTGAGTTGGGGAATTCAGTTAATGGCTGCTAGGAGGAACGATGTGGAATTGCTATCTTTTGCACATTCTTTGCAAGAAAGCACTGCCACCCATGAAGCTTAAACTGATCCTCCTGTTTTTTTTCCTGATACCTGTGCTGGGAACGGCTCAGGACAGCCTTACCCAACATGTACTCAAGGAATATCCCAATCCGCTCAGGCTGAACTGGGATAAAAGTGTCAAAACCGCGATCCACGATGCCACCGTACATCATAAAGCCCGCACCGAAGAGGCCTTTGGAAAAGCAGCTCACTACTTTCCCATATTCGATTCCCTCTTTAAAAAGGCTAACCTGCCAACCGACCTGAGTTATTATGCCCTGGCGAGTTCGGGAATGCAGTTCGATTATTTTGATACCCTCGACGGTGCCCGGGGCATCTGGCATTTTAACTATACCCAGGCCCGTTTGTTCGACCTGAAGATCACTTCATACATTGATGAGCGTTTAGACCCGATTCTGGCCACCCATGCCTTTATACGGGCCATTAAGGAATACCATAAGATCTATCAGAATTGGGAACTGGCTTTGGCCGCCTTTATTTCAAGCGCTCCCGATCTGAATAAGGCCATCCATTACCACGGGGATACTGCCAATTATTGGGTCGTGCGTAGCGACCTGAATCCCAATGCCTCCACCATCATAGCCCGAACTTTCGCTGTGGCACTTTTACACCGGGACCTGTCGGGCTACGGACTAAAGCCCAAAACCTTTAACGCACCAAAATCTGCTGTTCGTATCTATATCAGCGAGTGGTATTCCCTGGATCTGCTGGCTGCTAAATCGAAAATCCCGGCGCAGACCCTCGCTTTTTTAAATCCTACCTACAAAAGACATATCATCCCCGATCTGAAGGATAGTTTCCTGTTGTACCTGCCGGCCAGTTTGAAAGACTCCCTTCAATGGGTCAGAAGCATTCGGTATTCCCCTTATGATGCAGAATATTATGATGACGAAGATGTTCGGGTTCATGCTCCAATAAATATCGACACCCTGGAACATACCGTAAAAGATGGGGAAACCATTCAAACCATTGCCACCATCTACCTGGTAAAAGTCGAAGAGATCCAGGAGTGGAACACCCTGGATGGAGAAGAGGTGATCGCCAACCAAAAACTCATCATACTCAAAGAAGTTAAACCCCCGGCCCCAAAACCGAAACCGGCTCCTGCTTACCGCATCCACACCGTTCGCAGTGGAGAAACCCTTTCCGGCATCGCTGCCAAATACCGCTGTACTGTGAACGATATTAAAAAATGGAATAACCTGAAATCCACGGTGATCCGGCCGGGGCAAAAGCTGAAGATCAATAAATGATTTTAAGAAAGGAATCAAAGTACGAAGCCGGAGTCCAGTAACTTCTAGGCGTGTTTTTTCGTCTTTCATTCAATTGGTAACTATGACAATTCTTCGCCTCTTTGTTGCTTTCTTTCTTGTTTCAACTATCGGGGTTTCTTTTGGGCAACTTGATTCGCTTCATATAAAATCCAAAACATGCTTTAAAGATTCTGTTTTTCACTCCTACGAGGAATTTGATTTATCAGGTAGAACAACCTTTTATAAATTTTATGAAAATCAAAGCCGCCATTGGTCCTGCGGCACTATTATTTATACTAGTTCTATGAGGGAAAGACACCATATTGATGCAAGTTCATTAATTGGTTATGTAGAAGAAAACTGTCTTCTTGATTCAACATCCAAACCACTTTATTGTATCCAGTATTTTGTTGAGGATGATCAATATTATCTCCATCAACTTAATTATCTAAGTCTTCTTCATCCGTTTAGCTACATCCAACACTTTACATCCGGTACAGACCTCCTTAATGATTCTTCCTATCAGCTATTTCTGAAGACACGAGACACCACTAGACGCATTTACTACGAATATTCTGCAGGATTAAACCTGGAACAAGAAATTTATCTTGACAAATCAGGAGATACCATGTGGCGTTACCAATATAGATATGATTCCTCAAACGGACTCCTCTCTTCCATTGTCAAATTTTGGGATCAGGATCGTATTTACAGTATTGAGGATTTTCTATATGACCAAGAAGGGAGAGTCACTGAAACAACAGTGGACTACTCTGTTGATTCTTCTCGATCCAAATACATAGAATTTCCGCTTAAAATTCGGACAATTAATTGCTACGACGGAACCTTTCTGCTTGAAAGAAAAATTTATGAACCAATTGATACCCTTTATACGACTCATTTATATGAATACAATTTTTTCGGACAACTCATTTCAGAAACTATAACCAATTTGGAAAAGAATGAAATCACAGTGAAGCGTTGGACCTATGAATACTATTGAAGCTGGCCTTTACCTGTAAACTACCTTTGCTCCAAATAATATTTACAACTTTCATTCATCACACATTCCCCACACTTCGGTGAGGTCGGGCGACAGGTTTCCCGTCCTAAAAAGGACATGGCCATTCCAATTTCTCCCCAATCTTTTTTCGGAATAACCGTCATCAGCTGCTTTTCTATTTTTTCGGGATTGGTTCCCGTTGCTATGCCCAATCTGGGAGCCACGCGAAGTACATGCAGGTCAACAATAATACCCTCGGCTTCAAGTCCCGATTCACGAAGGATGACATTGGCTGATTTTCGGCCTATGCCCGGAAGACGTGTAAGGCCCTCCAGCGTAGTTGGAATATTTTCATCGGTCAAAACCGTTTGGGCGAGTTTCATCAGCCACTGCGCCTTGTTCCCGAAATTTACAATTCCGCCAAGGAGGCGTAACAGGTCCTCCTCGCCGGCCCTCGAAAGCGCTTTCATATCCGGGTAGACGGCAAACAATTTCGGGGCTATTTCATTAATATGTTTATCCGAATCACGTGCTGAGAGAATGACCATCACCAACAACTCGTACCGCGTCCGGTAAGCGAGAGGGTGTTTTTTTCCTTTGTATTTTCCGAGCAGGGGCTTCACTGCCTCAGCCCAATTCCTTTCCGAATTCTCCATGCTTCCGTTTTATGGCATGAAAATTACACTAAAATCTTCCCTATATTAGTCTTTCATTACCCTTCTTATATGAAAAATATTTTTTTGACCCTCCTGCTTCTTTTGACAGCCTCTTTTGCTTTCTCCCAAAAGAAAAACACAGACACGCTGGTCGTTAAAACGACCATCCATTGCGACCACTGCAAAGAATGCGAATCCTGCCAGCCGCGTATTGAAAACAAGCTGTCCTATGTAAAGGGGATCGTCGATTACCAGGTAAATACCGAAGACCAAACGATCCTTGTCATCTATAAACCAAAGAAAACCAACCCCGAGGCCATTCGTAAAGCCATTGCCTCCAGTGGTTTTGATGCCGACGAGGTAAAAGCAGACCCAAAAGCGGTGGAAAAGCTGGATGGCTGCTGCAAAAGGAAATAAAAAAGGCGCCCGAAGACGCCTTTCCCACTAATTTTTTTGAAAGAACTAATTCGCTTTGCGGAAGGTACGGCTGTATACTTCGCCGTTTTCGCTGATGCGGATGATATACAATCCGTTTGGCAGATCGCTCAGGTCCATGCTGCTATGTTCGCCCTCATGGCTGAAACTCCGCATTTTTTTGCCTAAAACATCATAGATCTCAACTTCAACGATCCCGGTACTTTCGAAATCCAGATGAAGTTGTCCTTTTGTTGGGTTTGGATAAACTTTTACGGTCTTGTCATTGCCTAGCTTAGCTGCATACAAGCCCCAGGTACTGGCAAAATAGTCGATAGTATCGGCATTTGCTGAATCATTGCCCGACCAAACAGCGATTTGAATATGCCCGTTTCCTATAGTATTGTTCAAATAAAAATGGGGGTCGAGTATGGAGGAATCACCTTGGGGAATGACAAGGGTATTGGTATTAACTGTGTGCGACCAACAGGTAATGTTGTCACATATCGATGCTTGCCAGTTGTTTTGCAAATTATTGGTGATTCGCTTCCAGGTGAAATTCGAATCAGCAGCACTTTTGTTGACAATAAAGCCATGCAAAACCAGCTCAAATTCTTCCGAAGATCCTGTTACCGTATTGGAATCAGGATAGGTGTAGAAAGACTGCGCCTGGG
>JAKFCJ010000154.1:0-16071 GCA_036676705.1 Bacteroidota bacterium
GGATTCTACAACAGCTACGATCCGTGTATTCCCTGATCCGACTGCAGAATTTGTGGCCCAGCCAACGAATGGTTGCGGGGATCTGACCATTAATTTCAACAATCAATCGACTCCAAACGATACCGGTTCGATCGCGATAATGAGTTTTAACTGGGACCTTGGAAATGGCAGTACGAGCACGGCAACACATCCATCATCACTGTACCTGCGTGCTCTAACCCAGGATAGCATCTATACCGTTGAGCTTATCGGAACCAGTGAACACGGCTGTCGTGATTCGGTGAGCCATGATGTGCGGACCTTCCCTAAACCCCTGGCCGACTTCACCCAAAGCGATACCAGCGGCTGCGGGCCTTTGACCGTCTCGTTCACCAATATTTCCATACCTTACGATACCGGGTCCATCAACGACATGAGTTTCTCCTGGGATTTTGGCAATGGACTTGGTTCAACCAACCGGAATGAGTCCATGGTCTTCTATCCATCCCTGACCCAGGATACCGTTTATACCATTCGCCTGATCGCACTGAGCGAACATGGCTGTCGCGATACGATGTTCTCAACCGTTCGGGTTCATCCGGATCCCAATATCAGCTTTAGTCCTGATCGCACCTCCGGTTGCGGACCTTTGCCTGTTCAGTTTAGCAGTTCTGTTTTGAATGTGGGCACCTATTATTGGGATTTTGGCGATGGAGATACGAGTCACCAGGCGAATCCGCTCCACAGTTTCCAAAATCGACCTGACCTGGATACTAGCTATACCGTACGTTTCTGGGCTCAAAGTTCGTATGGATGCTGGAGTGACACCGTTTCGCAAGTCATTATCGTGCGCCCTGATCCGGTGGCGAATTTCAGCCAGAATCTCGACTCCTTATGTGGCGGCGGACTGATCCAATTCAGCAATAATTCGACTTTGGGTTACACGTATCAATGGGATTTTGGTGATGGGTCGGCCACTACCAGCGCGGTCAATCCCCAACATACTTTTGTCGAAGTGCCCTTTACTGATACGCAATATCCTGTTCAATTGATCGCCACTTCTGTTTACGGATGCCGGGATACCCTGGTGAAACCCACCACCATATTCCCGCTGCCTGATGCACAGATCAGCTTTGCCCCGGATAGCGGATGTAGCCCCTTGTTGGTGAATTTCGGCAACCAATCAACGATTGCAGCCAGTCACAGTTGGACCTTCGGAGATAACAGCTCGGCCAATGGCGATACCTTGCAGCATTTGTTCACCAATCCACTGGGTATCGACCAGGATTTCCAGGTGATCATGCAGGCCGTTACGGTGCATGGATGTATAGACAGGGACACGGTAAGCATCCGTGTTCATCCATTACCAAGACCAAATTTTGTCTTTAATAAAACCGGTATTTGCGATACCAGCGAATACAATTTCAGCAACCTGAGTGCCGGTGCCCTGCTTTACCAGTGGGATTTTGGTGATGGAACGGGAAGTTTCCAGGATGATCCATCCCATATTTACCCGACTGCAGTGAGCAGCGATACCACTTTTGTAGCCAAGTTGATCGCCACCACCAACCGGGGATGTGTTGATTCCATTAGCAAGCCGGTTACGGTGACACCGATCATGCTGGCTAGGGCATCCACGAATAACGCTTCGGGTTGTCCGCCATTGGCAGTTGATTTTATCAATAACTCAACCAATGCTACCTCTTACTATTGGGATTTTGGGGATGGATTTGTGAGCACTTCAGCCACTCCAAGCCATACTTTTATAAACCCCGATCAGGCCACCCGGGTTTATACGGTTCAACTCATTGTGAGCAATAATTTCGGATGTGCAGATACCGCGGAGGTACTTATCACCGTAGCACCCAATATTGACGCAAATTTCGTGGCTTCGAAAACGGGTTTATGTACCATTGCCGAATACAATTTTGTTAATCTTTCGGTGGGTTCTGTAGCTTATCAATGGGATTTTGGTGATGGAAGCACTTCGACCCAAAACAGTCCTACCCACGTCTTTCCAACAAGCCTGACACAGGATACCAGTTTTATTGTACGCCTGGTGGCACGCTCATCCGTGAACTGTTATGATACCATGTATCGGACGGTTACTGTTCATCCGATCGTAACGGCTTTATTCACCGTTGACAATAACGAAGCATGCGGATCCATGCTGGCCCGGTTCACCAATCTCTCACGCAATGGCAACTACCATGTTTGGGATTTTGGCGATGGAAGCGGAACGGCGCAGTTCAGCCCTTCGCATGCTTATTTTCAAGTCGGCACCTACTATCCAAGTATCGTGGTTTACGATGCCTATGGATGTTCGGCAACCTATACCCTGCCCAATCCGATCATCATCTGGCAGGTTCCACAGGCTAATTTTGTAGCCAGCCCAACGACCCAACGACTGCCTAGCGCGACCTTTAATTTTACCAATTTGTCCATCGCAAACGATCCGCTTACTTACGACTGGGATTTTGGTGATCCGGGCAGCGGGGCCAATAATAATTCAACCTTGCAGGATCCGCAGCATACTTATGCCGACAGCGGAACCTACGTGATACGTCTGATCGTGGATAACGGCCATTGCAGGGACACCATTGAAAGAACCGTTCGTCTGGAATATTATTTCCCGATCGCTTCCTTCCGCCAGGATCCGGATACCGGTTGTATGGAGCATACTGTAAACTTTATCAATGAAAGCCAGTATGCAACCAGTTACCGGTGGTTCTTTGGGGATGGCGGACAGTCGACCGATGTTAACCCGACCCATACCTATGTCAACCCTGGAATTTATACCGTTTCTCTCATTGCTTACGGTCCGGGCGGGGTGGATGATTCAACGAAAGTTGACCAGATCGTGGTGATCCAAAAGCCTTATGCCAATTTCTATGTAACTCCGTTTGTAGCCTGGATGCCGAATACTACTTTCACGTTTGTTAACACATCCATACTCGCCACAACCTATATCTGGGATATTGAAAGTCCGGACGGGAATGATATCACCACTACGGATGAAAACCCCATATTGGACCTGAATGCCGAAGGAGAATATTCCATACGTCTTATCGCTATCAATGCCTATGGCTGCCGGGATACGGCGTATAGAGAGAATCTGGTTCGGGTGAATGCCGATGGTGTTTTGCTTGTGCCTGACGCCTTTACTCCGAATGGAGACGGTATCAATGATCAGTTCCGTCCGGTATTCGAGGGGGTAGAGCGTGAAAATTACCATTTCCGTGTTTACAACCGCTGGGGAGAATTGATCTTTGACACCCGGGACATTGATGAAGCCTGGGATGGAACCTTCCAGGGGAAAATGTGTGAGAGCGAAGTGTATGTATGGCAGGTTGAAGGAATTTATTACGGCAAACAGCATTTTGAGCAAAACGGCCGCGTGATGCTCTTGCGCTAATTGCGTAATTTAGCCCTATGCGTTTCCGTATCCTTATTGTGCTTTTGGGTTTAGCCTTATCCCCTTGTTTGGCTCAAAAACTCCAGCCTGGCTTTGACAAAAACGAATTCAGGGAATTATTGTTGGTGTCGGTACAAACCACTGCCGACTCTGCCTATATAGCCAAGTTCGAGGCCCCATCGACTTTTTCCATGGTCTATCAATCGAAACCCATGGGGCTAGATAACCTCTGGGACCTATGGGTGGATAAGGAGGGGAAAGGGTGCATCAGTATTCGCGGTACCACTGCAAAACAGGAAAGCTGGCTGGCTAATTTTTACGCCGCCATGGTGCCTGCTAAAGGGTATCTCCGGTTTGAAGACAAGGATACATTTTTTTATGAACTGGCGGCAAACCCGATGGCTGCGGTTCATGTAGGATGGCTCCTGAGTATGGCTTATTTGTCGACCGACATACTACCCAAGATCGATTCCATGTATGCGTTAGGGGTAAAGGAGTATTATATATACGGGCATAGCCAGGGAGGAGCCATTTCTTATCTTTTGACGGCACATTTTGCCAGTCTCAAAAGAACAGGCCGCCTGGCAGAAGACATCAGGTTTAAAACCTATAGCAGTGCTGCCCCCAAACCCGGGAATCTTTATTTTGCTTATGAATATGAGGTGCTCACCCAGGAAGGTTGGGGATATAATGTGGTCAATGCGCTTGACTGGGTCCCGGAAACGCCCATTTCGATCCAGACCCTGGATGACCTGAATCCAACAAATCCATTTGTCCTGGTTGACGGGATGATCCACCAGCAGCCGGTTCCTGCCAGGTGGATGTTAAACCGGATCTATAAAAGGCTCGATAAACCTACCCGGAAGGCGCAAAGGATCTACGAAAAGTATCTTGGAGAAGTAACGGCAAAGGTTATCAAAGACAAATTACCGCAATCCATCGCGCCGGAATTTTATTCCAGCAGCAATTATGTGCGCACGGGTATTACCATTGTGATGATGCCGAACGAGGCCTATTTTTTGGCCTTTCCTGAAAAACCGGAGGGATTTTTTATCCACCATTATCATGAGGCCTATTTGTTCCTGGCTGATGCAATGAAGTAAGGCTTGTGTATTTTTGCAGGATGACCCGTATCCTTTTTGTTTGTCTGGGAAATATTTGCCGCTCCCCTTTAGCCGAGGGGCTTTTTATAGAAAAGCTGAAACAGGCAGGACTCGAGGCGAAATATAAAGTTGATTCTGCCGGGACTTCGAACCTGCATGAAGGGGAACTGGCTGATCTCCGCACCCGGGAGAATGCCCGAAAAAACGGCATTGAATTGATCACCCGGTCGCGTCCGTTCAGTAAGCAGGATTTTGTGGAATTCGACCTGATCCTTACCATGGACCGAAGCAATTATGCCAATGTTTTGAAATGGGAGCCGGCTTTTGTCGATCAGGTTGCACAGGTAAAAATGATGCGCGACTTTGATCGTCGTTCACCAGGCGCAGATGTTCCTGACCCCTATTTTGGCGGAGACCAGGGTTTTCAGCACGTTTTTGATATCCTGGATCATACTACTGAGGAGTTGCTCAGGTACCTCGAAACCAAAGATTAATAAAGATGGATGATGCTATCCAGAACGCGTTGTGCTTCCGCCCGGCGTTTTAAATCGTCGGGGCTAGCCTCTTTGATCGCCTGCCATTTTGTTTCCATTTGCTGGTTGCATTGGGCGATGAAAAGTACAACATAAAAATCATCATCGCCCTCCGGTTCGAAGCCATTGATGAGGTTTAAGAGGATGACGCTTATATCGGCATTGTTGTTTTTTCCCAGGTACTGGCTGATCAGTGCGACGAGATAGAATTTATTGCCTTCCTCTTCCTTCCATGCCTTGACAAAGGTAGCGGAATAGTCATTTTCGCTTTTAGCCAGTACCCCGAGGGCGGTATATTTTAGGGCATCCTCCTCACTGTCGGCCCATTTTTCAGCCTGTTTCAGCGCCAATTCCGGGTTGGTTTTTTCCAGCAGGTTCAGGGCAGTTCCATTTACCTGAAAAGAGGAGTCGTTGAGTCCTTTTTGAATGGTTTTATCCAGGTCGCTTACCGGATTATAAGCCAATAAGGAGAATGCCGCGGCCCTGGTTGCGGATTTCGGGTGGTTCTCCGCCTGGTCGATAATTAGTGTCGAGAAAGAAGCGATGCGGTCGGGTTCCAGGCGCTTCATCAGGTCCATACCTTTAATGCGTATGCGGTAATAGGGATCGGAAAGGGAAACGGCGCAGGCTTCGTAAAGGAGTTCCATGTCGTCAGCTTCCTCATTCAGGTACAACAGGGCATTTTGCCTGTCATTAAAAAGTTTGCTGTATTTGAGTTGGGCGAGCCAGGCTTCCTGGGTTTTTACTTCACGTACTTTGGCTAAAAGTTGATTCGAAGCATCAAAACTTACCCAGTCCGGTTTTAGGGTCATTTCCCAGGCAAAGGATTCTTCGGAGTTACGGATATCCAGCAACTCACTATATACACTGTCTCCAAAATGAAACTCGATCTTTACGGGCAAGCGGTATGCGCCCAATTCCTGAAGGTCATGGGTTTGGGAAATTTGAAGGGAATAAAATTTAGCTTCTTCATCGTAATTATGGATGACTTCGAGGATTGGATGGCCGGCTTTAAAAAACCACTGATCAAAAAACCAGGTTAGGTCTTCGCCTGAGCTTACTTCAAAACACTGGCGAAGATTATGGATCTCCGCAGTCCCATATTGGAATTTTTTGAGATAAAGATTTAATCCATCAAAAAAGGCCGGGTCTCCCAGGTAGTTCCTGAGCATATGCAGGATCAGCCCTCCTTTTTGGTAACTGTGCGCGTCGAACATTTCATCCGGATGGAAATAGTCTTCCCGGATAAGTTTTACCTGTTTTCCATAGGCTTCAACAAAATACTGTTGTTGCATGTCGTACAAATGTTCGTCGGCATTGTCGCGTCCATATTTATGCTCCCTCCACAAGTATTCTCCGTAGGTAGCAAACGACTCGTTTAAAGGAAGCTGGCCCCAGGATTCGCAGGTAACCAGGTCGCCGAACCAATGATGGAACAGTTCATGGGAAATAACATCCTCATAATCTTCATCAAGAAGTTCGCGGGTTCCAAGCTGGAGCATGCGCCCGAAAATGGTGAGGGTGGTATTTTCCATGGCTCCGGAAACAAAATCATCCACTACTACCTGGTCGTATTTGGGCCAGGGATAGGAATAGTTGAGTTTTTTGGAGAAAAATGACAGCATTTCAGGGGTATTCTGAAAAATGATTTTTGTGCTGTTGGCGTATTTGGGATCCACATGATAACCCAGCGGGATATCGTTCCATTCTGTTTTTTCACTGTAAAATTGCCCGACCACGAGTGCAACCAGATAAGGGGCATGCGGCTGGTCCATACTCCAATGGTCGGTGCGTTGCCCCCCGTTTTCCCGGCTGCCACTCATGAATTCTCCATTAGAAAGTGTTTGAAGGGAATCGGCCACGGTCACAAAAATATCGTGGGTCATTTTTTCATTGGGCGCATCGATGGTAGGCAACCAGGCAGAGGTGCTTTGGGTTTCGCCTTGTGTCCATATTTGGCGGGCTTTTCCTTTTTCGGTGCCTGCAGGATTGATAAAATAAAGTCCTTTGGTATGGGTGATGGCTGATCCTCCTTCATTTTCTACTTTTTCAGGTTGTGCGGTATAATCAATGAGGAGTTGAAAGAGCTGATCTTTTGAATGGCTTTCGTTCAGGCGAATAAGGATCTTTTCTCCATCATAAGAATAAGAACAGGGTTTAGGCACGCCATTCTCGCGAATTGTAACGGAATGCAGGATCATTGACAGGGCGTCAATATAAAAGGAATCCACCGGCTTGGAATAGGCCCTTAAATTAAGGATGACATTCCCATGGGCAACCTGTTTTTCCCAGTCAAAACGGATCTTAAGCGTACTATGTTCGAGGTCCATGACCCGGGTAACGCTGCCTTTGTATTCGGGGGCTTCGGCAAAATCATGGGATTCCGTTATTGCAGTTTCCCCATCATATTCTTCCTCCTGGATGATGACATCCCCTATTTGAAAGACCACGACATCCTCCTCTTCTTTGGGTTCTGCCTTTTCCTGTGTTACCGGGCCTGAACTCTTGCAGGCAACAAGGCAAAATAGGGCAATGGAGGAACCGAATATGTATCTTCGCAGCATAGTTGATGAAATATGATACGCGCAAAAGTAAACGATAAGAAGCAGTTTGACCTGCAGATCAAAGACGGGCAGGTAAAAATCAACGACAAGCAATTTGTATTGGATGCTTTGCGTATGGAAGAAGGGGCCATGCACCTGATCATTGAAGGCCGATCCTTTCGGGTAAGGATACTCGACGCGGATAAGGAGTCAAAAGCGTATACCCTGAATGTAAACGGCAATACTTATGAAGTTGCCTTAAATGATGAAATGGACCAGTTGCTCCATCGCCTGGGATTCTCAGCCGCGGCAAGTAAAAAGGTGAATGATGTGAAAGCACCCATGCCCGGACTGGTTTTAAAACTGATCGCCCTTGTGGGTGACAAGGTGATTAAAGGCGATTCCTTGCTCTTGTTAGAAGCCATGAAAATGGAGAATATTATAAAATCTCCCGGTGAGGGAGTTGTGAAATCTATTCGCGTAAATCCGGGCGATAAGGTGGAGAAAAATACCGTTTTGATCGAATTTGAATGAGCCTGCGCGTATTCGTTTTATGGATGATGCTGTTCTGTTCGGGGGCTGTAGCCTCTGCTTATGACATAGAACTTTCTCCATCCTACAAGGAATGGAACGATTCGACCAAAGACGGCCGGTTCCGCCAGTATAACGACAGCCATCAACTGGTTTTTGAAGGGCATTATAAAAATGGTTTAAGGCAGGGCATTTTTAAGGAGTATGATGCTTCGGGCCTGTTAATTACCAAGGCGAAATACAAACGCGGAAAACTACGCTGGACCCAGTTGTATAAGGACGGGAAGATCTATGCCACGATCGACAGAAAAGGTGTTTACAGGAAGCGGAAGGACTGTGGTTGTTAGCTTGGTATAGGCGGCAGGGTCCAGGCATCAGGCTTTAAAAGTCTCACCATCAACACGAATTGCCTGCAGCCTGCACCCTGTAGCCTGCGCCCTTTCAGTTAAATCGAACAGGCGCCATTAAGTTGAATTCCGGGATACTTACCTCAAAAGATTCGCCATCTTCAAGCCGTTCGAACTGGTAGCTTCCATTCATTTTACCCATGTCGCTGCGGAGGTTACAGGCGGAGATGTAGGTGTGGCTGTCGCCGGGCCGGAGTATGGGTTGTACCCCGACAACGCCTTCGCCTTCTACTTCGCGTATTTCGCCATTTGAATCGTAAATATACCAATGCCGGCGCATCAGTTGAATGGTGTGTTCGCTATTGTTCTGAATGCTTACGTGGTAGGCGAAAAGAAAAAGGTCATTCAGCGGTTCGCTTTGTTCTTCCTGGTACTGTGTTTCTACATGTACCTGGATATCGTTGGTAATGGAGCTGGGCATAATTGGTTCGCTTTATAACTGTCTTTCTATTAGACGAAATTAAGTCGGGAATAGTTTGCCGTGGGGAAAAATAATCCACAAATCCTTGCTGGCGTGCGCGTATTGCTTGCGCCAGCCTATTTGGCGCGGAGGCGCAAAGGCGCGGAGATTTTTGTTTTTGAGTGCGCGTATTGCTTTCGCCGGCTTATTTGGCGCGGAGGCGCAGCGGTTCGGAGGATTTTTAATTTCCCGGCTTATTGCTGACGCACAACTTATTTGACCGCAAAAACAAACACCTCTGCGCCTCCGCGTCTATTATTTGTGCGTCAGCCAACGTGCGTCAGCCATCTTGCGCCAGCCAAGCCGAAATGGTATTTTCGTAGCATGGAATTCTCTTCCCGGATTATCGAGCAGGCGGTTAATGAATTTTCCCGGTTTCCGGGGATAGGGAAGAAGACAGCCCTGCGATTGGTTTTGCATCTGGTCAAACAAAATGAACAGGATATCCGGGGTTTATCGGCATCCATCCTTGCTTTAAAAGAGAAATTAAAATTCTGCAAAGAATGCGGCAATGTATCGGATGAGGATGTTTGCCTCATTTGTAAAGACAACCGGAGAGACCGTTCCTTACTTTGTCTGGTCGAAGACATGCGCGATGTAATGGCCCTTGAAAACACCTCCCAATACCGGGGAATCTACCATATCCTCGGCGGATTGATCAGTCCGATGGATGGCGTTGGTCCCGACGAACTCAATATCGAAAGCATCGAAAAACGGATCAGGGAACACGATGTCAAAGAAGTGATCATCGCCCTGAGTGCAACCATGGAAGGCGATACCACTGCCTTTTACCTTTCCCGCCGTTTTAAAAGCCTGGGTGTAAAGGTAAGCAGCCTTTCCCGGGGCATTGCCATTGGCGGAGAGCTGGAATATGCCGATGAGATAACTTTGGGAAGGAGTATTGCTGCCCGGGTTCCGTTTGAGTAGACCATAGGCGGTAGTCTATAGTCCATAGCTGTCCAACACGATAATTCCTCACCATGATCAAGCAATATTTCTTAATATTGGTGCATGAAAAATTTGAAGATACTGTTCCTCGGCTTTTTTCTGAGCGGCATTTTTATTCAGCAGGGTCAGGCCCGGGAGGGATCCAACAGTCATTATTCTTTCGAAGGGAAAAAAGCAATTTTCGCCAGTTTAGACAGCAATGTTTACCGCAGTTATTCAAACGGAGTATGGAAAAACTCCCTTAAGGAGGCTTACCTCTATACCCAGAGCGGAATCCTTTGGAGAAAGGAAAAACACCTTTGGTCAACCAGCGACACCAACTGGGCTCTGTCAACCTTTTTTATCTATACCTACCAAACAAACGGTCTCCTTCAAATGGAAGCCGAGTTGGGAAGGGTTCAAGCCGGTTGGGACACGCTTCAAAAAAGGTATTTTAGCTATGCTTCTTCTCAATTACCCATCGAAGAACGCATAGAAAAAAGGATTACAGGATCAGGTCAATATTATACCTACAGCATTCATCGCTTTCATTACAGTGCTCAAGGGCAATTGCTCCTTGATTCGCTTCTGGTCACGAATGATCAGGGAGCAACTTATGTGGGAACTAGGTATGAATACACCTACAAAACGAACGGGCAGCTCGAGATGAAAATTGGCTGGAACAAGACCGGAACTACCTGGAATAAATACAGCAAGTTTGATTATGTCTACACGGCTCAGAATGCATTGATGTTGAGGCATTATTCGATTTATATGCCGGCTAATCAGACCTGGTGGTATTATAACCATGCAGAATACGACATGGATTCACTCGGTAATATCTCCCGAATGCGAACGTTTAACCATTCCGATACTTTTACCTCCACCCCCTCGGTAGGTGCGACTGGCAATTATGACCTCAGTATTCCTTCCGGCAATGTGGTGTTTCCTTTTGTGACCAGCTTCGATATCCCTCCCCAAACACTTCTGAATAACCTGGTATACGAATTTTATAATTCGGGCACATCCGTTTGGGACACCACTTCACGTATTGATTTTTATTATACCAAGGTCAATACCGGAATTAGCCAGGAGGCGAATCGGATATTTAAGGTTTATCCGAACCCTTCAAATCATATCCTGAACATTCAGGCCTTCACTCCCGGAGCATACGTGATCCATCTTTATTCACTCAATGGCCGCTTGCTTCGTGAGCTAAAATTTGATGGAATCAATTATACTTTGGATATCAGCGAATTAAAACAAGGGGTTTATATTCTCGAGTTGACTAATGGAGAGGGCCATTTCCGTCAAAAAATTATCAGGCAGTAGTTATTTCGAAAGGCCAAAACCCTTTTGCAATAAACTATTGCATCTTCCCCCATCCCTCCGCATCTTTGCTTTTTAGACCATAGTCCATAGACCATAGACGATAGCTGTCCATGGTCTATGGTCCATGGTCCATGGTCTAATGGAACTATCGGTAATAATCGTCAACTATAACGTCGAGCATTTTCTCGAGCAGGCCTTGCTGTCGGTGCGTAAGGCGCTGAAGCAGGCAGACGGCGAAGTGTGGGTGGTTGACAACCGATCGGTGGATGGGTCGGTGGCCATGGTCAGGAACAAGTTTCCGGAAGTTCACCTGATCGCGAATGAGGACAATCCCGGATTTGCGGTGGCGAACAACCAGGCCATCAAACAGGCAAAGGGCAAATACCTGCTGCTCCTGAATCCCGATACCGTTGTTGAAGAAGACACCTTCCGTAAGATCATTGATTTTATGGATGCCCATCCGGAAGCTGGTGGTTTGGGAGTGCGGATGATCGACGGCAAGGGGGAATTCCTGCCTGAATCGAAACGAGGATTACCCACTCCGGAGGTCGCCTTTTACAAGATGTTCGGCCTGTCGAAACTGTTCCCGAAATCACGGATATTCGGCCGCTATCACCTCGGTTTCCTGAGTAACGATGAAGTACATGAGGTCGATGTGCTTGCCGGGGCTTTTATGCTTTTGCGTAAAGAGACCCTGGATAAAATTGGCCTGCTGGATGAAACCTTCTTTATGTATGGGGAGGACATTGACCTGTCGTACCGCATCACCAAAGGAGGGTATAAAAACTACTATTTCCCGGATACCACTATCATCCACTATAAAGGCGAAAGCACCAAAAAGACTTCTGTTAATTATGTGTTCGTCTTTTACCGGGCCATGGTCATTTTTGCCAAAAAACATTACAGCGCCCGTTATGCCCGGCTCTTCGGGGTTTTTATCAATGCGGCCATCTGGTTTCGGGCAGCGATCGCGCTCTTTTTCCGTTTTGCCCAGGCCGCCTGGCAGCCGGCTTTGGATGCGGGTATTTTGTTTGGTAGTTCCTATTTGCTCAAACTGTATTGGGAGGCGAACAGTAAGTTTATACGGGGAGGTGAGTATCCGCCCAAATACCTCTATATCAATGTAGTCGTCTACTGTTTGTGCTGGATCTTGGGGGTCTATTTTTCAGGTGGTTATAAGCGCCATGCCCCGTTGCGAAAGATCGTTTTTGGTATGTTCTCCGGAACCATTGCGATAGCTGTATTGTATGCGTTTGCACCGGATAACCTGCGTTTTAGTCGCGCCCTGATCGTCATGGGCGCGGTTGGCGGAGGTTTTCTGCTTTTGCTATACCGTCTGGTTGCCTATTTTGTTAAACATAAGTCGCTGAATTACGGAGAAAAGAAGGCCTATAATACCCTCATCGTGGGCATGCCCGACGAGGCCAAACGGGTACGCGGACTACTCAACGAAAGTGGGGTACCCCACACTTTCCATGGTTATGTGGCCCCCGGGAAGGAAAAGATCGAAGCTGCAGAATACCTCGGGAGCCTGAACCATTTGCGCGAAATCATCGAGGTTTTTCGGGTTACGGAAGTCATTTTTTGCGCCAAGGACATGGCCTCTTCCGATATCATTCATTGGATGGGTGCGTTGGGTGATGAAGAGGTGAACTTTAAGATCGTGCCCGAAGAAACACTGTATATCATCGGCAGCAACAGCAAAAACACGAATGGCGAGTTTTATACCATCGACCTGAAGCTCTCTCTGGCCGATAAAAGCCAGCAGCGCAACAAACGCATTTTTGACCTGGCCAGTTGTTTGGGTATGATACTCCTGCTGCCCTTTATGCTCCTGATGGTAACAAACCGTGCAGGATTCCTGATGAACTGGTTTCAGGTCCTGATCGGAAAAAAGACCTGGATCGGTTACCTCCATGGAGGAGAATCGCAGTACCTGCCACCCTTACCCAACGGTGTCCTGAACCCGGCCGGAAACGCTGATCTGAGCAATTTGAGTTTGAGTCCGGATATCATCAATTTCCGCTATGCCCGGGATTTTAGTGTAAACGGGGAGTTGCAAATCTTATTGAGTTATTTGAGGTTGCTTGGAGGTTAAGGTTGAGGTTGAGGTTGAGGTTGAGGTTGAGGTTGCCGTGCCCGCCGAAGCTATGAGCGTAACGAAGTGAAGGGAATAGCGAAGGAGGGAGGTTGAGTAGAGTAGGTCCGCCTTCGCTCGTGAGGATTGGATTCACCCATTTGTTGATGTTGAACTTTGGACGCTGTAGGGAGGATTGGAGGTAGGGAAGTATGGAGGACTTTGAGACGAGGTGACTTGAAGGCCAGGGGCTTCAAGAGGCAGCAGGATCTCTGGTTCTTGAGGACAAATTTCTGCCAAACGAGAGCTTATCCCCCTCTGGAGGGGGCAGGGGGAGGAAAATAGCGTCATTCGGGCAGAATCTTGAGTTGTGAGTCAGATATATGGGTAAACCTCGGCCAGATAGGCCAAATTAAGAGAAATGTATGGAATAATTCAGCCAAAAGGGCCAAGGGCGTCCTTGCCCTGACGCGCCTTTGGTGTGGCCTCATTTGACAGAAATCCGATTCCCATAAATCGTCCTAATGCCAACTGATTGTACGATCAGGGTTCCTTTTTTCTTCAATAGGCTAAGGTCATTTTTGATGCTAGAACGCTCTGCTTTGTCCGGATCCAAATAGAGGGTATCACTTTGTACAAGATATTTCCCTGACCGTGTTATGGTCTCGATTTGACTCGCGCTTCGGTAATAATAGGTGCCATCCTGGTACAATTCCATTCGATCACATATTGACATATCACAGTCCCGCCAGTTTAGCAGCCTTGGTCCGTGAAAGAGTCTTAACATATAAACACCAAAAATCAATGCAGGCAGTAGTGCCCATAAATGGTTGCGGTTAAAAATGGAAAACAAAAGGGAAGCAATTCCTGAAACAGCCAATATCCCACCAGCCAACAGGGCTAAATAATCCGTTTTTCTTTCGAGTTCATATACACCGCTGTAAATCCCAAGCTTATCCCACCAGATCAAGTAAATGGTTGAGGCAACAGGTAAGATGCTTAATAACATTGGGAGCCTGTATTTCGAGCTGATGTTTTTCATTCCTTGAACAATAAACATCCAAAAATTCCATTTTAGTATCATGCGCAGCTATTCCCTGCTTTTTGCCTTGCCCGTATTGATGGCCTGTTTTTCTGCCTCTTCGAAGGAGCAGAACCGATCCATGCAGGATTCACTGAAAGGCGATTCCCTCCTGGCGGCATTAGATCCCTATGCCATCGATTCCCTGGCTTATGAACTCCGGGCTGATACCCTCCATACTTATTTAGAAATTCTAAGTCTGGCCAGCACAAAACGCCTTGCCTGGCAAACTAAACTTGCAAATACTACCAATCCTTCATCCATCGACACCCTTTTAAAGGAGGCAGGCAAAGACCTGGAAGGACTCTTGGTGCAAGGCTTATTTCCTTACTGGTACGGTACCCCCTGGGATTTTAACGGCATCAGCAATGTGCCGGGAGAAGGGCAAATTGCCTGTGGCTATTTTGTGAGTACCACGCTTAAACATGTTGGATTTTCACTGAACCGCTATAAAGTAGCCCAGCAAAGTTCAAAACGCGCCTGTGAGATCTTTGCCAGGGGGGAGAGGGTGATGAAGGTAAGTCCGGAGGATATGGAAGCCTTAAAGCTGAAACTGGAAGACCTCGACCCGGGCTTGTACTGCGTGGGACTGGATTACCATGTAGGCTTTTTACTCAAACGCAAGGACCGGTATTTTTTTATTCATTCTTCCTATTTCGGGGTTGATGGCGTGATGATCGAGCCGGTCGAGACCTCCATGGCTTTTTATAGCCGGACCTATTATTTGAGTCCGGTCACGACGAATAAGGTGCTGGTCAGGGATTGGGTGGAGGGGAGGGAGGTGCATTGGAAATTGGACCATGGACCATAGACCATGGACCATAGCGGGGTTTTGTGGGTACATACCGCAACTAAGCGGCAATTCATTTCCCCGACAGAACAACAAAAAATCCGCGAAATCTTTTAATCCGGTTAATCTGCGATTCAGACAAAGGGAGGCGGGCTTCGTTCGGCCTATCCTTCGACAAGCTCAGGATGACGGCCCTGAGGATTCAGGACAACAAACTAAGTAGCCTTGTCTCCAAGTCCCCTCGTCTCCAAGTCTCCACGTCTTCCCTACCTCCAATCCTCCTTACCTCCCTACTTTTTTCGTGCTACCACAAAAATATCCCAGGTATCATCCAGGTTTTCTTTGGTCAGGAAAAAGTCTTTGGTATCGATATCGAGGGCTACCGGGTTTTCTTCAGCCAATTCCTTACGCATACGGCTGGTGAGGAAATTATAGGGAAGGGTTACCCAAGAGGCGGGAACGATCTTGTGCAGATTTAAGATATCCCATTTCAGGATCTTCCGTACCCATTTGTTGTTGTCGGCGTAGTACTTGTTCACCCGCTCGTTTCCCTGTAGGCCGATCATCTCGACGTCTTTGAAAACTTTGCGGAAATCCTTTTCCATCCATGCAAAATCATATTCAAAAACATGAAAAGGGTTCCTGGCCAGGGATTTTTTGGCGTTTACCGTGGTGCATAAAAACACACCACCCGGTTTCAGGATACGGTACACGTCTTTGATAAATGCCACGGGATCCTGGATATGTTCAATGAACTGAAAGGCGGTAACCACATCCATGCTTTCACTTTCCAGGGGAGCCGGGGGAACCTTGCCATGCACAAAACTGAGGTTCTTTACATGGGCGTATTCTTTTCGTGATGCCTCCAGCGTTTCTGCCGAATAATCCACGCC
>JAKFCJ010000155.1:0-20905 GCA_036676705.1 Bacteroidota bacterium
AGCAATTACAAAACGTGCATTATTATTTTATTTATAGAGGCGAAGACGGATCGTTAAAAGAAGAATGGTCGCCCGGCCTGGAGAAGCAGTTTGTTGAAGAAGGTTAAGGTTGAGGTTGAGGTTGAGGTTGAGGAGTCAACGGTCAACAGACGACGGTCAACAGTAAAAAAGTAAAGCTAATGCCTGCAGCCTATAACAAAACGAACCAATCCCCAATCCCTAATCCCCAATCCCCAAATATGACCGAAGAACAATACAAAGGCCTCGCAGCCCAATTACGTCAACCCCATGGAGAATTCGGCCTGCAGGTTGGAAACAACATGAATGTAGGAAACGTTCATATCAATAAAAAAACCATTGAATTGTTGGACCTCTCCGCGAACGACCGGGTGCTGGAGATCGGTATGGGGAACGGATTTTTTGTAAAGGACCTGTTTTCCGTTGAGCCTTCCATCCATTATACCGGACTCGATTTTTCACCTTTGATGATAGAGGAAGCCAATAAATTAAATCAAGCGTTTATGCAGGAAGGAAAAGTGAATTTTCACCTGGGTTCAGCAGATGCGCTGCCATTTGAAGAAGATTCATTCACAAAAATATTTACCATCAATACCCTCTATTTCTGGGAAGATCCTGTCAAAATATTGGCGGAATTACACCGGGTATTGAAGACGGATGGCGAATTATTTATTTCCATTCGCCCCAAAGAGATTATGCAGCATTATCCTTTTGTCAAGTATGGATTTGCCATGTATACAAAGGAGGAAGCAGCAGCATTATTGGAAAAAAACGGGTTCCAGGTTATCGCCGCCATAGAAACGGATGAACCGGAACAACAGATCGGTGAGATCAAAATACAGGTAAAGAGCCTGGTAATCCGGGGATGCAGGTGTTGAACGCTACGCTAGTTGAACGCTATGCTAGTAGAGGGTTGAAGGTTGGATTAAGCGCAGCGTTCAACCCTTGCGAAGCAGATTGATCCGACCGTAGAACCATCGAAAGACCCGTGGCACAAAAATCACCAGGCCGATCAGCAGAATAATTCCGCCATAAAGCAAAAATAATTCGGAAGTAGTTCCCGCAGCCATCCCGCCGGCGAAGGCGAAGGAGCCGGTAATTACGGAAACAAAGGTGAGTGTCATTTTCATATGATATGGGTAGTGAAATACAAATTAAGGTGTACCTTATTTCTGATCAGTTTCAGCCGGCCTTTTCTCGGACACCGATTCTTTATTCTTCAACGAGCGTTTCATGTAACGAATAAATTTTGGGGTATAAAAGGCAAGAATAATAAGTCCGATAATACTCCCGTAAAAGAGGAAAGCGTCCAGATAGCTAACATTCAGCCCGGCCGCAAATGCCGAGGAGCCCATAATCAGGGAAACGAAGGTGAGTGTTGCTTTCATGCAAATGCAGGTATTAAAATACAAGTTAAGAAGAACAAACCAGAAAAGTTCAGATCAAAAGCTTGTTCCCTAAAAAAACGACCTCAAACCCCTTTTTGAGGAAATAGTTTCGCTGATTAAAGCGCGGCTCCTCAGCTAGCGCCATCACAAAATCGCCGCCCCAGGCACCCAGCGATTTGATCTCACCGGGGAAGTCTGGGAAATAGAGGTCTTTCACCGCTGCCAGATTCAGGGCCTTGCTCAATACTTCTTCGCTTTCTTTCATAGCCAGCAAAAGAGAATTCCTGTGAGGATGTTGTAGCAGCCTGTTGATAATCCCATCCATACTTTGGATCAGGGCTTGTTTATCAAACCCCTGTGCCTGATAATGAGCGATGCCTTCCCGGCTGTCCTGCTTTTTGCCGAGATAAACGAAGAGTGCTCCCTGGAGGAGTTCAGTACCCAGGTCCAATTCCTTCCATTTCGCCTTTTGAGGGCCTTCCAACTGATAAAGGATAGGGTTCATGGCTGTGGCGCAGGCGATGTCATAACCGCTTCCGCTAAAGCTGCGGAAGAACAATTCCATCGCATCCACACCGGCCCATTGGGCGATCAAAGAAATCAGTGTAGAACTCGAACCCAGTCCCCATTCGCTGGGGTAATCGGCCGAAATATGGGCTTCATGGTACAAGCCGTCTTTTAGAAAAAACGGGTTTAACGCTCGTGCCTGCAGAAGAAACCTCTGCAATCTCCGGGCAATTTCATCATCCAGCCCGTGGAGCAGGTTCAGGTCCTCATCAAACCATGCTTCAAACCAAAGCGCGTTTTTATGATCAAAACTTTTCCAATACAGTCCTTTTACATGGGCCTCTTCTGAATTTACCTGCAGCGATTGCCCAAATTTAGTAGGCCAGGCCAGCGCCCGACATCCATCTAGCACAACATACTCACCAAAGAGCAGCAGTTTACCATGGGCGTCGAAGGAGAGTCTGGTCATCCGGGCAAATATAATGCTTGGTGTTGAACGCTAAGCTAGTTGAACGCTGCGCTAGTTGAGGGTTGAAAGTTGAGGGTTGAGGGTTGAGGGTTGAGGGTTGGACTAACTGAAAAACAACCCTCAACAGCGAAGCGATTCAACAGCCGAAGGCGATTCAACTAGCGCAGCGTTCAACACCTACTGAGCTTGCTTCATCTGCCTGATCTGCTCGGCAAAGTCTTTCGCATCCTCATTATCCGGGGTTGCCATCAGGTAGATCTGCACAAAATAGTCCGCCTTGGGTAGATCACCAGCCTGAATCGCTTGTTGGGTGGGAGAATAACACCCAAGGCTGATAAAGCCGAGTACCCGCTCATACATCACTTCTTTTTTAGCCAATTTATGAAGTTCGTCGATCTGTGTTTTCCACCAGCTCAGATCTTTGGTTCCGAAAGCCTGGTAATATTTCCGCTTCAGGAACTGTTCATTCATGATGTCTTCCTGGGCTACATGGGGAATTTTTTTCTGGTAGTTCAGCACCGAATCGTTTTTCAGAAAATAGAATCCATCGCTCATTACAGCCTCATTTGGGAATTCATGTCCCCCTTCCCATTGGATCAGTTGATGGGTGAATGGGGCATTACCCATACTCACTTCAAAAGACACCAGATCCGCAAAATTCATGTCGCGTACACCGGCAAAACCAAGCAGGGAAATATTAGACTGGCGCTTCAACTGATAAACAGACCCTGTATAAAGCACTTTGCTCACTTTCGGGTTGGCATCGGCATAATAAAATGCAACTTTGGCACCCCCGCTGAAACCAAGCAGATGAATATCCTCTTCAACCGGGTATTTCCTCTGCACCTCAGCGATAAGCTGGTTGAGCGCAGCCTCACTTTGAGGAAAGCTCATTCCGTTTTTGCTCGTATTGCAACCTACCAGGATCACTCCGAAGCTGTCAGCCAGGTCTTTATACAGGTATAACGGGGTTTGACCTTGTCCTTTTGGATCGATACAATACAAAACCGGGTAGGTCTGTTTTCCTTTCATATTACCCGGCAGGTAAAGGGAATAGGAATGTGTGGGGTCGGCATCGAAGGCCAGGTTATCATGCACCACGCCCAGATCCAGTTTGGTCTTCTTTTCGGGAGCACCTTTGGCGGGAGGGTGGTTGCTTTGTTTGGGTTCTTTTTTCTCCCCTCCGTCACAACTTCCTAATACTACGCCGCAAAAAAGGGCCAAAACAATAAGCTGTATTTTCATTTTTTTAATTCTGAGAGATTTTTAACGCCTCTCAGTTCGCAAAATAGTTCAACCACCTTGGAATGAGAAACAGTATCCGTTTCAAAATATTTAACGATCACTTTTCGCTCATCTTCGGTTGCCTCCAGTTGGTTGAGGATATTGAGCAAATGCATTTTCATATGCCCTTTTTGAATTCCACTGGTCACCAGGGAGCGTAATGCCGAAAAGTTCTGTGCCAGTCCTACCACGGCGGTCAGTCCCATTAATTGATGCGCATTGGGGTTTCCTAACATTTCCAGCGCAAAACGAACCATAGGGTGCAGGGTGGTTATCCCTCCAACGGTACCCAAAGAAAGGGGCACTTCGATCCAGAAGGTGAAGACCCCATTTTCCACCTTCACATCGGTGAGGCTGCGGTATTTTCCGCTTCGGGAGGCATACGTGTGTGCGCTGGCTTCCACGGCGCGAAAATCGTTTCCTGTAGCGATCACCACAGAGTCGATCCCGTTCATGACCCCCTTATTGTGGGTGGTGGCGCGGTAGGGTTCTATGCGGGCGATATGGACGGCTTTTTCAAACTTGTCGACAAACTCCTGCCAGGTATATTCATTCTTTTCATCCTCCAGTTCTTCCACCTTGCAGCTTACTTCGGCGCGTACCAAACATTCGGGGGTATAGTTCGACAGGATGCACATGATCACCTGCAATTCTTTTTCGCGGGGTGTAAAGAGGTCTGAATTTTCTATCTCGCGGCGGAACGTGCGTGAAAACTGTTCCAGGCAGGAGTTAATGAAGTTCGCACCCATCGAATCGCAGGTTTCGAAGGTGCACAGGAGCTGGTAATAATTGGGCTCTTCGAAGGTTTTATTGATCAGCAAAATGTCTTTGATACCCCCGCCACGCGCACGCATATTTTTGGTTAAGGGTTCCGCTTCCTTAAAAAGCAAGGCTTTGATATGCCCCTCAAAGAAGGAAAGTAACTTATCATAATCGCCCCAATAGGCGAAATGCACGTGCCCTACCTTGGTAGTCGAAATGATCCGGGTTTTAAACCCTCCCCGGTCAAGCCAAAAATTCGCTGCTTTGGCTGCCGCCGCCACCACCGAACTTTCTTCAATGGCCATGGGTATGCAATACGTTTTTCCATCGATAAGAAAATTCGGAGCGATACCAAAGGGCAGGTAAAAATTGGAGATGGTGTTTTCAATAAACTCATCATGCAATTTTTGCAGGGCTTCATCCTCATTCCAATACACGCTGAGCGTTTCGTAGGCGCTTTCCGGATCACTGAAATGACTGCAAAGCCATTCTACCTTGGCTTCTTTCGACAGTTTACTGAAGCCTTTGATCGTCTCCATCGGACGAACCAAAGCGTTGGATCGTTTTAAATTAATCATGATGTTCTTCTCGAAGGGTCAGATAAGCCTGGGCCAATTCATAACCCCGTATTTGTTCTTTCAGATAGTGCTGCAGCTCAGGATATCCCCCGCGGGCTCTTTTTAACAGGGCAGAAGCCTGGCCGTAAACGGCATTCATCCGGCTTTTTTCCATCAGGTAATAGCCGTCTAAAAAGTCGTTAACCCCTCCCGAAAGGATCAGGTCTTTACAAGGGAATGAAGTTCTTTCCACCAGGCTGTTTGTCCAGCTAAGCATTTCTTCTGCCGAATGACCCAGGTGCGGGATGGCTTTAAAAACTTCCTGTTTTTCCGGGTCGGCCCGCAATAATTCAAGGAGGGCGAAATTGGTGCCACCATTGGCAGCCAACTCAATGCCTGCCAAAGGAAGTTCGAGCAGGGCTTTTAAACTCGCCGGACCCATGCCTTGCCCCACTTCTTTTACAATAATTTTTCCTTTAAAATGGTCCATCATCCGTTTTACGGTAATAATGGGGATCTCACGAATGACATCGCCTTCCGGCTGCAGCCATTCCTGCAAAGGGTTTATATGGATAATGAGCCCGTCGGCATCAAGTTTATTGACCAACTCGCTGATCTTATTGGCTTTACCACTTTGAAGCAGATTTTCAATTTGAGCGATGCCCAGGTTGGCGTAAAAGGCTTGTTCATCGCCGATCTCCTTACGCAACTGAAAGTCCTTTAAATGGGTATCGTCATCCAGGATAATGCGGCAGGAACCGAGTCCCATTCCGAAACCAAATTCATTGGCGGCCCGTGCGAGGTTGCGGTTGATGATACCGGCTTCTTTGGTACCACCGGTCATGCTCGACACCCAAAGCGGAAAGCGGAAGGTTTTACCCAAAAAGACCCTGGGGATGATGGAGCCTTGTTTTGGATGAGCCGATAGCAGGGGTTCGTAAAAAAAACGGGGATCCAGTTCAGGACTGCTGATCCTGGAAGCGAAAGCCAGGTCGATATGGTCTTTTTTTCGGTCTGAAGTTTTTCCTAATTCGAGGCTTTCCAAGTTTTTTGCTTTAGTTCTGCTTATCAACATCTTGAACCCCAAAATGGTTCATTTGTAGACGAAGGCAAAGGTAAGGTTTTGCATTTACCTTTTTGTGTTCCGGGGTATGAAACCCTGTTTGAAAGCGTGTATACTTGTAGTAAGACCTATACTTATGAAACCCTGCCTTATTTTTCTGCTCGCGCTGATTTCCGGTAGCGGAGCCTTTGCGCAAAAAACACCGGATATGCTGGAGAAGGTTATTTCTTCGGTGGTAACCGTTGCCGTATACAAAACCGATGATACCAAACAGGCCCTTGGTTTTCGGGGCGTAGCCGATCAGGCCTATGAAAAGATCCTTGACCTGAGCAATACCAAAACAACCGGTTCCGGATTTGTGATCGAACGTAACGGCAAAAAGTATGTCGTTACCAATGCCCATGTGGTGGAGAATGCGTCAAACGAGAGCGATGCCCTGTATGTGTTTAGCGTGAACCGTACTAAATACCAGATGAAAATAGTAGGAGGAGATTCCTTTTATGATCTGGCCGTCCTTGAGTTTGTTACTGCCCCGGGGAGTGAATTTGAAGTCGTCGATTTCCGCCCAGAGGAAGCCCGGGTGGGCGAACAGGTTTTTGCGGTTGGAAACCCTTTGGGAGAATATCCATACACCGTTACAGATGGTATCGTAAGCGCCAAAAACCGGGTAAGAGGAGGGATTACCGGCAAATTTGGGTTCATTCAAACCACTGCAACCGTCATTTGGGGCAATTCAGGCGGCCCGCTGGTAGATGCAAACGGAAAGGTTTTGGGGATCAATTCCCAGATCGCTTTTGCCCAACAGGGAAGCACCCAGATCTGGCAACCACAGATCAATTTTGCCCTGGAAGCAGGGATATCCACCCGTTTGATCAATGATATTCTGAACAATAAGGGAATGGTAAAAAGAGCATGGATAGGAGTAGAGGTGGTGCAACAACACGATTACGATTCCTACCTGGCAATGTACGGCATGCCCTGGGTACAAAGGGATAGCCTGGCAGTCATTAAAAACCTGATCCCCAATTCTCCGGCTGAAAAAGTCTTAATAGGAAAATCAGGTGCCATGATCCTTTCCGTAAATGGAGTCGAAGTCAGGAACGTGCAAGAGGTATTGGGCGAGTTTGAAAAAACCAGTCCGGGCTCCGTCCTTAAAATGAAGATCAGCTTAAATGGTGCGACAGAAGAAGTAAGCATCAAAACCACAGAGTTGACTACCCAAAACCTGGAAGAGCTGGCGAAGTTTGTGGTAAAAGAACACCATGGCGGACTCCTCACCACGGATGGAGAGGCCGTGATCCTTAAAGTTGAAAAACAGGATGAAGATGGTCAGCCTGATCCTCCAAACCATGAAAAAAGAAAAGGTCGCCAGGAAGAAGATCCCGATAAAAAGAAACGCGAAGAAAACCTGCGCTACCGCGGAGCCATGCGTGAAGCGGATCTGGATGAAGGCACGGAATTCAAAGTCGTGGCCGGTGGCATCGAAAGCACCAACTTTTCTTCCATCTGGCGGGTAAACAAACTGAGCGACCTCGGTGCCGCTTTCCGCCTCTCCGGACTCGCAGGGGTGTTTAATATTTATCTGGCTGACCCCTATGGAGGTGACCCAACAGCCGTGCAGATCAATCCCTCCGGGAGCGAACAGATCTACCAGGTTACACTGTGGTATTAGAGTCACTCTGCTTGCGACAGCTTATTTGACGCGGAGGCGCAGAGGCGCGGAGGGAGGGGTACTTCGGAGTATTGCTTACGCGCGATTATTTGGATCAACGGCAAAGTTTTTTGGCAATTACCTGGGAAAAGTGCCGAGTAAAAAAAAATCTCCGCGCCTCGGCGCCTCCGCGTCTATTATTGGCGCGTCAACCAGGGCACATCAGCCAGTGAGTACTAGCCCATGACGATACCGAAGTTGAACATAGGCGTCCCCTTTGCCATCCAGAGCTTTAACCAGATGGGCAGGAGTTGTTCCGTAGCCCTGGCACCGGTGATATCCCCCAGGTCAATGATCCGTTCCATAGGCCAGCCAAAAGAATTTAACAAGGTTTTGACCTTTCCTTTCGCAGCTTCGTCATTTCCGCTAACAAACACGTTATGTGCTCCGGCAACGAGCGACGGATTCACCATCAGGTAACAGTTCATGGTATTTAAGCTTTTTACCACCAGGGTTTCCGGAAAAGCAGCCTGGATCTGTTCACCCAGCGAATCGGTGTTACCGGGATTTAAGAAGGGGGGTTGTCCTTTGGAGAAATCGAGCGGATTGGCAATGTCGAGTAAAACTTTACCCTTCAGATTATCCCTGCCGGCTAGTTTTAATGCCTCCAGACTGACCATTCCCGCCGTGCAGTTGATCACCAGCGTTTCTGCCAGGGCCGCGGCATCAGCAAAGTTTGTCAGCTTAACCTGGTTTGCAGCTAACCAGTTTTGAAAGGAAAAATCGTCTTTTTGAATTTTTTTGGTTTTTTCCGGATCACGGGTTCCCATGGCCACCTGATGTCCCAAAGAAAGGAGTTTTTCAGCAATGGCCCTGCCGACCATCCCGGTACCTAATACAGCTATTTTCATTTTACTATCATTTTATAATATGCTTTCAAAAGTATAGTATTGTAATAGCTTATGATCCAGGATAACTAAAATTATAGTCTCTTACCCTTTAGATAGAAATATTGATTATCAATTAATTAAATTTCCAAAAACCTCAACCTCAACCTCAACCTCAACCTCAACCTCAACCTCAACCTCAACCTCAACCCATGATCATCCAGGAAAAAGAATACCGCTTCCACATCTTCGGCAATGAATACCACTGTGCCCTCGACATCACCTCCGGCTTTATTGGAGGAA
This sequence comes from Bacteroidota bacterium, assembly GCA_036676705.1. Taxonomy (GTDB): domain Bacteria; phylum Bacteroidota; class Bacteroidia; order UBA8524; family UBA8524; genus UBA8524. Next base: position 8,890 of record JAKFCJ010000155.1, read on the forward strand.
AATGGAAATCCGTAGTGATGTGGTACCTCCTCGGAGGAACCAAACGTTTTGGCGAATTAAAGGCCAGGATACCGGCCATTACCGACAAAATGTTAAGTACCCAGCTTCGTGCCCTGGAAGAAGACGGTTTTGTACAACGTGTTATTTACGCCGAAGTACCACCTCGTGTGGAGTATTCCCTCACGGAAGAAGGACGTAGCCTCGAACCTGTTTTACGCGCGATGGCTGCCTGGGGACGGGGCAAAGCAGAGCGCCACGGAAAGATGGTGGAGATGGAAGTATTACAAAAAGCTTAATTTATGGATGATTAAAATCATTTATTCAGAAAATTTTAATCGACTATTTTGTAAGGCAATTTGAAAGCGATGTCCAAAGGCAACACAGAGGAATCATCTTCATTCGGCTTAAATAGAATGAGCCAGTCATTTTCTGATTCAACTCACAGATTTGTGGTGAAGATCGGACACGCCAGCCAGTTCCTGTTTATGTTCTTTGTGGATGGATTAACTCCCGCCTACGAATGGAAGGAGTTTTTCCGACAATGCTTTTCAGTCGGGAACCGGTCCCTTGCACTTACAGCAGTTACTTCCTTTATCATTGGCATGGTACTTACCCTGCAATCGCGGCCAACCCTGCAGGTATTTGGGGCCGAAGCCTGGCTGCCGGCCATGGTGAGTGTTTCCATCGTCCGGGAAATTGGACCGGTGATCATTGCGCTCATTTTCGCTGGCAAAGTTGGTTCCGGTATTGGTGCAGAACTGGGCTCCATGCGTGTTACGGAACAGATCGATGCGATGGATGCCTCGGGGGTGAGTCCTTATAAGTATATCATCGCCACCCGGGTTGCCGCCACCACGCTGATGCTGCCCATACTCATTATCGTGGGCGATGCCATAGCCATTTTCGGTTCTTATGCCGCCATCAATATGCAGGGCAATATCAGCATGAAACTGTTCCTGTTCCAGGTGTTCGATAATGTTTCATTTGGCGATATCATCCCGGCGTTGATCAAATCCTATTTTTTTGGATTCGTAGTGGGAATTGTAGGATGTTACCAGGGTTTTTATTCCAATAAAGGAACGGAGGGTGTAGGGCGATCAGCCAATGCGGCCGTGGTTATTTCTTCCCTGCTCATTTTTATCATCGACCTGCTTGCCGTTCAGATCCTTCAACTATTTCATATAATATGATGGGAGTTCGGGAACATAAACAGCCGGGATCTGAAAACAAAGCTGAAGAGGCTGTGGTTCGGATCACAGACCTGTATAAATCGTTCGGGAGCAATAAGGTATTGCGCGGAATGAACCTCGAAGTCGGCAGGGATGAAAATGTGGTGGTTATCGGCAGCTCCGGATGCGGAAAGTCCATACTCCTAAAATGCATCATCGGAATGGTGATCCCCGACAGCGGGAGTATTTCTGTTTTCGGAAAGGATATTGCTGGTTTTACACGTAAAGAACTGATCAAATTGCGCTCCGACATTGGCTTTTTATTCCAGAGCAATGCCTTGTATGATTCGATGGATATCCGGGAGAATCTCCTGTTCACCCTTCAGCGCAGGCATAAAGAGATCGGCAACAAAGAAATGACCCGGCTCGTTGAAGAAGTATTGGAAAATGTGGGATTACCCGGAACCGAAGCGCTTATGCCCGATGAACTTTCCGGCGGAATGAAAAAGCGTATCGCACTGGCCAGGTCCCTCATTCTCAAGCCAAAACTTATGCTTTATGATGAGCCTACCACAGGACTTGATCCGATCACCTCCCGGGAGATCAGCCTGTTGATGCGGCAGTTAAAAGATGATTATAAAATGGCCTCAGTGATTATTTCCCACGACCTGCAATGTGTCGAAATTACTGCCGATCGTATTGTAGCTTTGATCGACGGGGTGGCAGCGGCAAACGGCACCTGGGAAGAGTTAAGCAGGTCGGAAGACCCGAAAGTGAAGCGTTTTTTTGAAGGATTATGAATAAGGAAACAGGCAAACAATTTAGACTCGGCATTCTTGTACTGGCAGGATTCGTCCTTTTGGCCGGTGCCGTTTATATGATCGGTATCCGGCAAAACCTGTTTGGCGAAACACTGAAACTGGAAGCGTATTTCAAAAATGTGAACGGCTTGCAGGCAGGAAATAATGTGCGCTTTGGCGGTACAGATGCCGGAACGGTTGAATCGGTAGAAGTGTTGAATGATACCGCCATCCGGGTAGTGATCCTCCTGGAAGAAAAATACGGCAAGTTTATCCGGGTCGATGCCGTGGCAAGTATCGGTACCGATGGATTGATGGGAAACAAGCTCATCAACATTATCAATAAACCCGGAAGCGATGCGGCCCTGGTCAGGGATGGAAGCACGATCCAGTCGCTGCAGCCGGTCGAAACCGATGAAATGTTGCGCACCCTGAACGAAACCAATACCTATGTGTCGGATATTGCACTGAACCTGAAAAATATAACGGACAGGATAGGAAATAACAACAGTACCGTATGGAAGCTGCTGGGTGATACGGTTTTGTCGGAAGTATTGGATACCACATTTAGAAATTTCCGCCAGGCCAGTAAAAATATCAATACCCTCTCTGCCGAGCTCGGTCAGGTGGTGAGCAATGTGAACCATAGCAAAGGATTGTTCGGCACCATCATGCACGATACGGTGATGGCTGATCAGTTGAAAAATGTCATGCTGGCCTTAACCCAGTCCGGCGAACAGATAAACACCTTTTCCGCCGAACTGGCCAAACTAAGCGCCGAAATTGACCAGGGCCAGGGCCCGCTGGGAGCCATGTTAAGCGACAGCACCATGACCGACGAACTCAGGATCTCCATCAGCAACCTGAAAACAAGCTCAGAAGCCCTGGTTGAAACCCTGGAAGCACTGAAAAAGAGCCCCTTGTTGAAGAAGTATTTTGAGGAGCCGAAAAAGAAGAAATGAGGACTTGGTTTTGGGGATTGGGGATTGGGTTCTTGGTTTTGGGCTCAGGGTTCAGGCAGCTTCTCCTATTCCAATATGATTTTCCCTGAAAAATAAGAAGGTTGATTCTTCTTCTGAATCCGATAGAAATAAATTCCTTTACTGAACGAACGGGTGTCAAACTTAAACGTCGAATTCTCTACGGCTATTGAACAGACCAGTTTTCCCTGGGTATCGAAAAGGTAAAAGGTATATGATTCGCCCCCTTCAAGAGTAAATTCGATTGATTCCCTGCCAGGATTAGGATAGACTTTGAGATCCTCCTGGATAATTTCCGGAATACCCAGCGGCCACACGATAACCAAAAACCTGTCTAATCCCTGACAACCAGCCGAGTCTGTAAGCAACAAGGTGTAATCCGTAGTCGTATCCGGCGAGGCATAAGGATTTCTCAGGGTAGAATCATTCAAACTATGTCCCGGTGACCACTGATAGCGATAAGGAGGAATACCACCGGTTATGCTCAGGTAAAGTTGCACCGAATCTCCCTCGTTTATAGTTTTTTCCTTTACATCCAACAACCATAAAAAGTTGGAACTTTTGAGCACCACTTCATCCTGGCAAACAGCCCCTTTCGCATCGGTTACCTCCACCTTGAAAACCACCATATTCGGTCCGAGCCCATTCGGTAAGGTCGGATTGGCCGCCGTGGTATCATCCAGATAATGAGAAGCAGTATAAACAGTATCCCAAGAGAAATAATTGCACGACCATCTATAGGTATAAGGGGCTTCTCCACCAAGAGCAGTGGGCGTTCCTCCAAGTTGTATGATGGACAAATCACCATAACACTGAACCCGATCCGGACCTGCATCGGCAGTACATTGGGCAAACGATTCTCCAGACCCAAACAGAAAGCAAAGGAGCAATATGGGTTTTCCGACAGCTTCTTTTATTCGCTTCATACTAAATAGATGGAATTTATAGGAAAATAGTTGACTTAGTGAAGCAGAACTCCTGCGTCGTACGCTTCACCACTCCGCCGCTCCCACGCTCAAACCGTAGGTCCCGCTCCCTCGCTCCCTATTTGCTCAAAAGACTATCCAGTACCTGTGAACTCAATTGCCCTTCAATTACTCCCGCAAATTCGCCTTGTTTAAAATAGAGATGTTTAGGGAAAGAAACAGGAGCAGTATCCAACTTCGCAGAGAGCTCATGAAGAAAAGCCCGGCTCTTTTCCGTTTCGTTCGGGCCATAAGCTTGGGAAGAAACGACGTAAATGGGCTTCTTATATCCCTTAAATTCCTTATTCATCCGTTTCAGGCCATAATCCGAACTAACAAAGTAAATAGCCTTGCTTTTCGAGGCTTCAATTAAAGAGGGAAGCTCCACCAAACAATGTCCGCACCAACTTGCCCAGAGTATGACGACAGCATTTCCGGACTTTGGCAATACCGACTTAAATTCATCAGCCTTGATCTCAACAATTTTAAAGGTATCCGTTTGGGCGAGAGAATCCTGGAAACCAGAAAATTGCTCCTTATCCGCCAGGGCATATCCATCATCAGGACCCCTGGAAGTAATCACAATGCAGGAAGAAAAAAGGAGGAGTACAAGGTATTTTGTCATGAGGGATTTTCATAAGTTATCCTTAAGACTTTTTAATACCTGTTAAAGTTACACGACTCAGGTTCGTTCGCTCCCCGGTGAAGCAGAACTCCTGCGTCGTTCGCTTCACCGCTTCGCCGCTCAGACCGCAGGTCCCGCTCCCCCGCTTCGCGCAGCTATAAAGCGAAAAAGCCGCCTAAATACTCTGTTTTACGAGAATATTCAAACGGCTTTTTCTGCTTTATAGGTGCACGCGTAGGGATTCGAACCCCAAACCTCCTCATCCGTAGTGAGGTGCTCTATCCAATTGAGCTACGCATGCAAATTCAACAAATCGTTGAATGGGCTGCAAATATACACTTCTGGGAAATATTTGGGCTAATTTTTGCCTATTCTTGTACAGAATTTTATGAAAAAATTTCTCCTGCTTATCATCCTTTTGATTTTCAGCGTGGTAGGAGTGCTTGCCCAGCAATTTTCTGTTTCCGGATTTGTGCGCGATGAGGCCACAGGGGAGCCCTTGATCGGTGCCACCATCTACGAACCCAACCTCAAACTCGGTACCACCACCAACCAAAACGGCTTTTACAGCCTCGTGCTTCCTTCCGGTCGACGTAAGCTGGAATGGAGTTATGTGGGCTTTTACACCAAAACAGATTCCTTCTATCTCGGAATGGACGAGACCGAAAACATCAACCTCCAGGAAGATTATTACCTGGGTGAAGTCGTGGTGGAGCCTGGCGACAAAGAGGAGATGCCTGATGAATCCAGTACCCCTTCCGGCGTATCTATCCCCATGAAACAAATTCGCTCTATCCCTCCGGTATTCGGCGAGGTGGACCTGATCAAGGCCATACAACTGATGCCCGGCGTGCAATCAGGACTGGAAGGCAGCGGCGGACTTTATGTTCGCGGGGGTACGCCCGATCAAAACCTGATCCTCATCGATGGGGTGCCGGTATACAATATCAATCACATGTTTGGCTTTTTTTCGGCTTTTAATGTCGACGCCATCAGCCAGTTTCAACTCTACAAAGGTGGATTCCCCGCGCGTTACGGATCCCGACTTTCATCTGTGTTGGACATCACCCTCAAAGATGGAAACAGCAAGGATTTCAGTGGTGCTGCCGGTGTTAGTTTGTTGAGTTTTTATGGTTACCTCGAAGGTCCTCTTGTTACGGATAAAACCAGCTTTTCCCTCTCGGCCCGACGTACCATGCCGGGCATCGCCAACCTGTTTAATCCCTTGCAAACGGGCTCGGACAAGGAAGAAAGCGGAGCGTTTTTTTACGATATCACGGCCAAAGTCACCCATCGTTTTTCCGAAAAAGATAAATTGAGCCTGAGCTTTTACCGGGGCAAGGACAAATTTTTTAATACCATCACCGAACAATACCTCAACGGCAGCGCCAGAGTGGAAGAAGTTACCAAAGACCAGCTGGCCTGGGGAAATACGACCACTGCCTTACGCTGGATGCATTTGCATAGCAACCGTCTTTTCGCTACCTATTCGGTCAATTATACCGAGTACCTGTTTGCCATTGAGTCGGAATTTACCAAGGCCGTACAAACCGACAGTTCCAGGGAAGATACCCACTACGGGATCCGCTATTTTTCAGGGATCCGTGATATTTCTGCCAAGGCCGATTACGAATACACGCCCTCGTATAAGCACTACCTGCGATTTGGGGGCATCTATACCCTTCACGCTTTTGCCCCGGGAGCCATTGAAGTCGATTTTTCGAGCCCTTCTGTTCAACTGGATACCATACTTGGCCCTTCCCGCCGGATAATGGGAAATGAACTGGCCTTCTACCTGGAAGACGATATCAAAGTGTCGACGCGCTTAAGGGTCAACGCCGGACTACGGGTGTCGGGCTATTTCGTGAACGGCAGGGCCTATTTCGCTCCTGAACCGCGTTTATCGGCCCGGTACAGCCTGAGTTCAAAACTGGCCTTCAAAACATCCTATTCGTTTATGAACCAGTATATGCACCTGCTCTCCAACAGCGGACTCGGTCTTCCTACCGACCTCTGGGTGCCGGCCACGGATAAAATTCGTCCGCAGTCTTCCCACCAGTTTACTGCGGCACTGGTAAGAACTGTTAAATCCAATTGGGAAATAAGCCTCGAAGGCTATTACAAACTCATGAACAATGTGATCGACTACGGTGAAGGTACCGGGTTCATTAATGCCCAAAGTGACTGGGAAAGCAGGGTGGAGCAGGGTATAGGAAGAAATTACGGAGCCGAATTTTTGATCCAAAAACGCTATGGTTCCATTACCGGCTGGCTGGGTTATACCCTGGCCTGGAACCTCAGGAAATTTGACAATATCAATAACGGAGCCTGGTATTATCACCGTTACGACCGCCGGCACCAAATTAACCTGACCGGCAATTTCCCGCTTTCCGACCGCAATGCGCTTTCCTGTAACATCGTATATGGAACAGGGTATCCCATTACTTTCCCATATGGCCGCTACCTCGATGCCAATGGCAGGGAAGTGTTCGACTACCAGGAAAAAAATGGCTACCGGCTCAGGTACTACCTTCGCTTTGACATTGGTTATACCAATACCAAAGAGAATATCCGCAGCGGAATGAAGCAGGAGTTTATGATCTCCATCTATAACCTGCTGAACCGCAACAACCCTTACTTTCTCTACCTGTCATACAACAGTACCAATACGGCCCGCGTGGCCAAAGAGGTGAGTTTATTACCCTTTTTTCCATCCTTTTCTTATCGCCTGAGCTTTTGATGAAAAAGATAATTCCATACCTGTTCCTTCTTTTCACCCTGGCCTGCGAAACCGAGGTGGAATTGGATGCGCCACCCTACAAGCAGAAAATTGTGGTGAACGGCTTATTGAGCAATGAAAATGAGATCAGGGTGAGTGTTGGCTATTCGGTCGTGGCCCTGTCCCAGGATGAACCGGGATATCTGGAGGATGCAGTAGTAGAAATTTGGGAAGACGGTACTTCAATTGGTTTGGGAACCTACGATGTATTCGACAAGGTATATCAGTGGACCCATACCCCGAAACAAGGCAGCACCTACCGGATCCGGGTGCAGCATCCGAATTACCCCCTGGTTAACGAAACCCTGGTCATGCCCAATGCCAATGCTTTTGGCGGAATTCTGTATAAAGATTCGATCGGATTGGACACTTCGGGACAAGCGTTGGCTTCCCTGACTATTGTGATCAATGATCCGGGTAGTGAAAGCAATTATTACCGCCTGAATTTTTCCTATTACAACGATGTTACTGCAGGATTTTTGCCTTTTACTTTTGAAACCAGCGATGCCGTGCTGTTGAGTCCGTCGACGGTTAAGGAAGATGATGGAAGTTACCTTTTTGGCGATGAATTATTTAACGGAGGCAGCCGCGAAATTACCATCGAATTTTCACGGGATATCGCGCAAAGCAGTCCCCGTTTTTTGGTGATCGGCGAGTCTTTAAGCCAGGAATTGTACAAATACCAGGTTTCTTTAAGCCTCTTTGATGATGCGAAAGACAATCCTTTCCTCGAGCCCGTTTTTGTCTATTCGAATATCGACGCCGGACTCGGAATTTGGGCGGGAAAAATAGCAGAAAGAGATACGATTTATTAATTTCGCCGGATAAATAAGGGGTATCTTTCGCGCCTTGAGATCTGGATCTGAATGAAGGAAATAGTCGCTGTCCGTTGGGTTAAAATTTCCCTGTTTAATTTGTTGCTTGTTGCCTGCCTCGGCGTTCTTTTGCGTTTTAAGATCGGTTTTGAGTTTCCCTATTTCGATCAAAAAAACATCCATCATGCCCATTCTAATTTTGCTTTATATGGATGGATCTCGCTGGTCATTATGGTGTTAATGACCCATGCACTGGGATTGAAAGACCGTCCGGGAACCATTTTAACCTTTAAAACCCTCTTTTCCATTCAGTTGCTCAGCGCGTACGGGATGCTCATCTCCTTTTTTGTGCAGGGCTATGGACCTGTTTCTACCTCCTTTTCTGTGCTGTCCCTGCTCAATTCCATTTACTTCTGTATTTATTTTTTCCGACAGGCTGATGCCCATAAAACGGATCCTTCCTGTAAATGGTTTTGCACCGCTTTATTATTTAATGTGATCTCAGCCCTGGGAACTTTTTTTCTGAGTTACAGGATGATGTCCCATCAATTGGATCAGAATTTATACCTGGCTTCCGAGTATTGGATCCTGCATTTCCAGTACAATGGATGGATGTTTTTTGCCTGTATGGGGCTTTTTGTTCATTACCTGCACCTCAGGAACAAAGAGGTGCGTTCGCTCGACCGGGTATTTTGGTTGTTCGCGCTGAGTTGCCTGCCGGCTTATGGACTTTCCGTCCTCTGGCTGAAGCTTCCGGTTTTCGTTTTTATTCCTGTTGTTCTGGCTTCCTTGTGTCAGTTTGCCGGCTTATTGCTTTTGATGGATTATGTGAGGAAGAATAAATTTTTCAACGACCTGGGTCTTGAATTGTTTCCCCGCTTATTATTGGCAGGAGTTGGCACCGCACTTGTCATTAAAGTGTGCCTCCAGCTGGGTTCGACCATTCCGGCCATGAGTCAGCTGGCCTTCGGATTCCGGCCTATCGTGATCGCCTACCTGCATCTGGTGCTGTTGGCCTTTACTACAGTGTTCCTGGTCACCTACTGCGTGCTGAGAAACCTGGTCTCCCCATCCCGCTTTACCTTTATTGGTTTGTCGGTTTTTGTGATCGGTGTTTTCCTGAACGAGTTGGTCCTTGGAATTCAGGGAGTAGCTGCCCTCGATTATATTCTTGTGCCTTTGGTGAATGAGGCCTTATTCGCCGTGGCCTTGCTTATATTAATTGGCCTCGTTTTGGTGAACGTCGCTAATTTCCGATGGACGAAGCAGCCGGAGCAATAAAATAGCACAAAGCCCAAATCCGATCAGCAATCCGATACCGGCATAAGAAAAGCCAAGTAGATAGGGTTTGGCTGCTTTCATGGCCACCTGGAAGGATTGGTTTTCCACAACCATCATTTGCGCTTTAACAATACCGGCTGCGATTAGTCCGAGCCAAAAGATGAACATGCTGATATTGGAAACAAGAAAACCTGCCCGGACCCACTTTCTAAAGCGTGCGAGCAGGGTAGCATGCGACCTTTCTGCGACATAAAAAAGTGCTCCGAAGAGGATCATGCTATTGATACCAATGGTGGTTCCCATGGCATGGGCGACAACAATATGGGTTCCGTGGGTATAGCGGTTAATGGCTGGTACCGACATGGCCAGCGCCAAAAGTAAATTGAGGAATATCCATACTTCGGCGGCTGAAATAAAATGATAGGATACCCAATTGGCCAGCTTTTTAGCGTGGGTGAGTTTCTTCCTGAAGGAATAGAGCATGTTTAATAAAAAGACCCATTCCGTCATGCTGATGGCGTAGGCCACATGCCTCACCCAGGATGCTGCGGGAACATTATAGGTATGATGGCCCCAATTGAACATGAGGTTGGCCATACCCAGAAAATAGAAGAAAAATGCCTGCCAGGAGGTGGCCGAATCTTCTTTCCCCGAGATCCGGGTCATCAGGTAAAAAACCAATCCATAAATAAGCTGGTTCCAGGCCCCTACAATGGCACCGTTCGCTTTCCACTGCACGGTGATGTCCCGGATAAAATTTTCACGGAACCACGGCAACATCCATAAATTGGATTCAATAAAAGAAAGGATAAAAAATAAGGTACCGGTACTCCATAACCACACATACACCGGCTGCGATCGGAATTTGGCAAAAACAACCGGATAGAGATAGGCTGCAAAACAAAACCAGCTCAACAGAATAGGCAGGTTGATGATGGGTGGGAATTCCCAATATTCCCGTCCTCCATACGTACCAAAAAGAAAACTTGCCAGGGCCCAAATAACGCTCCCCATCCATAAACCCTGGGAAACTTTGATGAGCCATTCCCTTTTCGACAACTCCTTAAAATGTTCCTTGATAAAATAGAACACCAATCCCTGTGCGGCACTGAGTATCCAGAATATGGCCGAACTCACGTGCATGGGCCTCAGCTTTTCGAAGGGGAAATACGTTCCCCACAGGTCTTTTTTGAAATAGGCGAAAGCGATCAGGACTCCCAGTACCAGGGCAAATAGTAAAAGAAATAAGGCAAAACGAAGCAGCAAATAGGGGCTATTCTTCATGGTCATTCTCTAAGGTATAACTACCAAAACGGTCAACAACATGAGCCGGCACGCGACTCTGGCCCGACTTATCTACTTCCTGGAGAAAGGTGATCAGATCATCCATATCCTCTTTTTCCATCACAAAAGCGGGCATCTCAGCCGTGCCCGACCGGATCAGCGCCCTGGCATACATTTCACCCTTACGGGTATCCGACATCAGGTTGGTCAGGTCGGGGCCCTTATGTCCGCCCAGTCCGTACAACTGGTGGCAGGACTGGCAATTCTTATTTTGCCAGACCATTTGTCCGCGCCGAAAAGCATCGGAATTTGGCATTTTTTCTGTACCTTGTGTGTACACCAGTCCGGTATACGAACTGAACAGAAAAAACATAACAAAAAAAATGACTGCTTTGGGGTGGGAACGAAGGGATAGCATCGGCTTCATGACACCACAAAATTAACCGGAACATTTTTTTCAATACTTGACTTATATCAAGTATTGAATGTCTCTACAAAACTTTCTTTGTACAGAACAACCCTCACAGTATCATGCGGAAATCCATAAAACATCAGCCAGCCGAACCCATAAACAAGCACTATACCCAGGATGAGGTAGATGAAGCGAGTCTCGACTACTTCAAAGGCGACGAACTCGCGGCCCATACCTGGCGGAATAAATATGCCCTCAAAGCACCGGATGGAAGCTACCTGGAGCTTACGCCCGATGCCATGCACCGGCGTTTGGCCAGGGAGTTTTTTGAGGCAGAAAGTGCCTATGCCCGGGTGCATGAATCGGATCTTGGATTGTTGAGTGAATATGGAAAAAAACGCCCGCCCCTGGATGAAAGAGGAATTTTCGAGTTGTTCCGTGACTTTCGCTATCTGGTCCCCCAGGGAAGTGTAATGGCCTCATTGGGGAATCCTTTTGTATTGGCCTCCTTATCCAACTGTATCGTATTGCCTGAAGTGCACGACTCCTTTGGGGGGATCTTCTATGCCGACCAACAAATGGCCCAGTTGTTCAAAAGGCGCTGCGGTGTAGGATTGGACATTTCTACCCTTCGTCCTTCCGGTATTCCGGTTTCCAATTCTGCAGGAAGTACAACAGGAGCGGTTTCTTTTATGGAACGTTTTTCCAATACCACCCGCGAAGTGGCACAAAACGGACGTCGGGGTGCTTTGATGATCACCATGGATATTGCTCATCCGGATATTGAATCCTTTATTGAGGTGAAGCAGGACCTGTCCATGGTAACCGGAGCCAATATTTCGGTGCGGATCTCCGATGAATTTATGAAGGCCGTGTGACATCCGTTCATAGATGTAAAAAATAATT
>JAKFCJ010000156.1:0-7418 GCA_036676705.1 Bacteroidota bacterium
GAACGGTTCCATAGCCGCTGCCGCAACCGATATCGGCTACTTTTTTGCCTTTTACAAATTGCTCGGCATTTTCATAAGCATAAAAACAACGCTTTACAGTAACGTTATTGGAGGGTTCGAACGAGGGTCTTTCTCTGTCAAATATCATGGTATACGAAGGCTGCGAAGGTAGGAATATTTTTGCTACAGGCTGCAGGCTATAAGGTACAGGGTAGGAAATTCTATGGAAACCATTGCTAATTCAAGAATTCGTGTTATTTTTGCAGCGAAATGATTTAAGAAGAGGGGACAGCGTCCCCTTTTTTATTGATTGGAAAAATGGAACTCGCAGCGAAAATTCGTGAATACGTTGAAGCAGCCCTGGTTGACCCTCAGTATTTCCTTGTGGATGTACTCAAGAGCAGCAATGGCAAGTTGATCAGTGTATTGCTGGATGGAGATGCGGGAATACCCATTGCCGAATGCAGCAGGGTAAGCAGGGCCATTTCGGCCAGGATCGATGAAGAGGTCCCGGACGAAACCGGCGCTTTTACCGTGGAAGTTTCTTCTCCGGGAGTCGACAGGCCCCTGAAGCAGATCAGGCAGTTTCCGAAACATATCGGAAGAAGCCTGGAATTTGGCGCTGCCGATGGCAAAAAACATGAAGGAAAACTGGTTAGTGTAGAGGGAGATACCCTTACACTCGAGGAATCTTTCAAAGAAAAAGGAAAGAAAAAGCAGCTTTTGCTGAACACATATAAATTTGAACAAATAAACGACCCCAGGGTGGTCGTTTCTTTTAAACTGTAGCAGAATGAGTAACCTAGGTTTAGTGGATTCCTTCGCGGAGTTCAAGGAGTTTAAGAATATCGACAGAGCCACCATGATGCGTGTGCTTGAGGATGTTTTTCGGAGCATGCTGAAGAAAAAATTCGGCACGGATGAGAACTGCGATGTGATCATCAATACGGAAAATGGCGACCTCGAGATCTGGAGAACCAGGCAGATCGTGGAAGACGATGCCGTTGAAGATCCGGCTTTGCAGGTTGGAATTACCGATGCAAAAAAGATAGAACCTGATTTTGAAGTGGGTGAAGAAGCCATTGAGCAGGTGTTTTTGATCGATTTCGGTCGCCGCCAGATCCTTACCGCCCGTCAAACCCTGATGTCGAAAATTCTTGAACTGGAAAAAGACGAAGTATACCGCAAATACAAAGACCGTGTTGGTGAAATTGTTAGCGGTGAAGTTTACCAGATATGGAAAAAAGAACTGATGATCCTGGATGATGAGGGCAATGAACTTATCCTTCCAAAAGGAGAAATGATCCCGAGTGACTTTTACAAAAAAGGGGATTCCATCAAATCGGTGGTGCTTCGTGTAGAGATGTTCAACGGTAACCCGCGCATCATCCTTTCCCGTACCGCTCCTGAATTCCTCGAACGTTTGTTCGAACTGGAAGTTCCTGAGATCCTCGACGGACTTATCACCATCAAAAAGATCGTACGTGAGCCGGGTGAAAGAGCCAAAGTGGCTGTTGAAAGTTATGACGACCGTATTGACCCGGTTGGTGCCTGTGTGGGTATGAAAGGTTCACGGATCCATGGTATCGTGCGCGAGTTGCGTAACGAGAACATCGACGTGATCAATTATACTACGAACCTGAAATTGTATATCCAACGCTCTTTGAGTCCGGCGAAACTAACCTCGATGGAAGTCGACGAAGAAAAAGAACGGGTATCTGTTTTCCTCAAACCCGACCAGGTTTCCCTGGCTATCGGTAAAGGCGGACATAATATTAAACTGGCCGGCAAACTCACCGGTTATGAGATCGATGTATTCCGGGATAGTGAAGAAGGCGTAGAGGAGGATATTGAACTCGACGAATTCTCTGATGAAATTGAAGGATGGATCATCGATGAGTTAAAAGCCATCGGGCTCGATTCGGCAAAATCGGTATTGAGCATGTCGGATGAAGACCTGGTTCGGAGAACGGAACTGGAAGAAGAAACAGTAGCGGAGATCAAACGAATTCTTAAATCGGAATTTGATAATGACTAACGCGATGAAGTACTAGGGGTTAATGGCGATCCCAACGCCGAAAAAAAATGGGAAATAAGAGAAAGTAATGACAGAAAAACAGAACACATACCGTATCATCAAAGTTGCCACAGAACTGGGGGTTGCCGTGGGGACGCTTGCTGACCACCTGAAAGGCAAAGGCTTTGAGGTGGATGGTAAACCTACTGCCAAAATCTCACAGGATCAGTACGACATCTTGTTGAAAGATTTCAGATCGGACAAGGCAGCAAGGGATGAGGCAAAACAGCTGGAGATCAGCAAAACACGGGAGGAAAATTCCACCACCGAGATCTCCGACATGCCCAAAAAACCGACAAGTACGGAACATAATGAATTTGATGATGACCAGGTTCTGATCAAAAACACAACCGCCAATCCCTATTCCGGAGCGAAGGAAAAACCCGTTGCCATTACCCCTCCACCTGTTGTGAAAACCGAAGAGAAACCGGCTGCCAAAAAAACAGAGGTATCTGATAACAAGGTTGAAGTAACCGTGATCGGTAAGATCGACCTCAATGAAGGGAAAAAGACTTCCAAAAAGGCAGAAAAACCAGTTGAACCCCCCAAAGAAAAACCAACTGAAAAACCGGTGGAAAAACCGACCCTGCCTCCTGTTGAAAAACCAACAGAAAAACCGGTCGAAAAACCAACCGTACCCCCTGTTGAAAAGCCAACCGTAACCCCTTCACTCGAAAAAACAACCCTCGAGCCGGTCGAAAAACCTGTCGAAAAACCGATCGAGGCAAAAATCGAAGCACCTGTAAAAGAGGTCAGCAAAAAAGTTGAAGCCCCTAAGGAAGAAAAGTTTGTAGAAGCGAAAAAGGTCGCTCCGAAAAAAGAAGAAAAACCGGTAGAAAAAGTAAAAGAAATTCCTGTTGAAGAACCTGTATCGGTGGTTAAACCGCAGTATGAGAAACTTCAGGGACTCAAGGTATTAGGTAAGATTGAACTTCCCAGTGATCAAAAGAAAAAGCCTGTTGCTTCTTCGGATGGCTCCCATGAAGGAAAGAAAAAGCGGAAACGCAAAACGGTGGGTACCGGAAATACCGGATCTCCTCAAAATCGTGAAAATACCAATGCAACGCCACGTCCGGGCGGACAAAATCGTCCGGCGGGTGGCAATACCACTGCTCCGGCAAATACCACCCAGTCGCGTGAGAAGAAACTCGCTCCGGGGGCAATGCACCGTTCGAATCCGGATGGTAAACAGGAAATCACGGAAAAACAGATCCAGGATAAACTGAAACAAACCCTGGCACGTCTGCAACCAAGCAGCCGTGGTGGAGGGAACCGTCAGAAAAGCCGTCGTTTAAAACGCGACCAGCACGCACAAAATCGTGAGGAGCAAACGCGCCTCGACGAAATGGAACAAAAAACCCTCAAGGTTACGGAGTTCATTTCGGCCAACGAATTGGCGAAAATGATGGATATCGGAGTAAATGATGTAATCACGGCATGTTTTAGCCTGGGTATGATGGTTTCCATTAACCAGCGCCTCGATGCGGAGATGATCTCCATCATTGCGGAAGAGTTCGGCTATGATGTGGAATTTGTGGGTGCCGAAGTACAGGAATCCATTGAAGAAGAGGTAGATTCCGAAGAGGATATGCTACCCCGTGCTCCGATCGTAACCGTAATGGGTCACGTCGATCATGGAAAAACTTCTTTGCTTGATTATGTTCGTAAGGCGAACGTAATCGCCGGAGAAGCCGGAGGGATCACCCAGCATATCGGGGCCTATGAGGTGAAGCTTGACAGTGGCAAAAGGATCACCTTCCTGGATACTCCCGGTCACGAGGCCTTTACCGCAATGCGTGCACGTGGTGCCAAGATCACCGACGTGGCGATCATCGTAATCGCCGCCGATGATGATGTGATGCCGCAAACCAAGGAAGCCATTGCCCACGCCCAGGCTGCCAATGTACCGATGGTTTTTGCGATCAATAAAATTGATAAAGACGGAGCTAACCCGGAAAAAGTGCGCGAACAGCTTGCGCAAATGGATATACTCGTTGAAGACTGGGGTGGTAAATACCAGTGCCAGGAGATCTCAGCGAAAAAAGGATTGAACATCGACGAACTCCTTGAAAAAGTACTGCTCGAAGCGGAGATGCTCGATCTGAAGGCAAACCCAAATAAAAGAGCCAGCGGAACCATTGTAGAAGCCCAGCTCGACAAAGGCCGCGGTATTGTTACCACGGTGATGGTCCAGGCCGGTACCTTGCGTGTTGGTGACCCGATCATCGCAGGGGTTCATGCCGGTAAAGTTAAGGCCATGTTCAACGAACGGGGCAAAAAGATCGAAGAGGCCGGACCGGCCACTCCGGTTACCCTGCTCGGTTTCAGTGGAGCCCCTCAGGCAGGCGATCGTTTTGTAGCCACGGCAACGGACCAGGAGGCGAGAGAGATCTCCACCAAACGTACCCAGTTGCAGCGTGAACAAGGACTCAGAACCCAGAAACATATTACCCTCGATGAGATCGGCCGTCGTTTGGCGATTGGTAACTTCAAGGAATTGAATATCATCGTTAAAGGTGACGTGGATGGTTCTGTTGAAGCCCTCGCCGACTCCCTGCTCAAATTGTCGACCGAAGAGATCCAGATCAATGTGATCCAGAAAGCGGTAGGACAAATATCCGAGACAGATGTCATGTTGGCTTCTGCATCCGATGCGATCATTGTAGGATTCCAGGTTCGTCCTTCAGGACAGGCTAAAAAACTGGCCGAGAACGAAGGCATCGAGATCAAATATTACTCCATCATTTACAAAGCCATCGAAGAGATCAAAGACGCGATGGAAGGCTTGCTCGAGCCGGATATTCAGGAAAAAGAAGTATGCAACGTAGCGGTTCGCGAGGTGTATACCATCACCAAGGTGGGTACCATTGCCGGATGTTATGTGCTGGATGGTAAGATCACACGTAACACCAAAATTCGCCTTGTGCGTGACGGTGTGGTGATCCATACCGGCGTACTCGATTCCTTAAAACGTTTCAAAGACGACGTGAAGGAAGTAACTGCAGGCTACGAATGTGGTCTGGGTATCAAAGGCTTTAACAATATCCAGGAAGGCGATATTATTGAAGGCTTTGAGGAGATCGAGGTTAAACGTAAACTGAAGTAAAAAGTTTTCAGTTTTCAGTGTTCAGCGGATTTTAACTGAAAACTGAAAACTGAACACTGAAAACTAATCTGCTATTTCGGCTTCCACATCCCTGTTATTCCAGATCTGTGCCCGGTCACCGGCATCCACTACCCCATCCAGATTGACATCCATAGTTTCATAGCCCGTGCTGTTCCGGGCGTTCCATACTTGTAAGCGATCGCTTAATTCAATGAGGTTGCCCGAGATACTTCCGCAATACATGCCGAAATGGCTGCCATCTAATCCTTTCAGAGGGGCGTTACCATATGCAAGGCCCGCAGATGGGGTGAAATCATAGGCGAAATGGCTGTTCGATGGGGAGATAGTATCCGACGACTGTACCGGCAAATGCGAACGGTGATATACCACGGCATACATTCTTCCAGCACGGCTTGTTTGAATAAGCAGTGGAGAAACACCATCCAGGTCAACGATACTTCCATTGGTCAATAAAAACCCTGCTCTTCTTCCAACGATGGCAGTATCGGTGGCCTGATTAGGTAATGAAGCCTGCCGGAGTTCCACAAGAACCCAGTCAACGATGCTGTCGTTAGGCATTCCGTTTACGTTTTCTGTTCCTTCATAATACCAGGGGGCGCCACTATAAACCTGGGTGTCAGGGATCATGGCGATCAGTGCATTTCTCATATAGCCCGATTCATACGGTCCTTCCAAAAAGATGTGGACCTCAAGCCGAACATGGGTATTGGTTTGTAAAGCGAGAGCCGAACTGGTTAAATACGCTGTTCCCGAGCCATTTCCGTTAAATTCATATACTACAAAAACATAACTTTTATTGCTTTCAAGTCCCGTTACGGTTACACTGTTTCCGGTTCCCTGATAGATGGCATACATGTTTCCGATCGCATCGCCATCCCCGAAAAGGACCGAAGCTGCATAGGCCGTACTATCAGTAGGAGATTGGGTGATTTGCGGCCCCTGTCGCGCAAAAACAATACGGGAAGCTCCGTTTCCGTTGGTCCATGACAGGCTTATGGATGTATCTGATGACCCGTTAATGGTCAGATTACTTGCCTGCGTTGTAGGTGCAGAAGGGGGTTCCCAGGTGAATTTTTTGGTATGACCTGCCGACATGGTGCCTACCGGATTTCTTATGTTTTGGATGTTTTGAAAGGTCAGGGTATACTCTGTATTTTGTGAAATGGCCGGAGTAAAGATCAGGCGGAGCCTGTTCGTATCGATACGGGTCCGGCTGCTAATTGTCCTTCCGGTCCAGCTCGAATTGGCGGCATTTTCAGCAGAAGCAATAGTTACGGTTTCGTTAAATACAACCACTATTTCGTTGCTGCTATTTACTTCTATGGAAACGACAAAAGGTTTGTTTGCATTTGCAGCCAGGGTTCCTGAACTGTCGATCAATTCCCCCTGCACATTAATTTGATCATTGGGATCAGGCATCACAAATTCAGAATTCGCGCCAATGATCCCTCCGTTGGTAACGGTTACATTTCCCGATGCCACAACGGTACCTTGGGTTTCTATGGTCAGGTTGTAAAACGTGATATCGTTCGAGATCGTTTGGGAACTGTCGCCCGCCAAAACCACGGTAGAAGTACCCGGGTTAAATGTACCCGAATTTTGGATATCCCCTTCTATTGTCAGTGTGGCGCTACCTGCATTGATGGTTCCTCCACTGTTGTTGATCACCACATCTCCTCCAAAGTTCACTGCCGCGGTACCGGCATTCATGGTGCCGCTGTTTGAAAAGGTGGCATTACCCTCGAAAGTCATCGACCCGCTACCAGCATCAAGTTCTCCGTTTGAGGATACAAGGATACTTTTAGAAAAGACCACGGATCCTGTATTACCATAGAGTTTGCCGTTATTACCCACCCGAACGGAATCGGCAAAAAACACCGTCCCACTATTTACATAAAACCGTCCCCCACTGCTTATCTCCGTTAAGCTGCTTGGGTTAAAGGTGATGTTTGCTGCATTGGTATAAAAGTTCCCGGTAATGGAGTTGGTACCGTTTCCGTTGATCACGATCACCGCGGAATCTCCATAAAACGTATTGCCGTTAGGGTCAAACTGTCCGTTTACGGTAAGAGAATCATTCCCGGCATGAAAGGAGGATCCTGAATTACTCAGACTGAGGTTACCGTTTACAAGGATGCGTGCATGGGTTGCGGTAAACGACTTCCCGCTCGCAATGGTCAGATTCCCGTTAACGGTAAAACTACCGGTACCTAC
>JAKFCJ010000157.1:0-2539 GCA_036676705.1 Bacteroidota bacterium
GCAAAGTTCGCTTCATAGCCAAGTACCCGGTCGAGCTCAGTCGGGTGACCCACAGATTCGTGAATGGTAAGCCAAAGATGCGATGGGTCCAGCACCAGGTCATATTTCCCCGGCTCAACAGATTTAGCAGTTAATTTTTGTCCTAATTGTGTGGCGGCGGCTTTGGCATCTTCAAGCATATCATACCGTTCCTTGTAGAAAGTGGTAACGCCCTTGATCTTATCTTCAGGACGAGCCTGTAAGTATTCATATCCCATACCTCTGGGAGAGCTTAACGCATTCCTGGTTTCGAACTTGCCGGTTTTTGAATCGATCTTTGTAAGGAAGAACGTTGGCCAGATGCGATGAACATCCTGATCAATATATGACCCGTCAGTAGAAGCAAAGTACTTTTGTTCATTTACCAGAAACAGTATGGAGTTGGCGTAATTGGCGCCACCCTTTATGGCTGCATCGTTTACCGAAAGTAAAAGGTCTACCTTTTCTTTTATCGGAACTTCAAAAGCATTTTTTTCAATTGGGGCTTTCCAGCTTACCTCGCCAAAACCTTTTTGGGGCGCAAGCTCTACCGGAGAAGTTAAAAGCCGTGAATTCTCTTTGGCAATTGCCACTGCCAGCTCTGCGGCTTTGGCTATACCGTCATTGTCCATTCTATCGGTAGCGGCAAAGCCCCAGCTTCCATTCGCAATAACTCTTACACCCATCCCGTAAGATTCGGTATTAACAATATTTTGAACTTTGTCTTCCCGGGTTACAACAAACTGGTTGAGGTAGCGGCCAATTCTCACATCAGTATAGGTTGCCCCTTTTGATCTTGCGGCATTAAGCGCTACATCCGCTATTCGCTTTTTTAAGGCAGGATCCATCGTGTCCAACATTGCTCCCGGATCAATGGGATTCCCCCATACGGGTATTGGAGGAAGCATGGCCGCTGCTGCGCCCATGCCCGCCAGGTACATAAAATCTCTTCTTTTCATTTAGGTTTGGTTGGTTTGATTTTTAAATAGAGTTTAAGATTTTTTTAGACGAGATGGCATACCTGCATTGCTTGTTTCACCGCTTTTGGACCATCAAATTTTCCGGTTGGTGTTAATCACATTTATTCCGTTAAATCGGGTAGTGGCACAGCCATGAGAAACTGCACTAACCTGGCTGGGTTGTCCCTTGCCGTCAAAAAAGGATCCGCCAAGCCGGTAATCGCGTTCATCGCAAATTGCCGAACAGGAATTCCAAAATTCCTGCGTATTCGACTGATATGCCACTCCTTTTAACTGCCCGCCGATTTCTCCCTTGTTTATTTCAAAGCAAAGCTGTCCGCTGAACTGGAAATTGTAGCGCTGCTGGTCTATTGAATATGAATTTCGCCCGAGGATGTAAATGCCTTTATCTACGTTTTTGATCATATCCTTTAAGCTTAATGCAGATTTGCCGGGTTTTAATGAAACATTGGGCATCCGCTGAAACTGAACACTGCTCCAGCTATCGGCATAGCAACAACCCTGCGATTCAGGCAGATTTAAAATATGTGCCTGGTCGCGAATAGTCTGGTAATTTACCAGCACCCCATCTTTAATGATATCCCAGTTCTTACATTTTACCCCTTCATCATCATAACCTACTGCCGCTAGTGAGCGCTGCTGTGTTTTATCAGCCTCAAAATTCACCATCTTACTCCCAAAGTTGAACTTCTTTGATTCCCACTTATCCAGAGTAAGGAAACTCGTGCCGGCGTAGTTGGCCTCATAACCTAAAACGCGGTCGAGTTCTGTCGGATGCCCAACAGATTCGTGGATGGTTAAAAATAAATTGGTTGGATCAATAACCAGGTCGTACTTTCCCGGCTCAACGGGCTTAGCCCTGAGCTTCTCATCAACCTGCCGTGCAGCTGTAGTTGCGTCTTCAACCATATTATAACGGTTTTTGTAGAGGGTCTGCACGCTGTGTATTTCTTCTTCCTTTTTCGGGATTAAATATTCATAACCCATTCCCATAGGGGAACTCAGGGCGTTACGGGTTTCGAACTTGCCGGTTTTAGAATCGGTTTTCGTGACGGTAAAAGTGGGCCAGAGGCGATGGATGTCCTGGTCGATATAGGATCCTTCTGTGGAAGCAAAATATTTCTGTTCGTTTACCAGGAAAAGCGACGAATTGACAAAAGTGGCTCCCCCCTTTAATGCCGCATCGTTTACTGATAACAAAAGGTCCGTTTTTTCTTTGATCGGGACCTCAAAGGCATTCTTCTCGATAGGTGATTTCCAGCTAATTTCACCATAACCTTTCTGCGGGGCCAGCCTCACAGGTTCGGTCAATAATTTCGAATTTACTTTTGCAATTTCCACGGCTACTGCTGCTGCTCGGGCAATGTTATCGTCATCAAGCTTATCGATTGCTGCAAATCCCCAGCTGCCATTGGCAATAACCCGGATACCCATACCATAAGATTCGGTATTGCTGATATTTTCTACCCGGTTTTCACGGGTTGTTAAAAACTGGTTCAGGTAGCGGCCAATCCGCACATCGGCATAAGTAGCACCTTTTG
>JAKFCJ010000158.1:0-24772 GCA_036676705.1 Bacteroidota bacterium
TGGAAAGATAAAAATTCAGGGTATGCGCATCACCAATTTCTGCCACAACGGAAGTTTCCCGGTCGCTTGCCAGATTCCAGCGAAACCCGATCGCTGCGGCATCGAAGTGATCCAGGTTTTCAGGAAGTTGAAATCCTTTTCCGGGATCTGTAATAGCAATTTCCAGCTTATCCTGGTGACGGATCACAACGATTATGGATGACTGGACATCCTGTGCATGTTTGCAGGCGTTCACGAAGGCTTCATGAACAACAAAACGAAGTTTAAAGTAGGGAATTTCTTCCAAAGCTGTAGCGACTTCTTCGAGCCAGGAGGCCAGAAGATCGGTTTGTGCCAGATCAGACTGGAAACTTTTAATGAACAACATAGTCAGGGTTTTAGTTGGGATTCGGCTTCTTTGAGGCTTGGGCTGAGGTCAAATACGCTCAGCAGCTGCATCAGGTCCATCAACTCACGAACTTCATCGGTAACCCCACTCAATATCATTTTGCCATCACGGCTTTTTATGGTTTTTAAAACAGAGATCAAAGCACCAAATCCTGTACTGTCGATAAACTGAATATTATGAAGATCGACAATGACATTTTTAACGTCATCCGATAAAAGGCCTTTTATTTCAGCTTTTACACGGAGGGCGGAGTTGGCATCCAGGTTTTTAATTCCCTCAAAACTGAGGATACTGTAAGGGGATAGGTGACGAATTTTTACGTGTTGCGGCATAGATTACATCCCAAAGATTTCATTTTAACCGTTTAGAAGCAAGTTAAATTTCATGCTCACCCTTTCCCTCCCAATTTTCGTATACTTGCAGGACCTTAAAAAAATGGTAAAGAAAGAAGCGCTTATCCATATCTATCAACTCATGAGTCAGGCTCGTGCAATGGCTGATATATATGATGTTAACAGACAGATTACCAAGTATGTACATTCAACATCAAAAGGTCATGAAGCCATACAGATGGCAACGGGAATTTTGTTGAAGGCTTGCGATTTTGCGGCTCCTTATTATCGGGATGAAGGGATGCTTCTGGCTATGGGCATGACGCCCCACGAGCTTATGCTGCAACTGCTTGCCAAGGCCGACGACCCTTTCAGCGGCGGGCGAACCTATTATGCGCATCCCTCACTCAGGCGTTCCGATATGCCAACGATGCCGCATCAAAGCAGCGCCACGGGAATGCAGACCATTCCAGCAACCGGCATGGCGCATGGAATTGCGTATCTGGAAGGACAAAAATTGCTCAGTGGGATCGATAAACCCGTAGTGCTCTGCTCGCTCGGGGATGGATCGGTAACGGAAGGAGAAGTTGCTGAAGCATTTCAGATGGCTGTTTTGCATGAGTTGCCGATTATCTACCTGATACAGGATAATGACTGGGGTATTTCTGCAACCGGCAAAGAAATGCGGGCTATGGATGCCTACGAATATGCAGCCGGTTTCAAGGGGTTAAAACGCAGCCGGGTAGATGGCACCGACTTCCTGGCCAGTTATGAAGAAATGGAAAAGGCTTTTGAATATGTGCGAAGCAAAAGGAAGCCAATCCTGATCCATGCCACCGTTCCTTTGCTGGGCCACCATACTTCAGGAGTTCGGAAAGAATTTTACAGGACAGAAGAAGATCTTAATCTGCACGCCCAAAGTGATCCGTATCCTGCCCTTCGTAAAGTCTTGTCTGACCTGGGTGTAGAAGAGTCTGCCCTGGTTGCGATCGAAGAAACAGCAAAAAAACAAATTGCCGAAGATTTTGAGCGGGCAAAACAGGCTCCGGAACCTGAAGCCATAACTTTATACGACCACGAGTTTGCTTCTACCCCGGTCACAGAAGAAAAGGGAGAACGGGCTCCGGCAAACAAAGAACCCGTTATCATGGTTGACGCCGCCTTATTTGCTATGGATGAGATCCTCAGGGATAATCCGGAAGCCCTGCTTTATGGCCAGGATGTGGGAAGCCGTTTGGGTGGCGTTTTTCGTGAAGCAGCCACCCTGGGAAAAAAATATGGGGATGACCGCGTATTTAATACTCCGATACAGGAAGCTTATATCATTGGTTCTACGGCAGGATTTTCAGCGGTCGGATGTAAGCCCATCGTTGAAATTCAGTTTGCCGATTATATCTGGCCCGGGGTAAATCAACTGGTAACGGAACTATCTAAAAGTTGTTACCTGTCGAATGGAAAATTCCCTGTTCAGGCACTTATCCGTGTCCCAACCGGTGCTTACGGCGGCGGTGGTCCTTATCATTCGGGAACGGTAGAAAGCAGCATTCTTCAGATCAAAGGAATTAAGATCGTTTACCCTTCGAATGCTGCCGACATGAAAGGCTTAATGAAGGCGGCATTTTATGATCCGAACCCCGTTGTGATGTTCGAGCATAAAGGGCTCTACTGGAGCAAGGTTCCGGGTACAGAAGGTGCAAAAATGATCGAACCCTCCGACGACTACATCATTCCTTTAGGCAAAGCACGTATTGCCCTGGATGCCGATGAAAAAAAGGTAGCGCAAGGGGAGTCGGTAGGAATTATAACCTATGGCATGGGCGTTTACTGGGCCATGGCTGCTGCCAAAAAATTTCCCGGCCAGGTCGAAATACTGGACCTGCGTACCCTAAGTCCCTGTGATGAGGAAGCCATTTACGATCAGGCTAAGAAACACGGTAAGATCCTCGTACTGACCGAAGAAACCTTAAAAAATTCTTTCGCAGAAGCCATAGCGGGCCGGATAAGCCGCGAGTGTTTCCGCCACCTGGATGCTCCGGTTCAAACCCTGGGTTCGGCAAATATGCCTGCAGTTCCCCTCAATATGGGATTAGAAGCCGAAATGTTACCAAGCGGAGAAAAGGTCGCAGAAGCATTACGTTGGTTATTCAATTATTGATAGATGATGAAAAAGATCTGTACATACAATGTCAATGGTATCCGGGCAGCCCTGAATAAAGGATTTGCCCAATGGCTGCAGGAAGAAAATCCGGATATCCTCTGTATCCAGGAGATCAAAGCCTTCAAGGAACAGGTGGATACAGCCATTTTCGATCATTTGGGCTACCATCATTATTGGTACTCTGCTGAAAAACCCGGCTACAGTGGCGTGGCTATCTTTAGCAAAGAAAAGCCGAATCATGTTGAGTATGGAACGGGTAACTCGCTATACGACAGGGAAGGCAGGGTTATCCGTGCCGATTACGACGGATATTCTGTCGTGAATATTTACCATCCAAGCGGCTCCAGCGGCGAATTGCGTCAGGAATTTAAAATGCACTGGCTGGAATTTTTCACGGATTACACGAATAATTTGCGCGAAGAACGTCCCAATCTTGTACTATGTGGAGATTATAACATCTGTCATAAACCCATCGATATCCATGACCCGGTAGGAAATAAAAATTCCTCCGGCTTTTTGCCGGAAGAACGCGAATGGTTCGATCGGTTTGTTGGCCATGGATATATCGACAGCTTCCGGCAGATTAACCAGGAGCCTCATCAATATACCTGGTGGAGTTACCGGGCTAACGCAAGAGCCAACAATAAAGGCTGGCGGATCGACTACATTATGTTGACGGAAGGTTTGGGTGACAAGGTAAAATTTTCGCGGATCCTTCCGGATGCCAAACATTCGGACCACTGTCCGATGTACAGTGAGATCGAGCTATAAAAAAACCCGCCGAAGCGGGTTTCAAATCTGTTGTACGGATTGTTTAGTATTTGATATAAAACTTACCGTTGCTCACATCAATATTTTGAAAGTTGGTGTTTTTCGCTGAAAAGGCAAAGGTACCCTCTGCAATTCGGTTAGCTTTATCATTGGTGGTCAGGGTAATGGTTCCTCCATCGGCAGTGTAAAGGCCTTCGGTGGTACTGCTGGTCTGAACGTTAGCGAAAGCGGTTCCTCCCCCTGCAAAAGACTGGGTATTTGGACCGTTTACATCTACATAGATCGCCAGTGTGGTTACCTGATCCTTATCGTTAACGGTAAAATCAAGGGTGCTGCCGGTGAAATTTACGATCGGTGCTCCGACAGGATCGATGGCTTTTGTACCAATAGTGGCCGAAACGAAATTGGTTTTCGGTTGATTGGTTCCCGGATCATCATCGTCTTTATTACAGGAATTCAATACCAACACAGAACCAACAAGTGCAAAAGCCAATAGGAAGCTGTTAATTTTTGTTTTCATTGGATATTCATTTGTACAAGTATACATGGTGAAAGGCATATTGGCGAAATTAATTAGTTAAAGGGAATGCCTTTCGCGATGAATGGGGATAATTTGTGCATAATTAAAAAGTTTTCTATATCTGACACAAGGAAATATTCCTAGTCATCGTTTATACTTGCAGTAAGGGGGAATTACTATGACTGATTTAATCACGCGTCAGTTGATGAAAGCCATCAACAGACGGAAAACCTCAAGCGAGGTATTGATGCGCTTTTTTAAGGTGCATTTTAGAATTACACTCAGCAAAGAGGTCCTGGAAAAAAGACTCGCACAATTGCGATAAGGCTTTCCCTGGCATCTTTTTCGCTTGAATGGGCCGCGTACAGGTAATGCTGTAGCGGCCCTTTCTATTTATCTTGCACCAGAAATGAAAAAGAGTTTTTTTATCGGATTAATTGCTCTTCTCGCCTGCGGGGATCCCGCTAAAAATACCGGCCAGGGGCCGGCTTTTTCGGGTTTGCAGGCGGAAGTTTGGGTGGCAAATGAGCAAAATCTGAGCGAAGCTATCCATACCACAGGAACCATTCTGCCCAATGAACAGGTTGAATTAAAAGCGGAAGAAAGCGGTCGATTGATCCATATTCATTTTCAGGAAGGGAGCAACGTACAAAAAGGGTCCCCTTTATTCCAGATCGACGACCGCGAATTTCAGGCACAGGCAAAGAATATTCGTGTGCAGCTTGAATTGGCAAGAAAAGAACTGAAAAGAAACGAAACGCTTTTCCAGGCCCAGGCTTTGAGCGAAGAAGTTTATGATGCAAGTGCAAATAAAGTTGCCAGCCTGCAGGCTGAATTAGACCTTTTGAATGTCCGTATAGACCGCTGCCTGATAAGAGCACCCTTTTCAGGCCGGATCGGACTGCGGCTGGTTAGCGCTGGTTCTTTTCTGGCCGTGGGACAACCATTGGTACAACTGGTTCAGGAAAAACCCCTGAAGATCGAATTTGAAGTACCTGAACTCTACGCCCCTTATATCCGCAAAGGAATGCCGGTAACCGGGACTTATTCCGGCTCAAGCGATTCCATCCATGCGGTCATTTATGCGTTTGAATCGCAGATCGACCCGGGCAGCCGCAATCTAAAGATCCGTGCTTTAAGCCCTACGGCAAAGGAGAATCTGGTTCCCGGCGTATTCCTGAATATCGATCTGAAACTGAACGAATCGTCTACCGCTATCCTCATCCCCACCCAGGCGGTGATACCGGAACTGAATGGACAAAAAGTCTATAAAGTAGTCAACGGCCAGGTAAAAAGCCAGGGGGTGCAAACCGGTGTAAGACGGGCCAAAGACATTGAAATAAAAGAAGGCATTCACGTCGGTGATAGTATTCTGATCACCGGGATCCTTCAGGCACGTGACGGAATGCCGGTACAGGTCAATCAAGGGAAAGGAACGGAATGAACCTCTCAACGATCAGCATTCAACGGCCGGTGTTGGCCACGGTAATCAATATTTTTATCGTCCTGTTCGGAATTATCGGATTTACCTATCTGGGCGTTCGTGAATATCCGAGTGTTGACCCGCCTATTGTAACGGTTACTACCAATTATACCGGAGCGAACTCAGACGTGGTAGAGTCGCAAATCACGGAGCCTCTGGAAGAGTCCATAAATGGAATTGCAGGGATACGGACCCTGACCTCAGTCAGCAGCGAAGGAAGAAGTAATATCACGGTTGAATTTGAATTGGGTGTTGATCTGGAAGCAGCCGCGAATGACGTGCGCGACAAAGTTTCCCGTTCCGTGCGGAACCTTCCGCCCGACGCGGATCCACCCGTTGTGGTGAAGTCGGATGCCAACGCAGAAACCATTTTATCCATAACCGTTCAAAGCGACAAACGTACCCTCCTGGAATTGACGGAGGTCGGGAACAATATCTTTAAAGAACGCATGCAAACCATTCCCGGTGTGAGCCAAATCAGTATCTGGGGAGAGAAGAAATATGCGATGAAACTGGAGATGGATCCCGCGAAACTATCCGCCTATGGTTTAACCCCGCTTGATATCCGCAATGCGCTCAATCAACAGAACGTGGAACTTCCTTCCGGCCGGGTAGAAGGTTTTGGAACTGAACTTACCATCCGCACTTTCGGTCGACTCAGCACGGTGGAAGAGTTTAATGACCTGATCATCACCGAATCGAACGGGGTATTGGTTCGTTTTAAGGATGTTGGCTTTGCCAGGATGCTTCCGGAGAATGAACGGACTTTATTACGGGGAAATGGCGGTATACCCATGATCGGCATTGCCATTACACCTCAACCCGGCACCAACTATATTGAAATTGCCGATGCGGCTTATGAACGGGTAGAACAGATCAAAAAGGAATTGCCTCCCGACTTTAAAATTGGTGTGGCGATGGACACCACTGAGTCAATACGGATGGCCATTTCAGAAGTCCAGGAAACGATTTTGATCGCTTTTATCCTGGTGGTGCTGGTCATTTTGTTTTTTTTAAGGAACTGGCGTACTACCCTTATTCCGGTCATCGCGATTCCGATCTCCCTGGTGGGTGGTTTTTTTGTGATGTACCTGCTGGGGTATTCCATCAATATCCTTACCCTCCTGGGGATGGTTTTGGCCACGGGACTGGTGGTGGATGATGCGATCGTGGTGATGGAGAACATTTATTCCAAGGTGGAAAAGGGCATGACCCCAATGGAGGCGGGACTTTTAGGTTCCAAAGAAATTTTCTTTGCGGTCATTTCAACCACCATTACCCTGGCAGCCGTATTCCTTCCCATCATCTTTTTGGAAGGGTTGACCGGACGACTTTTCCGCGAATTTGGTATGGTCGTGGCCGGAACGGTCCTTATTTCGGCACTGGTTTCCCTCACCCTCACCCCGATGATGAGTACCCGGCTTCTTAAAAAATCAACCTCGCAGGCGAAATGGCTGAAAAAAAGCGAAGCCTGGTTTGAAGGGCTAAACGACCTGTATAAACGCAGTCTTAATGTATTCATGCACTGGCCAAGGATCGCCTGGCTGGTGGTGGCCGTATCTGCAGGGAGCATCTTTTTGATCGGAGCCAATATTCCATCCGAACTGGCGCCTATGGAAGACAAAAGCCGCCTTCGTATCGTAGCCACCGCACCGGAAGGTGTTTCGTACGAACTCATGGACCGCTATGTGCAGGAAATTGTGAGCCTCACGGATACCATCCCGGAGAAAAAATCCCTGCTGAGTGTTACCTCGCCAGGTTTCGGTTCGTCCATCAATATCAATTCCGGCTTTGTACGATTGACACTTGTAAAACCGGATGAAAGAACCAAAACGCAAGATCAGCTGGCGAAGGAGATCACGAAGATGTTATCGGGCTACAGCTTTGCAAGAACCTATGTGGTACAGGATGAAACCATTGGCGGTGGCCGGCAAAGCGGACTTCCCGTTCAGTTTGTATTAAAAGCCCCGAATTTTGAAGAATTAAAAGAAGTGCTTCCCCGTTTTATGGATAGTGCGATGGGTACCGGGCAGTTTGAGGTAATGGATGTCAACCTGAAATTCAATAAACCGGAGCTCAAAGTGAATATCAATCGCGAAAAGGCCCGTCAGATGGGTGTATCCGTGAGGGATATTGCCGAAACCATGCAGTTGCTTTTCGGCCAGCAACGCTTTGGCTATTTTATTAAAGATGGAAAGCAGTATCAGGTTATCGGCCAGGCATCACGCAATAACCGCAACGAGCCAACCGATCTGAGCGCTGTCTATGTAAAAAATAAAGACGGACAGCAGGTTCAGTTGGCCAATCTCGTGACGATGGAATCGGAAAGCAGTCCGCCGCAACTTCATCGCTACAATCGTTTTGTCTCTGCAACCGTCTCAGCACGGCCGATACAGGGAAAGACCCTGGGAGAAGGGATAGAAGTGATGGAAGGTGTTGCGAAAGGAATGCTGAACGAAAAATTCAGCACGGACCTGACGGGTTCTTCCAAGGAATTCAGGGATAGCTCGGGCAGTTTGCAGTTTGCCTTTATTCTCGCGCTGATACTCATTTACCTTGTCCTGGCCGCGCAATTTGAGAGTTTCCGTGATCCGCTTACCATTATGATCACCGTTCCTTTGGCACTTGCAGGCGCCCTGCTTTCACTATGGTTGTTCGGCCAAACCCTGAATATCTTTAGCCAGATCGGTATCATCGTACTGGTAGGGATCGTGACCAAAAACGGGATCCTGATCGTGGAATTTGCCAACCAGAAAAAGCAGGAAGGCAAAAGCAATAAGGAGGCGGTCATGGAAGCTGCAGTCCAGCGTTTCAGGCCAATCTTAATGACCAGTTTTGCCACCATTCTGGGCGCCCTGCCTATTGCGCTGGCTTTGGGTGATGCGGCTACCAGTCGTATCCCGATGGGTATTGCCATTATCGGAGGACTTATCTTCTCACTTGGACTTACCCTTTATGTCATACCAGCTATCTTCTTATTTATCAGTTCAAAAGGCTCTCGATTATCTACGCTTCAAAACTTGACTTATGAAAAAAAGTAGCGCATTTTTGATCTGTCTTTTATGCGTGTTCGTTAGTGATTCATTGGCACAGCAACCTTTGACGCTTAAACAACTTGGTGACAGCCTTTTGGAGAACAACTATGCTTTGCGTCTGGTACGCATTCAGGAGGAACAGGCGGAGGTATTGAATACACCCGGTGCAGCTGGGTTTTATCCGAGTGTGGTTTTAAACGGTCAGCAGCAAAACAGCGCTTTTAATACCCGTCAGGAGTTTTTTAACGGGGATGTCCGGCAAGCCAACAATGCCCTGAATCAATCTGTCAATATTGGTGTTCGTTTGGATTGGACCCTGTTTAACGGATTTTATGTACAAAGCCAAAAGACGGAATTGGAGCTTGATCAAAAGTTGGCGGAAACGAATACCATACTGCTAATGGAAGCTGAACTTTATACGGCTGCCAGCTTGTATTTCGAGATCATCGCCCGGCAATCCCTGCTGGCATCGTTGGATAGTGCTCTGTATTTTAGTCATTTACGTGTTGAATTAGCCAAAACCCAATTGGAGGTGGGTAAAGGATCGCGGCTCGAATACCTGCAGAGTATGCTCGACCTGAGTGCCGACAGCTCACGCTGGATGCAGGAAAAAACGGCACTGGTTAATTTGCATACGCAATTGAAACAACAATTGGGCATGGATCCGAAGGCTTCCCTGATTCTGGATGATTCGCTGTTTTCTATGGCACCTTTTGTTTATGAAAGTTTACGTTCAGAGGTGATGGCGCAGAACAACCAGATCAAGGCCGTTAAAATTCAGGAAGTGACAGCGGATAATGCGATACGAAAGGCGCAGAGCCAACGTTATCCAAGGATTTCGCTTTATTCGGAGTACAGTTTTGTTAGCTCGCAAAACGCCGTGGGGATCCTGAAAACGAACCGCAGTTTGGGTCCGGCCGCCGGCATCGGGTTGAGCTATACCCTTTTTAACGGTTCCCAGGTAAACCGCGATATCCGTATTGCACGTTTACAGCGTGAGGAGGCGAAGCTAAGTCTGGAGAAAGGCTATTATGATCTGGAGATCAAACTGCTTCAGGAGTATGAAAATTACCTGCTTCAGGAGAAGTTACTCGCTTTTGAATTGGAGAATGTACGGATGTCGCGCGAAAACGTGCAGCTGGCCCGCATCCAACTGCGCATGGGCAGTATCAATGCTTTTCAATTCCGTGATGTGCAGCTCGTTGGTCTGGAGGCCGAAAGCCGTTATGCCCAGGCTTTATTTGCATTGAAAGAGTCGGAATTGAACCTGATGCTTTTAAGTGGAGGATTGATCCGTTATTTTAACGGAGTGAATTAAACAGGCGATTTTAATCTTGCGATTATTTCTTCTGCTCTTTTATATTTGGAAGATGAAGAAACTACTACTATTCACTTTTATAATCGCTTCTGGTCAGATACTGACGGCCCAGAACCATTATTCGTTCTCCCAACGTTCCGCTAATTATGTCGAAATGACGAATGGAACGGAAGTATCACCGTCAGAATGGGATTATTTTTCTAAAACCATATCCTTCCCGTTTCCATTCAGCTTTTTTGGAGAAAATGTCGATAGCCTGTATATTATGGATAATGGTATTACGTTTACAGAAACTGAAGTCGGTTTCCTGACCGCTCATGGCGAAGACCCTTTGGGGCGCGGAGCAGGACAGTCGCCTGTGACCTATCGCCTGGACGGAACGGGGAATACCCGCATCCTAAAAGTGCAATGGCCGAATATCACCTTTGCCGCAATTGCTGACTCTTTCCCCAACGATTTTGTTAATTATCAGGTTTGGTTTTATGAAGGTTCCAATAAGATCGAGTTCCATTATGGCTCCTCTTTTATCACAACAGAAGCCCTTGCTGATCTTGATTTACAGCCGCGCATGGTATCGATTGACGGAAGCCGTTTTATCAGCGTTGGCGGAGATCCGGCAACTCCTGTTGCGAATTATATTGTGAATAATATGTCTTTCCTTGCAGCAAATCCTTCAGTAAATACGATTTATGTTTTCACCCCCGGATTCCCGAATGGAGTCGACGAATTGGTGAAGGATGAACAGGTAAGCCTATATCCCGTACCTGCGGGAGCTAAACTGAACGTGGAAACCACCCTTTCGATGGAGAAGATACATGTGTATAATGCCGCCGGACAAAAACTCAGCATCCATGAAGTATCCGGGACCAAGGCGGAGATCGCTACGGATATGCTACCCGCTGGTGTTTATTTTCTCGAGATCCACACCTCAGAAGGGGTTATCAATAGGAAGTTTAGTAAATAAATCACACGGTAATATAAATGAAAGAGGCTGTCTCAAATGGGACGGCCTCTTTTATGCCTATCGGTTTCTTTCTTTTCCATATTTTCGATAGCAAACGGCCCTTATGCTACCAATAAAACAAAATAGTACCCTTCTGTTAATCGCCGCCTTGATCAAGACCGGGTTTATAGCATGCGGGTATATGCTGGTATATGATGTAATCAACCTTGACTTGGGCATTTTTGGCATGATTACAATGCACTTCTTTGGTAGCCTCGTCAATTTGTTGTTCAACAATACCGGAGATATTGATCATGTCAATAGCTATTTGTTTACTGTAGGACAGATAATTCAGTTTTGTGTCGTATTCACTTTCACATTTATTTTGGTAAAAGGTTTAAGAGCCAGGAGGTATGAATAGTTTAATCAGTCTAATGTTGCTGGTAATTCTAAGTATGAACCGGATTCATTTGGTCAGAGATTAATCGATAAGGCAGTCTTAGAGCCTACTACATCATTCCCCAACATTCCACTCAAATACCCTTGATTCCCTTTTCAATAGCAAAGCATAGCGGTACAACTTTCCATTTCTATAGTAATACCAGAACGTATACGAACTACTACCACGCTGTATTTCCATCATTACTGTATCGCACGATGCATCCAGACAACTTAGTTTTTCAACTATTTCATCAAGCACCAGGTCATGTGTTCGATGATTCGAATCCAAACAAGGTGGTACGGTTTTAATCCGGGAAAGAGCAGAGCTATCTATCAAAATATGACGATTGTCCCCGGGCTTATTCATTTTATTGCCTTCATTGGAGTAACAAAAAAGTTGCCTGGTTGTAATTACCGTGGAATCCGCAGTTGTTATTTTTAGTCCGGCAATAAGCAATTCAGCATTATTGATAAATGGGCCCTTGACACCCTTTTGTCCGACAATTACCTTTTTACCGGGAACAAGCTGCAGGATTATTGAATCACTTGTCGCTGCTTTGATGAGGGTTGTCTCAGTATGTTTCTTATTCCTGTAGTTTAACCAGTTTGTATCATAAAAAAAGGGCCTTGATTGATTGTACGCATCCGTTTGTTGATTGATCGAATCATAGGGCGTGCGAAAATTTTCCGGGTAAAAAAAGGAATCGGCCAGCCAATAGACAGAGTCGCTCGGCCGTAAATCGCCAATTTGAAGCGGTTTGTAAGAAATTAGGATCGGTTCATTCAATTGGTTTTCTATGACAATATCACCGGCCAGATAGGCACGGCAAGAAGAGAGATGAAACGTTAATGCCAGCGTAATAATCCATAACCTAACAGTTTTCGTTTTCATGATCTTTTTCACTATAACGGCCGATGGTCAGAAAGGAACATGGCCCTTTCAAACAAATAATTCAAAACTTTTCTTTGCTACATGTAGTATAAGTCGCTTAAAAGAGTATTTTCGCGAAATAAACAGGATTACGACTATGTATTGGACACTTGAACTGGCTTCCTATCTTGACGATGCTCCATGGCCCGCTACGAAAGACGAGTTGATCGATTATGCCATTCGTTCCGGTGCTCCTTTGGAGGTGATTGAAAATTTGCAGGAGTTGGAAGACGACGGCGAACCTTTTGAAAGTATAGAAGAGGTTTGGCCCGATTATCCAACCGATGAAGATTATTTCTTCAACGAAGACGAGCTTTAGAAGAGGAAGTAAAAAAATTAAAAGAGCCCCGGGTTTCCTTGAGAAGTCGGGGTTTTTTTATGCGCGTCGTTTTCGCCGAACAAGTTCATCTGTACCGGAACATCACCCAAACGCACATTCTGTAACCTTTCCAAAGCCGAGTGCGGCCGGTTACGGATATGCACCGTATAACGCAAAGCCGCCCCGTTGCCCATCTGACGCACCAAACCCATATCGAGCAGTTCGGTAAAATCGCGCTGTATGGTTTTGCGGTTGCATCGGAAGATCAAACTCAGGTCCTTTGTAGAGGAAAAATGGTTTTCATAGATCAACTCGATGATCTTTTGTTGGCGCTCGTTTAAATGTGCCGTCTCCGGTCTGCTCAATGACAAGCCTTCATCAAAAAAGAAGTTCACCATATTGCGCTGGCGGGGCGTGAGGTCTTCGTAATCGATCTGGTCCTGGTACAACTCGCGTAAATTCAGGTTGGCGGCCTGTAAGGCATGTTCATGGATATCCATACCCAGCTGCACCATATTCGACAGGTCGCTTTGGAGCAGGTCTTTGGTGTCTTTGAACTTAAATTGGTCAACTGCCCTCTTGTACATGGCCTGGTGCGGCAGAATGGCCATATTCATACTTAACAGGCCTAATGCATCCAAACCATGGATACGCAGAAAAAGATGCTGGGCAAAACGAGCCAGTACCGTATGTTTCTTTAAAGCAGGCAAACTGCTGAGTAAGGCAAAATGGATGAACCAAGAGGCAAGGATCTTTTCTTCTACGCTAAAGTGTTCCGCTTCGTTGGACAATTCGCGCATCCAGTCGCGTACCGGGTTTTCCAGGGTATTGGATACCAACTGATGTTCGAAAAACCGCATGACTTCTTCCTGGTCGTCAAAATTGCGGAACAGGAACAGCATACGTTCGAGTAAAGCATAAAACCCACCTTCAGCGGATAGATGGTCAGAGAAAAACTTCAGCTGGCTGATATCTCCCGAATATTTTTCTTCAAGCCGGGTGGCATAGGCGAAAAGTTCATCCGCATGCATATTGCGGAAACTTTCGTGTTCCAGACTCACATTGATGGCACAGTCGAGCAGCGATTGGCGGGTATGACGGTCCTCAAGTTTTTTGCCCTCCAGTTCGAAATGTTTGCTTTTTTGAGGAATGTTAACCGACAGCGACGCGATACGGGCAAGCATATCCCGGTTAAATTTCGGATTATCCATCCACCTTTGAAAGACGTCGCGCAGCATATTCACAACACAAATCTAAAGCATTCAAAGCCGCATGGATAAAGGGCTTCAAACGCATACAATACCGTTATCCACAATAATGTGGATTTTATACACCTAAAAGGAATCTAAAATTGGGAAAGCCCCGAATTGACGCGAAGTAGCGTAAAATGGACACTTATCCATTTTTGTAAATAACTACAACCTATAAATTCCAATTTTGAACCGAAAAAGGACATTTATTCGATCTCCAGCGCATTTATTTCATATAAAGATGCCACTGTCCGGCTTATTTTTTCGCGAAGTTCCTCTATGTTTTGCTTTTTATGCGCGGAAATGAAAACAACGGGGGAGTTCTCTCGCGACATCCAACTTTTTTTCAAATGATCAAGATTTTCCTCCACGGTCAATTCCGGTAACTCTTCGCCGCTGATCTCATCCAGTCCCCGGGCCTGTGGATGGTACAGGTCGATCTTGTTAAACACCATGATCACGGGCTTGTGGTCTACTTTAATGTCCTTCAGGGTTTCTTTCACCACCTCGATCTGGTCCATGAAGTTAGGATGCGAAATATCGACCACGTGAAGCAAAAGATCGGCTTCCCGCACCTCGTCCAAAGTCGATTTGAAACATTCGATCAACTGGTGGGGCAATTTCCGGATGAATCCTACTGTATCTGAAAGGAGGAATGGAGTATTTTCCAACACAACTTTTCTCACGGTGGAATCCAGGGTAGCAAAGAGTTTGTTCTCGGCGAGCACATCTGATTTGCTCAGCAGGTTCATGATGGTCGATTTGCCTACGTTGGTGTAACCAACCAGGGCAACCCGGACAATACCATCCCGGTTACTGCGGCGGGTAAGGCTTTGTTTATCGATATCGGCCAACCGCTTTTTCAATAAGCTGATCTTATCCAAAATGATACGCCGGTCGGTTTCGATCTGTGTTTCACCGGGGCCCTTCATCCCGATACCCCCTTGTTGCTTGCTCAAGTGGGTCCACATCCTGGTCAATCGCGGAAGCAGATACTGCAACTGGGCGAGTTCCACCTGGGTTTTGGCCTGGGCAGTTTGCGCCCGGGTGGCAAAAATGTCGAGGATCAGGTTGTTGCGGTCGAGGATCTTTACGTTCAGGGCGATCTCCAGGTTTCGTTGCTGGCTGGGGCTTAACTCGTCATCAAAAATGACCATGCTGGCCTTATGCTCGTCTACATAAAGGCGGATCTCTTCCAGCTTTCCTTCACCCACAAAAGTGCGGGAGTGGGGATGGTCTAACTTTTGCGTAAATTTCCGAAGGGTTTTAGCCCCGGCAGTTTCCGTTAAAAACGCGAGTTCGTCAAGGTATTCCTGCACCTGTTCTTTGGGTTTCGATTTGTAGTCGATGCCAACCAGTACTGCGGTTTCCTGTAATTTGTGTGTATCGTGTAACTTGCCTTTCAATATCAGCGAATGAACTGCAAAAATACATCCTTGCGTTGTGCCTTGCTAATCTTGTTTCTGTTTGCTCAAAATCGGGGAAGTGCGCAGGAAATGCCCTGGCTCCCAGACAGTGTCATTCAGGTGAAGCCTCAATTCAGGGATCCTGCTTCGGAAAGCCCGGAAGCCTATGTTACCCACCACCAGTTGCATCCGCATCAGGGCACGGATAAACTGGAAAAACGCCATATCAAAGACAGTTTGAACCGCCTGAAAAGGGAGTTGTATGGAAACCAGGGCTTCGAATTTAAAAATGACCCCGACAGCATTACAGTTACCAGGAATTTTAATGCCAATCCGGTTCAGAACTTTACGCCAATGGACAATGCCATGGCCATTTCGCCTGACGGCATTATCGTTTCGGCAGTAAATGCCAATTGGTGTATTTTTGATAAGAATGGAAGCTTGAAGTTATTCAGGACCTTTAAACAGCTGGCCAACGATCCTTCCCTGGCAAGCCAGTTCTTTGACCCCAGGGTAGGGTATGATCCTGTATCCGAACGTTTTATCATGGTGATCCTGCATGGTATACTTTCCACGGATTCCCGGATTTTGGTCTTTGTTTCCAAGGATAAAGACCCGCTCCTGGGTTGGAACGTCTATTCCTTTTCCGGCAATCCCTTTTCCGAAGGGGTGTTTTCGGATTACCCTCATTTAGGCATTTCAGCTAACCACGTTTGGGTGAGTCTTAATTTGTTCGGGGATCAGGACATGAAATTTAAGAAGTCGCTAATGCTGGTGCTCGACAAAAACGCAATGGCCCAGGGCGCTACGGTAAATGCCGCCTTGTATCAGGACCTGAAAAATGTAAAGGACAAATTCGTATTTAGCCTGGTTCCTGCCAATAATCATAACGGGTTTGGGGCGTCCGGCATCCACTTTATCAGTTCGGTCGACCGGGGAGGAGAGGAACTTTACCTTTTTTATCTGGATCCGGGAAAAGGGATCCAGTCGAAAGCAACGATCAAAACCGGACCCTATTCCCTGCCTCCTGATGCCATGCAGAAGAATGAAAACACCCTGATGGATGGAGGAGACTGCCGCATTACAGGTGCATTTTACCGCAACGGAATTATTCACTTTTGTCTCAATACCAAAACGGCAAACCTGAGGAATGCGATCTATTACGGCAGGGTGGATGTGGGCACCTTTGTTTGCGAAGCACGCACCATTCGATCAACAAAGGACATGGCATACGGAAGTCCGGTTTCTTTTGGCGCTTTTGATGCGAACAGGGCGGTACTGATCCCGGTGGTTTATACGTCTGAGAATGATCATCCATCGATCGGCTATTTGTATATGGATGATAACATGAAGGATTATCCTCTTGTATCCGTATTCACCGGTTTAAGTCCGCGTACGAATACAAAAGGAGAAGTGAACCGATGGGGAGACTATACGACTGCCGTTTCACTCACTCCGGCAGAAAAGCCGGAAATTTGGTTTGCAGCTTCCGGAACGTCAACGGACAACCGCTGGCAAAATTTTCTGGTGCAGGTGGTAGGTGATGAAGACACCATCCGGATTTCACCGGATAAGAATAGGGTTCGTGTATACCCGAACCCGGTAGGGGCTTTGTTAAAGGTAGAAGTCGAATTGGAATCGGGCAGCCAGGTAGAAATTGAATTGTACGACAGTCAGGGAAAACGCATAGAAAATATTTGGTCCGGAGTCATGTCGAAAGGAACGAACAGGGTGGTCTTTGAACCGCGGGTAAAAGCCTCGGGATTGTATTATGTTCGTGTGATGTCAGGTAATCAGGTTATTCATTCAGAAACCCTTTTTATTGAATGAAACGGCTCCTCCTCTTTCTTCTGTTTGTTGTGGGCTCGGTTGCGACTTATGCCCAGGTTATCGAATGGTCGAGCATGGAACGTTTTCGCAATAAAACGGCCTATAACCGGGTTATCGGGTCGAATGAGCATGGCTACTATGTGCTTCGAAGCAAAGGATATGATATACGCCACAATGTGATCATTGAGCGGTACCGCGAAAGTTTGGGGATGGATTTTAGTAAAAAACTTCCTGACATGCGGGGTACGGAACTGGTGAATGCCTTTGTGACCGAAATCGGAATCGTACTTTGGAAAAGCAGGTACAACCGTCAAACAGAAAAGCTGGAATTGTTTATTGAACATCTCGACGCGGAAGGCGAACCCACCGGTCGTCCGATACCACTGCTCATCGCGCAGCCCAGGAATTACAGCGATGATGGTGATTTCAGTGTAACAGAAAACCTGGCAGGGACCCATTATGTGGTGACGTTTTCTGAAATGGCCCCGGAGGGAAAAAGCTACCTCAACGTTCAGGTTTTTGACCGCCGCCTGGAACGGATCAGTTCACGTCGGCAGATCCTTGAATTCGAGGGCAAGGACTTTGAGATCGATCAGGTCCTTGTGGATACAAGCGGGCAGGCCTTTCTCCTGGTGAGCGGGGTCAATCCGGAAATGAAAAAAGGAACCCCGGAGCGGATCGGAGTCCATCTTTTTGCCATGACCCGGCATAGCGACTGGTTCGATTTTTACCTCAATTTTGAAGATACCTATATCCATAGCCCGATCATGGTGCTTGACGACAGCAATGACAGGGTAGTGGTGTCGGGTTTGTATTCTTTGCTGAGCAGAAGCATGAGCAAAGGCACACTCGAATTCACGATACGGCGTTCGGATTTTCAGTTGTTGAGGCACCGTTTTGTTCCCTTTTCCACCGAATTTGTCCGGGATATTGGCGGGCCCAGGGCGGTTGAAAATGAAGAAGAATTGCATGATTTTGTTCTCCGGTATATGGTGGTAAGAAGTGATGGCGGATACATACTTTTCGGAGAGGAGTTTTCCATCGCACAACAATCTTACACCTATTACGTCAACGGGATCGCCCAGGTAAGTTCGCGCAGCGTGTATAATTATGGTAAGATCTTCCTGCTTTCCATTAGCCCGGCCGAGGGGCCTGAGTGGTCAAAAGTGATCAGTAAAGGCCAGTCAACGGTTAACGATTTCGGCTACTATTCTTCCTTTACCATTTGCAAAAGAAAAGACCGCATTCACATTCTGTTCAACGACAAGTTAAAAGGAGAT
This sequence comes from Bacteroidota bacterium, assembly GCA_036676705.1. Classification (GTDB taxonomy): domain Bacteria; phylum Bacteroidota; class Bacteroidia; order UBA8524; family UBA8524; genus UBA8524. The sequence goes on from JAKFCJ010000158.1 coordinate 18,406, forward strand.
GGTGGTGTGCTTAATTATACGCTATACACCAACCAGGTCCTGGAAGAGGAAATGTTATTCGGGAACCAGGGAGCCTTTATATCGATCGTTCCTTCGGAATCTAAACAACTCGATGCGAACACCGTATTGATTCCCACCTCAAAAGATCGCAAGTTTGCATTCCTAAAACTGACTTTTTGATTCGCTTTTTAAAAAATAATCAATTTACTACCCTGCTGCTCGTTCTCGGGCTGTTGCTTGGTTTGGGTTTTCTTTTATATGGCCTGGACCCTATTGTTATTCCCCTTTTAGAACCAACACCCTTAACAAAATGGACCCAGGAATTTTTGGAACGCCTGTTTGGAGGAACCCAAACAGCGGTTTTCGGTATTGTCATTCTCCTTATTATCGCACAGAGCCTCTTATTTGGCTTGTTGGCCGAAAGGCATCAGTTGCTGTATAAAAACACCTGGTTGCCCGTTCTGTTCTTTGGCCTCTTTAATATGGTCTTTCCGGAGCAACTAACCCTACATCCCGAATTGCTGGCAAATACCTTTCTGGTATTGGCTGTTATTGCCATCTTCCAGGCTCAGGGTAAGGAAAAGGCCATGCCGGCATTGATCAATGCCGGAATATTAGGAGGTATAGCTTTCCTTTTCGCGCCGGGTACTTTTTTGATCATTCCGGTGTTTATTGTGGGTATTATGTTTTTTAAACCCCTTACCGGACTGGATATTTTTCAATACCTAACCGGCTACGGACTGGTTTTGTTTTTTAGTGCCACGTTCATGTATCTCCTCGGCCGGGACGAAGTGGTTCTTGCTTATTATACCAGTTCCTGGCTATCTCCAGGATCAAGTGAAGTATGGCGGGATCCCTATTTTTTGGTTTTTATGGGTTTGCTGGTATTCATCCTCATCCCTACCTTTTTCCTATTGCAACAGAATTTTTTCCGCAATACGGTACGTGTGCGAAAATTGCAGCAATACCTTTTGGTTTATTTATTTTTTACCGTGCTGTTCGCCTTTTTCGGAATTCAGCCCATAGAAAACGCCATGAGCATTTTGGCTTTGCCCTTGTCCGTCTTTTTGACCTATTTCTTCTTATCCGACAAAAGGAAATGGATACGGGAAACCGTCTTTGTCCTCTTTTTATTCGCCATCTTTCTCCAGCACGTCCACTTGTTCTAGTGTGCCTCCAGCCAGTTGGTCCCGATACCTACTTCCACCTCAATGGGAACGGGCAATTGGATCGCGTTTTTCATTTTATCAATGACCAGCTTTTTCAGGATCTCTTTTTCACTATGATGTACTTCAAAGAGCAACTCGTCATGTACCTGCAGGATCATTTTGCTTTTCAGGGAAGCCTTTTTCATGGCCTCATGAATAGCGATCATGGCGATCTTGATCATGTCGGCTGCTGAACCCTGTATCGGTGCATTGATGGCATTCCGTTCCGCGAAGCCCCGTACGGTCTGGTTTCTGGAGTTGATATCCCGGATATAGCGGCGCCGGCCTTTAACAGTTTGTACAAATCCATTGGTACGTGCACCTTCAATGGTGTCGTTCATGTATTTTTTGATATTCGGGTACTGGGTAAAGTAGGCTTCGATAATTTCAGCCGCTTCCTTACGGGGTATTTCAAGTCGCTGGGCCAGCCCGAATGCTGAAATGCCGTATATGATCCCGAAATTGACCATTTTGGCCTTTCTGCGCATCTCCTTGTCAACGGCCTCAAGGCTTACATTAAATACCTTGGAAGCTGTGGCCGAATGGATATCGTGGCCGTCTTTGAAGTCCCTGATCATTCCTTCATCTCCGGCAAGAGCGGCAATGATGCGGAGTTCGATCTGGGAATAATCCGCTGCCAGGATCTCAAATTCTTCGCTGCGGGGAATAAATGCTTTCCTAACCTCTCTTCCCATCTCTGTCCGGATAGGAATATTTTGCAGGTTGGGGTTTTGTGAGCTAAGTCTACCTGTTGCGGCAACTGCCTGATTGAACGAGGTATGTACCCTTCCGCTTACAGGATGGATCAAAGTAGGCAGGGCATCAACATAGGTCGATTTAAGTTTGCTGATCTGTCGATAACGCAGGATCTCTTTGATGATCTCATGTTCCGGAGCGAGTTTGCTCAGGATATCTTCACCGGTTTGGTATTGTCCGGTTTTGGTTTTTTTCGCTTTGGGGTCGAGTTTGAGTTTTTCAAAAAGGACTTCCCCCATTTGTTTGGGAGAGGCAATATTAAATTTTACACCGGCCAGGCTATGGATGCGTTCCTCGCTCTTTTTTGCTTCAGAATCGAGTTCTGCAGAATAAAGATGCAGGAAGTTTTTATCGATCATGACGCCTTCCCGTTCCATGCTTGCCAGTACCGGTACCAGTGGCATTTCGATTTCTTCCAATACGGAAACAGCCTCCTGTTCTTTTAATTTGGGGACAAATATGTCGCGTAGCTGTAAGGTAATATCCGAATCTTCAGCAGCGTATTCTTTGATCTTTTCCAAAGGAACATCGCGCATATTGAGCTGAGCGATCCCTTTTTTGCCGATCAATTCGGTGATGGAAACGGGTTTATACTGCAAATAATGCTCAGACATGGCATCCATATTATGGCGGGAATCGGCTTCCAGCAGGTAATGGGCCAGCATGGTGTCGAACAGTTTGCCTCCGAGTTCGATGCCATAATTTTGCATCACCATCAGGTCGTATTTGATATTTTGGGCGATGATGACCTTGGTTTTGTCTTCAAGGACAGGCCTGAAGCGCTCAACCAATTTACGGGCTTCCCTTTGGTCTGCGGGTACAGGAACATACCAGGCCTGATGAGCTTTTACGGCAAAAGATAATCCAACCAGTTCGGCGTCCATGGCATTGATGGAAGTTGTCTCGGTATCAAAACAATAATGATCTGTCCCGTCCAGGGCTTTTAGCAGGTCACTGATCTGTGTTTCATCCTCAACGAGAAGATACTCATGGGTGGTATCATGAATGGTTTTAAGCTCGACTTGTTCCACCTGCGATTCTTCTTCGTCTTCGTCTTCTTCTGCCGGAACAGGAACGGGTGAGTTTGCGGCAGGTTGGCTGAACAGGTCACCCTGGGCGGTTACGATCGGTGCGCGCCTTGGTTCCCCGACATCACTGAATATACGTTTTGCCAGGGTACGAAATTCGAGTTCGGCAAAGAGTTCTCTCAGTAATTCTTCATTCGGTGCCTCCAAAAGGAGTTCTTTTTCATTCAATTGAACAGGGGCGTCAAGAATAATAGTAGCTAAACGTTTGGATAATAGCGCTTTCTCTTTATTCTCTTCAACCTTTTCTTTTAACTTTCCTTTTAATTTGTCGGTATTGGCTAGCAGGTTTTCGATGGTATCGAATTCAGCGATCAGCTTGATTGCCGTTTTTTCACCTACTCCGGGAATGCCGGGAATATTATCCACCGCATCTCCCATGAGGCCGAGAATATCGATTACCTGGTCTACCCGTTTGATCTCCCAGCGCTTTAATATTTCGTCAACGCCCAATACCGAAGCGCCATTGCCGAGATGGGCAGGTTTATAAATTTTGATGTTGGCACTCACCAGCTGCCCGAAATCCTTATCGGGGGTCATCATATAGGTGGTGAAGCCGGCTTTTTCAGCTTGCTTGGCAAGTGTTCCAATGAGGTCATCGGCTTCGTAACCATCCAGGGTGATCAGGGGGATATTAAAGCCTTCAATAAGTCGGAAAATGTAAGGAATGGATTTGGCCAGGTCTTCGGGCATGGCCTCCCGGTTGGCTTTATATGCTTCGAATTCGATATGCCGGTCGGTTGGCGCTTCCGTATCGAAAACAACGGCCAGGTGGGTAGGTTTTTCCTTTTGGATAACCTCCAGCAAAGTATTAACAAATCCGAATGTAGCAGAGGTATTTATGCCTGTGCTGCTAATACGGGGATTTTGGCTAAAAGCGAAGAAGGCACGGTAGATGAGGGCCATTCCATCGAGTAAAAAAAGGCGTTTCTGCTCCATAGATCTAAGTCCTCAAACTTACTAATTTATAGCTTAGGAGTGGGGGTTCGCTCCAGTTTCCTTTTCTTTGCACAAATTCTTGTGCTTTGATCAGAAAGTTATCCATCGTAATTCCCGCCTACAATGAGGGAAGAACCATTCACTTCATCCTTGATAAGGTAAAAGATGTAGCGCTTATTGGCAACATTGAAAAAGAAGTCATTATCGTGAACGACTGCTCAAAAGACAATACTGTTGAGGCAGTCGAGAAGTATATGGCCGCGAACCCTGACCTGGCTATCACCTTTTATTCGCATGAAGTGAATATGGGCAAAGGAGCTGCCCTTCATACGGGCATAAAAAAGGCAACAGGCGATGTGGTCATCATTCAGGATGCGGATCTGGAATATGATCCACGTGAATACAATGACGTGCTAAAGCCTTTTCGCGAAGGAGTTGCTGATGTGGTGTACGGATCACGGTTCATGGGCGGAAATCCCCACCGTATCTTGTTCTTTTGGCATACGATCGGAAATAAATTCCTGACTTTGCTGTCGAATATGTTCACGAACCTGAACCTGACCGATATGGAAACCTGTTATAAGGCCTTTGATCGGAAAATTATCCAGGACCTCGACCTCAAAGAAAAACGTTTTGGATTCGAGCCGGAGGTTACCGCAAAAATTGCACGGATAGAAAATATCCGGATCTATGAAGTGGGCATTTCCTATTATGGCCGTACCTATGAAGAAGGAAAAAAGATAGGCTGGAAAGACGGGTTCCGGGCCATTTGGTGCATCCTGAAATACAACCTATTTATCTAACAGGTCTTTCAATTCCTTAACATTCAACGGTTTTTTGATAAATTCTGCGACCAGCGGATTGGCTTTGGCCTTGGAAATATCACCAAAGTCGAGTGACGACGACACCATAAAAATTCGGGTATTTTCTTTATTGATATGGGTCATTTGTTCGTAAACCTTCAAAAAGTCGAAACCGTCCATTTCCGGCATTTGAATATCTAAAAGAATAATATTGGGAATAACGGTATTTTTTGAAAGACTGTCCAGGGCTTCCCGGGCAGTGGTAAAATGGACAATATGTTCACTGATTCCGCTGAGTCGGATCAATTTTTCATGCAGAAAAAGATCTATTTCATTGTCGTCGACAAGCATGATATAAGGTAATTCCATCTCAGTTTGATAAATTAGGTAATACTAGTTCAAAGGAGGTTCCTTCTCCATAAACAGAATGCACTTTGATCTCGCCACCAATTTTTGACAGGGCTTCTTTTACGATATACAGGCCAATTCCGGTACCGGGTGTCCTGTTCAATGTTTTGGTACGGAAGAACATTTTAAATATACTTTCCAAATGTTCCTGCAGGATTCCCACTCCATTGTCTTTGATCTGTATGATGGCCTTTTGGGCATCCGACTTGATCATGATGTTCACCTCCGGGTTGCTGGCATCATTTTTTTGGTATTTGATGGCATTGGAGATCAGGTTACTCAGGATTACATGGATACGGAATTCATCGCTGTGAAAGGGTGCGTCTTGTTGAACGTTGATATGAAAATTGACACTTGGGTCTGTGTTTTTGAGCGTTTCAACCACTTCCTGCACCAGCAATTCGAACATAACCTGCCCATGGTTGGATTCAGCCCGGGCGTTCTGGTAATATTCGATGATATTTTGAATGAAGCTGTCGAGTTTCTGCACGCTCCGTTCGATCATATCGAGGTACACGTAGGGGTCACCCGTTCCTTTTTCCAGTCGGGATAATTCAACCAGACCAAGGATCGACATAAGTGGTGCACGAAGGTCATGAGAAGCACTATAAACGAAGCGGTTCAATTCATCGTTGGTCTTGATCAGCTCTTCATTTTTTATTTTGAGTTCCTTCTTTACACGAAAGGCTTCATAGGAGGAGTCAATGATATTTTTCAGATTCTGCGGATCCCAGGGTTTAACCACATATTGGTTTATTTTTCCCTTGTTAACCGCATCAATGATGGTCTGTGAATTCGTATAGGCTGTTATCAGGATACGCACAACATCCGGATGTTTCTTTTGTATTTTTTCAAAAAAATCAACACCGGAAACCTTAGGCATACGCTGATCGGCGAGTGCCACATGAATTTCAATTTCGTCTAATAATCGGTAAGCTTCGTTCGCGTCGGAAACCGTGTAAATCTCGAAATCGCGTCGAAAACTGGCTTTAAAAGCCTTGAGGTTATTGTCTTCATCATCAATATACAGAATGCGAGCACGTTCTTTGGTCATGATGGGATTAGTTCGTATTCAATTTAGCAGCGACGGGCAAGGTAATAATAAATTCAGTTCCCTTACCTAATTCGGTATTTACCTGGATCTGGCCACCATGTGTTTCGATAATTT
>JAKFCJ010000159.1:0-1887 GCA_036676705.1 Bacteroidota bacterium
GCATGATCTTGTCAAGGTTGTTGGGATCGGTGATCTTTTTTTCTATATCGGCAAAGGATAAAAGTTCTTCCCCAACGAGCTTTCCCAGTTTTTCAGCGAACTGTCGCTGCCTTTTTGGGAATATCCCATGGAAAGTAATGCCCAGAATTTTTTTCGGCTCCCTGGGATGGAAGAGCATTTTAATGGCGATCCAGTTGGTGAACCAGCCGATAAATGCAGAAATGATCGGTATCAGGAATAAAGCCCAGTTCATATTTATCCTTTTAAAAGAAAAACCTTGTAAATGAGCTTACAAGGTTTCCTGGGAGAATGATGGGTCTCGAACCCACGACCTACAGCGCCACAAGCTGTCGCTCTAACCAACTGAGCTACACCCTCCGTTTTTTTCGAAAGGCAAAAGTAAAAGAAAGTGACTTTAATACAAAAAATTTGATCAACCTTTAGAAAGCATATTTCACAAACCATTAATTTCCGCCGGTAAACTTTACCGGTAGATCACGTCAATAACAGGCCGTCCATACACATGCTTTTCCTTCTAAAACATTATTGGGCAAAAGTTTGTTAATAAGGCTGGTATGTAAAGTGACCTAGTCTATTTACATTATTTTTGAGAGTAATGACTAAAATTCTGAATTATATGATGAGCAGGAAAGGTTTACCGATCGTTGGTATTTTGTTGATCTGTGGTTTATTTTTCGGTTTCAAATCATGGGGAGGTAGTGGTGATGATAATACACCCGCCAAACAGGAAAAGATATTGCGGTCAGTGGCTACGCTTTTAAAAGAAAAGCACTACAGCCCGAAGAATATCAATGATGCATTTTCAAAAACCTTGTTCAACCAGTATTTGTCAGACATCGATGGTGAGAAGAACATCTTCATCCGTTCGGATATCAGTTCATTAAAGAAATACGAAACAACGCTGGACGATGAGATCAATAACGGCAGGGTTGAGTTTTTTACAGCTGTAAATGCGATCTATGAAAAACGCTTACCCGAGATCATCACTTTATATAAGGACATACTGGCTACTCCGTTTGATTTCACCGTAAATGAAAAGGTGCAGCTCGACCAGGATAAGGTAGATTATGCCGCCAACGAAGCTGAGCGTAAGGAAGTCTGGAGAAAAAGGCTGAAGTACCTGACCCTCGAGCGTTATGCAGACCTGCTGGATCTTCGCGAAGCCAACAAAGGCAAAGATTCATTTGTTGTAAAAACAGATGTACAACTGGAAGCCGATGCCAGGGACAGGGTGTTGAAAGCAATGAACCGCAATTTCGACAGGATCAAAGCGAGGTTCACGGCAGATGAAAGGTTCAGTTTATATATTAATGCCATCTCCGAATTGATGGATCACAATACAACTTATTTCCCGCCGGTAGAGAAAAGAGCGTTTGAAGAGCAGATGAGCGGAAAGTTCTATGGTATCGGTGCACAGTTAAGGGAAGATGAAGGTGCAATCAAAATTGTAAGCCTCGTTACCGGAAGCCCGGCATGGAAAAGTGGTGAATTGCAGATCAATGATGCCATCATCAAAGTAGCACAGGGTGCCGCAGAGCCAACAGATCTCGCCGGCTTTGCAGTGGAAGATGCAGTAAAGCTGATACGCGGCAGCAAGGGAACTGAAGTAAAACTCACCATCCGTAAAAGCGATGGAAGTGTAAAAGTAATTTCATTGATCCGGGATGAGATCATCCTCCACGTGCCGATCGCGCAGCGCCGGCCGGCGTTCAAATGGGTCGAGCATAAGGGCCCCAAATGCCTGTCCGCGGCGATGATCGCGGGCGCGGCGATGGCCAGCCCGTCGAGCATCGACTTCGTGCTCCGCGACCGCAGGCGCGTGCGGGCCAAGCTTGACCGCGATTGCGCCGGGCTCGATTCTCTCTG
>JAKFCJ010000160.1:0-7973 GCA_036676705.1 Bacteroidota bacterium
CATTTTTGTTCAGAGTTCCGGCTTTTTGAAAAAATACACCGTCTTTTGCCATCGCATAATACAATCGTGCGCCGGACAATATAAGACCATTGTTGCAGCCAAAGGTTGATATCATGATCAGAATAGCCATGATAATTACGGCCGAACTTCCGAATATTGTTGCAATTGCTGCTGTTGTTCGTTCGCGAATAGGCCCCGGGAGTTGTTGGGAAATCAGGGGTGGAACTTCCTCCGCAACCCCCGCAAACGCTTTGGTATACGATCCCTCTTGGGTCAAAACGGCTGGTACCTCCGTCAACATGTTCTGCAAGCACATCGTTGTCAGTCAGGCTATTGTAATATCCACCTCCGATAAACGTTCCATACAAAAGCTTAGTCATGTTTTTTGAAAACACAGCGAGGTAAAAATCAGAACCATCGGTGGTGGGATCATGCGCATCTGGGGTATGTTCCAGGTTGATCGTGTTGCCCCCGTTTCCTAAAGGACTAGCATTTGTGCTACCGCCCCAGCCGCTCACAAAGACCCGTTCGCAGGAATCCACCATAAAAGCAGAAGGAGAAAGCTGAGGCTTTACATTTCCTGCCCCATAGGTGGTGGAAATTAAAAGTGTTTGCAGCGTACTGTTCAATTTATAGATGAATTGTCCTCCGGCGGGACTGGAATAAACCGTGCCGGGGAATGGACTAATATTTCCGGCAGTTTGTCCGGTGAGGTAGACCTGTCCGAATTTGTCCACCTTCACAAAATAGCACTGGTCGTAAGCATTGGTCCCGATAAAGGTGCCCCCTAAGATCTGGTTTCCGTCATTGTTCAGCTTGATCACATAGCCATCGCTCCGACCACCCAGATAATTGCGGTGCAGGGCAGTAGGACTAAAGCTCATGGTGCTGGAATTGCTTCCTCCGCAAACAAAAACATTTCCATCGGCATCAATATCCAGGCTGAATGCGGTCTCAAAATTTGGTCCGCCTATATAGGTTCCCCAATGCAGGGTGCGCAGGTCGGGACTCAGTTTAAAAACACAGCCGTCCTGAGAGCCGCCAAAGTTGGTATTAAAACTATTTATGGCTGGAAATCCGCTTCCATTGCCCGATTCGGTGCTGGAAGCGATATAGACATTGTCATTTTTATCGACAATAACCTCACCGCGAAATTCATCTCCAAAATTATAATGAAGGGGAGAAGTGTTTGTTTGAAACTGGCTGAAAGGGCGTCGGCCATTTAATCCGTCACGACCGGAGCCGCCGAGGTAGCTCATTCCCAGTATCTGGGTGCCGTCTTCGTGGATCTTGATCACAAAAATATCGCTATTGCCTTTGTTGTTTTGTGAAAATCCCTGTCCGTCATTTGGGAAGTCGGTGCTAAAGGTGCTGCCCATGATGATCAGATTATTTTTCGAATCCACCACCATACTATGGGGTTGTTCGTTACGCGATCCTCCGAGAAATGTGGCCCACACTTTTGTTTTCCCGTCCGGACTCAGTTTCATGATCGCACAGTCGCGCGGAACATCGCCCAATACATCGTCGAGATCCTCAGTTCCATCATGAAAAAAAGTCTGGACTACTCCCGGCGTAACCGGATAACTGAAACCGCGCACATCTCCTCCGGCAAATCCATGACCTAAAAAATCATAGGTCGCAGTGAAGCCAAAATTGTCGGACGAGGAGCCGGTATAGGTGGAAAAAACCACCACGGGATCGATGATCAATGCCTGGGAAGGTTCATAGCTGTCGCCGATCACAAAACGCAGGCGGTCTCCGTCAAGTTTATACCGGGCCTCAATATTCGGAATATTTTTTCCCTGCAACTGGTAGGCAAAAGGCGCCTCTTCGATGATCTCGCCAACGGCAGTTTGAACATGGAGGTTTTGGTTTTTTAAAGCCAGCGATTCCTGTCCCTGGTAATGCAATACGATCAAACCCGGATCGGCCCCAGGATGGACGATAAAATCATACTTGACGGAACGTGTACCCCGTCCGTAAATTTCCATATCAATACCCGGATACACATCGTACAGAACTACTTTTTCAAAAAGAGAAACTTTGCTCGCCCATTTGGAAGGGTCGTTGCCAAGAAAATAATTGTGGTATTCTGTCCGCTTGTTTTTCCCAAGCCCCTGCGCAGAAAGATTTCCTCCCTCAAGTTCGATACGCTGGTTATGCACGATCAGGGTATCGCCTTTTTTGGGGCCATGATGAAAATATTCGGGGTTATTGGTATAAAGACGGGTATATAGCAGGGCATTGGCTTCTATAGACAGGTATCCATCCGGAATATCGGCGCGGAAGAGTACCTCCTGTGGCCACTGACCTTTGTTCTCTACAAAGAAAATTTGCGCGGAAAGTCCTTCTGTTAAAAGGGACAGACTGACCATAAAAATACCTGAAAGTAATTTTAAGTAGCGGCGCATTGTCATTAAGAGTTGGAATGTACCTCAAAAGTTGCTCCACTCGCTTAAATTTGCTGCAATTCGTAGAAATTTGACAAAAAATCAACTCAGGATCATTTTTATCGGTACCCCGGATTTTGCCGTAGCTTCTTTGGAGGCCATGCTGCGGGCCGGGTTTCAGGTCGTGGCTGTGATAACTGCACCCGACCGGCCGGCGGGAAGGGGATTAAAGTTACAGGAATCGGCTGTTAAAACCTTTGCCCTGGTGCATCATATCCCTGTACTTCAACCAACTAACCTCAAATCACCCGGTTTTATTGAAGAACTGAAAGGGTATAAGGCCGATATACAAGTGGTTATTGCCTTTCGTATGCTTCCTGAAATGGTTTGGAATATGCCTCCGCTGGGTACTTTTAACCTGCATGCATCCCTTCTCCCTGCCTATCGCGGGGCCGCGCCCATCAACCGGGCTATCATGAACGGTGAAAAGGAAACGGGGGTAAGTACTTTCTTTTTACAGCATGAGATCGATACGGGTCCTATTGTTTTGCGCGAAAAAACGGCAATCGGCGAAAACGAAACAGCCGGCGAACTCCACGACCGCTTGATGCTATTAGGGGCCACGCTGGTTATCAAAACTTTGGATGCAGTACTAAGCGGCCAATGCCCGCAGATCCCCCAGGAGATCCAGGGTCCTTTGCCAACTGCACCTAAGCTGTTTAAAGAAGATTGTCTTCTTAAGCCGGAATGGTCCATCCATAAAATTTATAACCATATACGCGGGTTGAGTCCTTACCCGGGGGCTTTTACTTTTTTTCACGACAAGCAGCTCAAACTTTTTGCTGCTGAAAAACATCCGTCGTTCCCGGGTAAAAAAGAGGGCGAATGGGTCATAAAAAATAATAAAGAACTGTATTGGCAGTGCAGCGATGGAAGTTTGCGCATCACCGATCTCCAACTCGAAGGGAAAAAGCGCATGAAAACCGAAGAGCTGCTACGCGGAATGCACCTGTAAAAAGGTCTCAGGGAAATGCGTTAATTTTGCAGGATGAAGCGATTACTCAGCGCCCTCCTTTGCCTGTTCCCACTTGTTTTGCTGGCCGGAAACGGCGACACCCTCCGGGTTCGGAGTCACGACCGGGTTCATATGAACTGGTACGGAAATTTTGACAAGAAGATATTTTTTCCAACTGCCGGAAAAAGTTTTCAGAGGGTAAAAATGCATTATACCCTGGGTTGTCCGGACCAGGGCTGCTCGGAATGGGATTATACCGTCCAGGCTATATTGAGGCAGCCGAGTGGAATGATGGATTCTACGCTAAAAACGAGTCCGAATTTCAAAGTCAATGGAGGCGCCCTCGACTCCTTCTTCTACTCCACGGATACCACCTATTTTTATTTTTTTAACACCACCACCAAAACGGCAGATTCGACCCCTCAAAATCCGGTACAACTCGTTCGATTCCTCGATGCGCTGAACCCGACCGTCGCTACCGATACGCTTATGGTTTGGGACGCTTTGCAGTTCCGCATGACTTATGATACAAGTGGCACTGTTATCACTGCAGAACGAACAGAGTATGAGTTTGCCCTGTATCGTTCGGATTACCAATGGTACCAGGTGTTCGAGATCATCAATGATCTTGAATTAGGCCGTTTGATCACACCTTATGCTGCCGATAAAACGAAAACATGGACCTTCACTTACACTTACGATATTACCGAGTTTGCCTTGTTATTAAAGGATTCCGTGACGATACGCAGTCATTTTTCGGGTTACCAGGACGGCTTTACCTGCACCATTGATTTTGAGTTTATCGAAGGAGAGCCGGCCCTGAAGTGTACAGACATCATTCCGCTTTGGGCGGGAGGTTTTCCTTATGGAAATCAAAAAGGCATAGAAGAATACCTGGTTGCCAGAAAAGTGGACCTCAACAAACAGGCCAATACCCGGGTGAAGATGCGGGTAACACAAACCGGACATGGTTTCGGCGGGAATGAAAACTGCGCCGAGTTCTGTGCCAAGGAACATTATGTGAAGGTAAATGGTGTCCAGCGGTATAAAACGTTGGTATGGAAAGACAATTGCGGCAGCAATGCCATTTATCCCCAACCGGGAACCTGGCTGTATGACCGCGCCAACTGGTGTCCGGGAGAAGCGGTAAATCCATACGATTATTGGTTGGAGGGCTTTATGGTGGATGGAGAAAATACCATTGACCTGGATATGCAGCCTTTTACCAATATCAATAACAACAGTAATTCCTATATTATTAATGCATATCTGTTTGTTTATGAGGAAAATACAAGTGCAAATGCCGATGTAGCCCTGGAAGAAATTATCGCCCCGAACAGGAAAAACAATTTTGTGCGTTTTAACCCGACTTGTGGTTTGCCTAAGGTTCGGGTGAAAAATACTTCCATGAAAAAAGCGGAAAGCATCACTTTTAAATATGGCGTTAAAGGCGGAAACCTGAATACCTGGACCTGGACAGGAGAAATATTGCCTTATGAAAGCAGGGAGATCGAGCTGGCCTTTTTTGACTGGTCGGGAGCAAGTGCAGGCGAATTTGTGGTGAGTATAGAAGCGGTTAATGGTATTCCTGACGCAAATTCTTTCAATAACATGCTGGAATCCGGCTTCGAGCTTACGCCCCAATATCCGGGCGATATACAGATCTGGTTCAAGGCCAATACCAAAGGGAGCGAAACCACCCTTTCCGTTCATGAACTTGATGGAAGGGTCATCTGGTCACGCTCCAATTTCAGCAGCAACCAGAGTACGAAGGATACCGTTCGCCTGGTGGATGGCTGTTATTATTTTAAGATCACCGACTCCGAACGAAACGGTATTTCTTTCTGGGCCATCCCGGATGGTACCGGTACTTTGTCATTGCGCCAAATGAGCGGACAGATCATCCGGAGTATTCCCGGTGATTTCGGGACGGAGTTTGTGCAATATTTTACGGTTGGACATCCATTGAGTGAGAATCCGATCCGCCCTGTTCCGGAAATGAAGCTGTACCCGAATCCGAATACCGGACATTTTACGCTGGAATTTACCGCCCAGGGTATGGGCTCCCTGCGACTTATGGACTTACATGGAAAGGTTTTGGAAACAAGAGCAATTCTTGAAAATGGCCTTCTTCAAAGTCAATGGGATCTTTCCGGATTTGCCTCGGGAATATATTTGTTGGAGTATAACGGACCGGATGGTCGGGTGGTTCAGAAGGTGGTGGTGGAGTAGGGAAGTAGGGAAGACGTAGGTAGGGAAGAAGTTGTTCCGCTGCGAAGAGACGCCGATTTATCGCGTCTCTACGCCAAGGGGAAACCTTATTCAAAAGTTGGATCCCAAATCACAAGAAAGAGGATAAAAAGAAAAATTAAGATAAAAGAGACGCCGACACTTTTTATAAGACGGGGGATATAGTTCGTGTCATTTCCGTGTACCGGACTCAGTTTCGCTTCCCGCCTTTTAAAATAATTCCAGGCTCCCAGACTTCCCAGGGTAAAAATGCCACCAATGCTTATCAAGATGAATAATCCGGCTTCGGGTAGGGTTAATAATAGAAGTGTTCTAACCATTTTTATTTATTACAACCTTGTCTCGATCAGTAAGAGCACCAAATGTTTTCAGGGACAAAGTCTGAGTTCCTTTCAGCTGTTTCCTTGAGAAGTGCCAAAATAGTCTCCTTATTCGTCACGTTAGTAAAGGTCCTTCCTTCCCAGTGGTCCGTTATTTCAGTGTCGCTAAATTTAAAAATGATAATGGTTGCGTAATGCCCATTAGTTCCTGAATTGTAAGCCATCAGAGCTATGTCTTCATACAAGCCAAAATAGATCAATTGGCTGGTAGGCAGGGATTCGGTCGTGTCATCGTTGACAATTATTGTTCCAAGGCCGCCGCAACTTGAATGCCAGTTTCCTCCCGGATCAGCCATAGACAGGGGTTCTGTCGGACTTTCAAGAAATGAAAGGAAAAGCCTAGGGATCTTTGAAACGGTCTTTTTTTCTATCAGCTTTACATTTTCCAATTGGCTGATGAGCTTATTCAGATCGACAGATTCAGGTTCTGCAACGGCTCTGCTGTTCGGTTGATAAAATTGGTCGATAAAGGCCACATTTGGCTCATCCATTCCTGTTTCAGCATGTTCAGGTGCTTCCTCCTTCTGGATCGTCACCTTTTCACAGGAACAGAAAATGGCCAGAAATAGGGTGAATATGAGGTTCATTCGTGTTGTCATATGCAGATTCTTAACGATTTATCCAATTCTGACGAATTCTAAAACTAAGATACGGGTTTGATCAATACCGAAAGATGCCGGATGTATATCTTTTTTAAACGCCATTGAGATTGGTGAAAAATTAACAATACTGAGCTCAGTAAATGAGAGGGCTAATATTGTTTCCTATATTCGTCCCGGTTTATGGAAAGAAAATTGCAGGCAAGTGCACCCTCTTTTAGATTCAGTACGGTAATGTTGATTGATGATACTCCGCTCGATAATTTTATAAATAAGAAGATCATTGAAACAAGCGCCTTTGCCGAAAATATCCAGGTCCATCTAAATGGTCTCACTGCCTACGAGTATCTCAGGGATTTGGATAAGGAAACCCTGGACGCTTCTCTTCCGGATATAATCTTTGTAGACCTGAATATGCCGGTTATGGATGGCTTTCAATTCATTAAAAAGTTCTATACCCTTCCCCGGATCTACAGGGAAAAATGCAGGATCGTGATCCTTACTTCTTCCGTAAATAAAAGTGACCGGGATATGGCCCGGGGAATTGATCCCGACATAGTCTTCCTGAATAAGCCATTGAATACGGAACACCTGTCGTTAATTATGTAATTTCTTCTTATATTTCCTCCATAATGCCCTGTGATTTGGGGTTTTGTGACCGCCTATGATATCGAGTGCTGCCCGCCTGTTCAAATATCCCCTCTTGGCGGCTTTGGGGGTTTTCCTCCTGATCCTGGTGCTCACACAATATCTTGCCTTTCAGGAATACCGATTTGCTCGTGAAAAGGAAACGGAAGTACTTAAAGAAGAGGCTGGGAACGCACGCGACAGACTTAGGAATATTCTTTATGCCGATATTACCGCGGCAAATTCCCTCGCACTTATCTATAAGGAATATGGTATTCCGGAAAATTTTGACAGCATTTCGGCCCAGATCATCAAAAACAGCCTGAACATTGAAACCATCGTTTTGGTGGAAGGAAGCATCATCTCCAGGGTGTATCCTTTAAATGAACAAACGCGGACTCTTCTGGGCGGAGATGTGATGGCTGATCCGGTGGTGAGGAAAGAAATAGAAACGGCCATGGCCCGACAAGCCATTTATTTTTCCGGGCCAAGGAAATTGCATATCGGTGGAGAAGGTATTTGGGGTGAAGTTCCTGTGATAAAGGACGGAAAAGTCATTGGTTTTGTGGGTGTGCTCACCCGCCTTCCTGCATTGAGAAAAGCCCTGGATATTACCCCGAACGGACAAGGCAAATTCGCTTATTTGCTTAGTAAGGCCGGCCAGAGCTTTGATTCTTCCATGTATCTTTTATCGGTTGCACAGCCCGGT